>JAEUJX010000264.1 GCA_016794545.1 Myxococcales bacterium
CTTGGGTTCACCTGCGCACCGCCTCCGGCGCTGCTGCGCGGCCCGGCGATGCCGGTCCTTGGGTTCACCTGCGCACCGCCTCCGGCGCTGCTGCGCGGCCCGGCGATGCCGGTCCTTGCAGCGTGAGGGCTCGCAGCTGTCGAGCTCGGACGTCCGGGGCAGCCCGTGGATCGTACTCCGCCGGCCCGAGCATCCTGCCGAGCACGTCCTCGATCGCGAACACCGTCCACGCGCGCAGGTGAGGCAGCGGATCCGCGAGCCCCGCCGCGAGCTGCGGCAGCACGAGCTTCGCCAGCGGCGAGCGCGCGTACGCGGCGGTGGCGACCAGCCGGATCGCGGGCTCCGCGCTCGCGAGCCAGACCTCGCCGACCGGGCGATCGAGCTCGCCGTACGCGGTCCAGCGCCGCGGATCGAGGACCACGTCGTGGCCGCGGCGCAGCTCGTCGGCGGTCCACGCGATCGACCGATCGAGGTGACACAGGTTGCACGCGTTCGGCGCGGCGGCCGAGTAGAGCGCCGGGTTGGTCGGCGAGCTGATGCGATGCGTGCGCACGACGCGATCGATGCCCATCACGAGCTTCGGCATGTGGCAGTCGAGGCACGTCGTGCCCGCGCCGTGCCCCGCGTGCGCCGGCGACGCCTGCGCGGTGTGGCACTTCTGGCAGGCCGCGATCGCGCGCGCTTCGCTCGAGCCGCCGGCGTGAGGATCGTGGCAGTCGATGCACCGCGCGGTCGTGCACGCGGACGCCGCGAGATCGAGCGCCTCGCTCGAGTTCCGCAGGGCGGTGCCGTCGGGCAGCCGCGGCGACGGCCCGGAGTGACACTGGGCGCACACGCGATTGACGATCGCCGGATCGGCGCGCTCGGCGGCGAACGTCGACGGCACCGGCGCCCCGGGCCGGGGCAGCGCGCCTTGCGGGACGAAGTGGATCGGCGCGCCATTCTTGTGCGCGCGGCCGCCGAGGTGACAGCTCTCGCACGAGATCCCGACGGTGACCTGCTGCGAGACGTCGAGCCGATCCGATCCGGCCGCGAGCGTGAACGCCTGCTCGAGCCCGTGGCCGACGGGGCGCGCGGTCGCGCGCGCGATGCGCTGGGCGAACGGGTACGTCGAGTGACACCACGGGCAGCGCTCGGCCCACGGCTCGGTGAGCGGCGCGTAGGCGTCGAACGCGTCCTCGGAGGCGAACCACGGATCGAAGTACGGCTGCGGATACCAGCCCGCGCGCCGCGGCCACCACGCGAACGGCAGCCGCACCTCGTCGCCGGTGCCGTCCTTCCTGCCGACGTACTCCTGGAGCCCCTTGACGCCGATCGTGCGGGTCACGTGGTAGGTCGCCGACACGCCGCCCTTCGCGAGCGTCATCGTGTAGCCGCCGGTGCCCGCCGCGAATGTCATCTGCCCGCCGGCGTACGCGAGCGTCGCGGGCACGCCGATCACGGCGCCGGCATCGGGGTGCGCGAGCTGGTTCATCCGGCGGTGCAGGCCCGCCGACCACCGCGCGTGCTCGTCGGGGTGGCAGTCGCCGCACGCGGCCGGCCCGACGTAGTCGGCGCGCGCGATCGTCGACTCCGCGGACGCCGCGAGCGGCGCGCGAGCGCGCGGCGGTGCCGGTGGTGCCGGCGACGGCGACGGCGGAGCGTCGTCGCGCGAGCACGCACAGGCGGCGATCAGGACCAGCGCACGCCGCACAGCGTCTCGCTGAGCTCCCACAGCCGCTTCGCCTCGTCGTCGTCGCGCGCGCGGCGCGAGGGCGCCGCCGCCTTGCCCTTCACGAAGTACGAGCCCGACACGCCTTCGACCTCCGGCGAGCTCGCGAGGTAGACGCTCGTCCGCGCGCCCTCCTCGGGAGAGAGCAGGAACGGCTTCGCGAGCTTCATGCCGACCTGGAACAGGCGCGAGCCGCTCTGCCCGAACGCCGACGCGACGGGACCGGGGTGCAGCGCGTTGGAGGTCACGCCCTTGCCGGCGAACCGGCGCGCGGCCTCGCGCGCGAACCAGATGTTGCACAGCTTGGAGGCGCCGTAGACCAGCGTCTGGCCCGGCCAGCGCGGCCGCGTCGCGACCGTGTCCCACGCGAGCTGCGACATCCGGTGCCCGGCCGAGGACACGGTGACGACGCGCGCCGGCGCGCTCGCGGCGAGCTTGGCGCGCAGCTCGTAGGTGAGGAGGAACGCGGCGAGGTGGTTGAGCGCGAACGTCTTCTCGAAGCCATCGACGGTGAGCTCGCGGTGGCCGTGGATCAGGCCCGCGTTGTTGACGAGCACGTCGATCCGCGGCAGCGCGCGCAGCTCGGCGCCGGCCCTGCGCACCTCGGCCAGCGAGTACAGATCCGCGAGCACGAGGGACGCCTTCGCGCCGGGCGTGGTCCTCTGGATCTCGGCGATCGCCGCCTGGCCGCGCTCCTGGCTGCGCACGACCAGCACGATCGTCGCGCCCTGCTGCGCGAGCGCCCGCGCGGTCTCGAGCCCGATGCCGGAGCTGGCGCCGGTGATCACGACCGTCTTGCCGTCCATGACGGCGACGATGCTACTCCCCGAGCGTGCAGCACGTCAGCTTGATCTCCATCATCGGGATCACGACGTTGCTGTTGTTCTTGATGAAGCCGTCGTAGTCGACGACGTCGCCGCAGTTCCGGTGGTTGTTGTCGGCGACGGCCATTCCGGCGCTCGGGGCGACCGCGAGCGTGGTGTCCTGGACCGGGCAGACGGGCGCGAGCGTGACCTCGATGGAACCGGTGACCACGAGATCGCTGGGCGGAGTCCACGTGCCGATCGCCTTCGCGTGCCCGCACGTCGAGCAGCCGCTCAGGGATGCCCGGACCTCGATCCCCGGCTGCACGGCCGCGAGCTGGTCCGAGTCGGTCTTGCCCGTCTCGTTGCACTCGTCCTTGCTGATGATGCATCCGGACACCAGAACCAACGCCGCGACGACCGTACGCATCCGGTGATCGTCACCCACAAACCGGTTGAACGGCCAAGAACCGCGGTTACCATCGGGGTATGGGGAAGCTGCCGCTGCTGGTGTTGGTCGCGTTCGCGGCCTGTAAGCCGATGTACGGGGATCCGGCGCCGAAGCTGAGGAACCCGTCGGTCGTTCCCGAGAGCAAGCGGGTGATCAAGCCCGACGACGTGGCGAAGAAGCCCGAGCCGATCGACACCTGCGAGTGGCGCACGGTCGCGCTGCCGGATCCGACCAAGCTGCCGAAGCGCGACACCGCGAAGGCACAGGAGGCGACCGCGCGCGCCGACGGCAAGCTGAAGGCCGCCGATGTCACGGCCGAGGACAAGGCGAAGGGCCAGCTCCTGATCGACTCGATCCAGGAGTACGGCGCCGCCCTGACCAAGGACCCGTACAACGCGGAGGCGACGCTCAAGCTCGCGCTCGCGTACGACAAGGTGCTCCGCAAGCGCTGCGCGCTGAAGCTGATCGACCGGCTCTCGAAGATGACGGCGCACCCCAAGCTCGAGCGCGCCGCGAACGAGAAGCTCGACGACATCGAGAACCACAAGACGTGGTTCGAGGACTACCGCCAGGAAGCGCTGAAGGCGACCGGTCGCTACTGATCCCGAGGCGTGGTCCCGTCCGTCGGGGCGAGCTCCGCGCGAACCGATCGAGGAGGAGGTCGCAGCTGCGTCGCGGCCCGTCCGGACACGCTGCGGGGCCCTACGGGAGGTACACGAGGTCGATGCAGCGCGTCGCCTCGGGCATCCCCGTGCCGATCGCGGGCGCCACGGTGGTGCACGCGGTGTTGAGCCCGGGTACGAGCGCGAGGCTCGCGACCGCGGCGCCGGAGGCGTTCGTCGTCACGTTCGGCTGCGCGCTGCCGTTCAGGTACACGCCGTAGCTCTGCGCCGCGCCTCCGACGATCCAGAGGTCGACGTTCGCGGTGGTCACGATCGTCGGCGCGGTCGTCGTCCACGCGGGTCCGCGTGCCGGCGTGACGCCGCTGACCATGCCGGTCACCGCGTTCGTGGTGTCGACGCGCACGCGCCCCGCGCCGCCGTCGCCGGCCTTGGTGTTGTTCGAGCCGGCGCCCGTGCCGCCGGGCGCGGAGATCCACGCGGCCGTCGAGGCGATGCCGTTGCCGGAGCGGACGACGATCGCGCCGCCGGAGCCGCCGCCACCGTTGCCGCCGCCCACACCGCCGCCCGCCGTGCCGTCGCCGCCCCGCGCGCGCACCGCGCCGTTGCCGCTCACGTTGATCGTGCCCTCCGCGGTCAGCTCGAGCACGCCGCCGCCGCCGCCGCCCGCGCCGCCGCCGCCGAGGGTGGCGCCACCGCCGCCGCCACCGCCGTTGCCGCGGTTGCCGGCGGTGGTGCCGGTCGTCGTGAGGGAGATCAGGAGTGCCTCGCCGGTGACCTGCCCCGGACCGCCCGGGCTCGCGCTGCCGGCGCCGCCCGTGCCGACCGTGCCGAAGCCGCCGCCGCCGCCTGGCGAGCCGCCGAGGCCCGAGTTGCCGCCGCCGCCGCCACCCGCGCCGCAGTCGCCGGCCGTCGCGGCGGCGCCGCCATCGCAGCCGTGCGCGCCGGGCGCCTGACCGACGCCGTCGACGTCGACCACGGCGGTGATCGTGATGTCGCTCGTCACGCGGACGAGTGCGGGGGCCGTGCCCGTGAAGTGCACGGCGCTCGCGAACGTCGCGCGCGAGTACAGCGGCCGGAGCGTGGCGGTATCGACGGTGCCGGTGGGCGCGAGCTCGTCGAGCCCCTTCACCGGGATGTCGATCATCGCGTCCCACCCGAGCTGCGTGGCCTTCACGCGCACGACCTTCGTGTTGTTGCCCTGCCCGACCGTGGTGAGCACCGGGACCTGGAGGGCGAGCGCGACCTCGGTGCCGCTGGTCGCGATCCGCGACCCGACGATCGCCGGGTTGCGCATCACGCCGCCGTCGTCGATCGGATCGACGGTGAACGTCGGGCCGAGGAAGTTCGTGCCGGTGAGGATCACGAGCGCGGGACGGCTGCCGCCCATGCCGGCGCCCTCGTCGAGCAGGTTCGGCTGCGCGCTGGCGAGCGTGATCTGCGGCGCGTCGCTCGGCGCATCCGTCGGCGAATCGGGCGGCGCATCGACGGCGGCGTCG
>JAEUJX010000287.1 GCA_016794545.1 Myxococcales bacterium
AGCGCGAACCATCGCGTCGCCGACGAGGGTAACGGTGACGACGACGGATACGGCAGCGATCGAAGCGCATTCCGACGCACGCCATCGACCGAAAAGTCTTCTCCCGTTTCTCTCCCGGGAGACGCTTCTCGTCGAGGGGAAGCGATCGTTGCCGACGTTGAGCGCGTTGTGAAAGACTAACGATGTTGATGCTGTGGCTCTACAGGACCGTCTACAAGATGGAGAAGTACGGCCTCAAGCCTCCGCCCGCGCGCGACGATGGCTAGCGACGACTATGCGTGGCTCGAGCGCGCGGCCGACCGCTTCCGGGAGACCCGCACGAGGCTCGGCGTCGGGCTGCCGATCGTCGACTGGGCGGCCCCCCAGGCACGCGCCCGCCTGGGTTGCGACGAAGACGAGCTGTGCAAGTGGGTCATCGAGCAACATCCGGACCTCCGTCCCTTCGAATTCATCATCGAGGACTCGCAGCCGGACAAGGTGACGGTGTTGCTCGCCGGAACGACGCGGGCGGGGAGCAGGGAGACGCGCTTCATCGAGTACCGGCTCGCGATCGAGCTCGAGGACGATCTGGTCTGGTACACCGAGCGCGTCGACTTCCACGTCGTGCGCTCCGAGATCGTGCGCTCCGAGATCGAGTGGGAGCAGCTCGAGCTGCGAGTCCCGCGCTGGTGGACGCGGGAACCCTGATCCCGCGCGCGGATACGCAAGCCCTGCGCACTTCCCCCACGGGGTTGCGTACGGGGTGGGTGCCTTGCAGGTACACCATCTGCACGGAGTCACGGCGTCGCCATGGTGCACCCCCTTCCTCTCTCGCGCATCCGTGGCCTGCTCGCGGACGATCGCGGTCTCGATGCGACCGCCGTCGCGGACCGCCGCAGACAGTTCGGGCCCAATGACATCATCGAGTCGGTCGGAAGTCCGGTGATGGAGCTCGCCCGGGAGACCGCGCGCGATCCGATGATCTGGTTCCTGGTCGGTACGGCGGTGCTGTACGCCGTCCTCTCGGAGTACTCGGAGGCGATCACGTTGTTCGTCTCGATCCTGCCGCTCGTCGGGATGGATGCCTACCTGCACCGACGCACGCAGGCCTCCACGCAAGGTCTGCGCGGCCTGCTGTCGGACACGGCACGCGTGCTTCGCGACGGTTCGGAGGTCGAGGTGCCCGCGACCGAGGTGGTCGTCGGTGACCTGGCGATCGTCGCGACCGGCGAGCCGTTTCCAGCGGATGGCATCCTCGTCGACGGAACCGAGCTTCGCGTCGACGAGTCCGCGCTCACCGGCGAAGCGTATCCGGTGAGCAAGCATCCGCTCCGCGGGGAGCCGGCCGGTGGTGACGAGGTCCTGGTCGACTCCGAACACTGGGGGTTCGCCGGCACTCGCCTGCTGACAGGACGCGCTCGGCTTCGAGTGACGACGATCGGCAAGGAGACCCTGTACGGATCGATCGTGCAGCTCGCGACGGGAGCGACCCGCGAGCGTACGCCGCTGCAACGCGCGGTCGGTGGCCTGGTCACCGCGCTCCTCGTGTCCGCGGCCGTGTTGTGCGCGCTGCTCGCGTTTGTCCGCCTGCAAGAGGGCTACGGCTGGGCCGATGCGATCGTGAGCGCGGCGACCCTGGCTGTCGCGGCGCTCCCCGAGGAGTTCCCGGTCGTCCTCACCGTGTTTCTCGGTGTCGGCGTGTACCGCCTGGCGCGGCGCAAGGCGCTCGTGAACCGCGCCGTTGCCGTCGAGAACATCGGCCGCGTCTCGGTCATCTGCTCCGACAAGACGGGGACGATCACGGAAGGGCGGCTGCGCCTGGCCGAGGTCGTACCTGCGAACGGCAACGACCGTGCGGCGGTCCTGCGGATGGCCGCACTCGCGGCGCGACTCGAGACCGGCGATCCCCTCGATCGCGCGATCATCGAGGCCGCTGGCGATCAGGCCGACACGAGCGCGCTCGCGACGTTCCCCTTCACGGAGGACCGCCGCCGCGAGACGGTGGTCGTGCGGGGCGACGATGGGCTCGCGGCCTACACGAAGGGCGCGCCGGAGACCGTGCTCGCGATGTGCAGCGAACGAGAGCGCGCCGCCTGGAGCGAACGTGTCGGCGAGCTCGCCTCCGGTGGTCACAAGGTGATCGCGTGCGCGTCCCGACGTCTCGGGGAGTATTCCGGAGGTGAACCCGACCGCGAGTTCGTCCTCGGCGGGCTCCTCGCGATCTCGGATCCCGTGCGCGCTCAGGTTCCAGGCGCCGTGGAGTGGTGCCGCGCGAACGACGTTCGCGTCATCGTGCTGACGGGAGACCATCCGAACACGGCCCGCGCGGTCGCGATCGAGATGGGTCTGTCGAAGGCGCCGGTCGTGATCACCGGGGACCAGCTGGCCACCGCCGCGAGTGTCGCGACCGCGATCCGCGGCGTCGACGTCGTCGCACGGGCCATGCCCGCGCAGAAGCTCGCGATCGTCCGTGCGCTCCAGCAGGCCGGCGAGCATGTCGCGGTGACCGGCGATGGCGTCAACGACGTCCCGGCGCTGCAGGCGGCCGACGTCGGCATCGCGATGGGCCACAAGGGGGCTCGCAGCGCGCGCGAGGTGTCTGCGATCGTGCTGCTGGATGACAACTTCGGCAGCATCGTCGCGGCGATCGCCGAGGGCCGCTCGCTGTTCACGAACCTCCGACGGAGCTTCCAGTACCTCCTGGTCGTTCACATCCCGCTCGTGCTGACCGCGACGTTCATCCCGCTCGCCGGCTACCCGGTGCTGTACCTCCCGATCCACATCGTGTGGCTCGAGGCCATCATCCATCCCACCGCGATGCTGGCGTTCCAGCGCACGGACGCCGACCTGGCAGCCGCATCGTCGCGGTCGACCGAGGTGCAGCTGTTCTCGCGCGCGCAGTGGTTGCGGATCGTGGGCGTCGGGCTCGCGCTCACGGCTGTCGTCGCGCTCACGTACGGGCGCAGCCTCGCCGGTGGTGACGAGCACGCTCGGGCGATGGCCATGGTCGTCCTCGTCACGGCGAGCGCGAGCACCACGGCGGTTCTCGGCCGCCTGCGCACGCGCGCGGCGTGGGTCGTCATCACGCTCTCGATGGCGATCACGGTGGCGCTCGTGCAGATCCCGTGGCTCGCCGCCTCGTTGCACCTGAGGCCCATGCACGTCGACGATTGGCTCCTCGCGCTCGCCGGTGGTGCGGCCGTCCCGCTGGTGCTCGGCATCGAGCGACACCGACGCCCGAGACCAGCCTCGCCGTCGTCGTCGCCGTCGTGAGCCTGAAGGTCAGCGGGAGAGCCGGGTGACCGGCGAGAACGAGGTGTCCGCGTTGGTCTGTTTGATCTGGCGCGGGAACTGCTGCTCGGCCAGTCGCTCGCCCCACTTGATGCAGAGCCGGTTCACGGGCGGCACGCTCGCACGCACCAGCTCGAACCCGAGGCGCAGGGGCACCTGCGCCGGCCACACGTACTTGGCGACGGTGCGCGGCAGGCCCAGCGCGTCGCCGGCGTGGTCGCCGAGCACGTAGCGCGTGTAGCCGATGCGCAGCGTGCGCTCGACCCTGGCGAGGCGCTGGCGCAGCCAGCCGGTGCCGGCGGCCTGCAGTGGAACGTCGGCGAGCGCCGTGCCCAGCGCGCGCGTGTCATCGTCGGAGGGCGGGAGGGTGGCCGCCATCAGATACATCGCGCGGTTCGCGTCGTCCTCGCACGTCGGGAGGATGCGTTCGTCCACGCCCATCAGGTAGCCGACGTAGCGCCACAGGTGAACGATGGCCTCGCGCTCGCGCCTGCTGAACAGGAACCCGAGCGCTCGCAGACCGAACATGTAGATCGAGGAGAACTCGAGGATGGTCGCCATCGAGTCGGCCTGATTCAGCGGATGGCCCCAGGCCGGATCCCACTTCCCCGAGGCGAGCAGCATCGCGCGCACCTGCGCGTGCATGATCCGCACGCGCACCGAGCTCTTGAAGCCCTCCGAGAAGCGCTCGAGCCCGCCGATCGTCGTCACGTCCATCCAGAACTTGCCGGTCTCGACGAGGCGGCGCGGCGTCACGCGCTCGAGCTGCCCCGTGAAGACCAGCGGCTTGGCCGCCGCGGCCCCGAGGTAGCCACCCATCAGCGAGAGGTTGCGCAGCGAGAGCTCGCCCCACGGCCCGACCCGGCGCGACACCTGGCAGGCGAGCGCCAGCTTGTCGCGGTCGAGCCAGATCGGTTCGCGATCGACCTGCGCGAACAGCTCGGCGAGCGCTCGCGGCGGCTCGGAGATGGTGTCGATGCCGTGCGCGAGCGCCTGGTCGAGCAGCGCCCGCCCTCGTCCGCCGGGGAGCTCCTTGTAGAGCTTCACCACCGCGTCGGCCAGCGGATCGCCCATGACCAGGTAGCGCTCGAGCTCCTCGACCTGAGCGTCCGTGGGCTGCGGGTCGGAGCCGACCACCCACTGAAAGAGCCTGCGCTGCCGGCGCAGCGAAGGTCGGCGGTGGTCGCCGACGCGCGCGAGCCGCTCGACGGTCGGGAGCTGTTGCATGCCCACGACCATAATCCGAGCAAACGCTCGGTTCTACTCGGGTTCGGAGCCTGGCCAGGAACCGGGCGCTCGCGACCCGGTCTCGTCGGACACTGCCCACGTAGGAGAGGGCCCGGCGAACCTGCCGCGCGATCTGCGAGGCGAGTGCTCGGATTCTGGACCGCCCCGTCGCACGCGAGATCCGCGATGAAACTGGTTCGCAGGTGACACCGTGATCGATGCCGCGCGGGAAGGATCGGCGCGCGCTGCGTCAGGAGGTGGATGACCAGACTCGTCCATGCCTTGCTCGTGCTCGCCGCCTGTGGCGAGTCGCGCTCCTCGACACCCGCCCCGGGCTCGACCAGCACGCCCCCCGCGCTCGAGACCACGCCGAATTCGAAGCGGCTGTGCGCGCGGCTCGATCTGGCAGCGCTGGCCGGCGCGCTCGAGATCGGCGAGCTGACGCGGACGGGCCGAGGGAGCTTGTCCACGGGCGGCGGGGCGCCCCCGACGCTCGCGTGCAGCTACTTCGAGGCCGGCAAGGTCGACGGCGGGCTGGGGTTCGGGTTCACGCTCACCGCGACCGCCGAGCTCGAGGACCGCGACCCGTTCAACCGGTTCGAGTGGGCGCCGTTCGATGGACTCGGGCGACCGGCGCAGATCGGACGCGCCGAGGCCAAGCGCTCGGTCCACGTCCAGACGGTCGTGAACGGTGTCCTGTTGATCGCGGACGTGACGCACCCCGGCCTGGCGATCCCCGAGCTCGAGCGACGCCTGGTCGCGGTGACCCAGCACGTGATCGCTCGACTGCCGGCCGACGCCTCCATCGAGATCCGGTGAACGATCGCTCGCGACCCGAGCTCCCGGGCGGCGGAAGCCGCGGCCGCGCCGGTCGTTCACGGCACCGTCAAGCGGGCGTCGTCGACCCAGAAGTCACCCGTGCCGACGCCGAGCAGGATCGATACGAGGAGCGTGTCATCGGCGGGCGGCGAGAACGTGACCGAGAACATCTGCCAGCTCGTGGTCAAGTCGACGTCGGACGCGCCGAACACATCGTACGGATCGTGATCCTGCTGCGCGGTGAGGTACGTCCGGAGAGGACGGTCGGCGCGGGCCCACAGCGTGAACGCGTACGTGGTTCCTGCGGTGACGGGGATCCCCTGCTGTTTGAGCTGGACGTGCCAGTCCACGCCGTCGAGCGCCGTGACGTTCGCCCATGCGGAGGCAACGCCGTCGCGCGCCTTCGTGGTGGTGTCTCGCGTCAGCGTCGCCGCGGCGGGGGCGATGACCTGGAACAGCCAGCCCGCGGGCCAGTTCTCGCTGGTCTCGAACGAGGCATTCGTCAACAGGTTGGTGACGGTGGCGTCGGCCAGGGGCGCATCGACCGCGTCCGCCTGCGCGTCGAATCCCACGCGACCACAACCCAACGACGTGACGACGGTGATCGGCAGCACCCACGGACACCACACGCGATCAGTATCGCCGAACGCCTCGGGCCTCGTCGAGCGACACCAGCTGGCGGAGCTGCCAGGCCTGCAGGTGCAGCGCCCGGTGCGCCTCGCGACCGCGGCGAGCATTGGTGAACGCGACCTCCACGGCGAGGCCGACGAGCACGAGCGGATACAGGCACAGCGCGGGGACGATCGGGAACCCGTCGATCCCGTCGAGCGGGGGCCGGAGCGTGATGACGCCACCCTCGATGATGGTCGTCGCGCTGAGCCATCCCACGGCCTCGGCCATCCACACGCACAGGATCGCGCCGAGCGCGAGCCCGCTGGTGACGAGCAGATCGCGACGCCGGATCGTGGGGTGGTGGGCCAGCGTCATCAGGGTCACGGCTGCGATCGCGGGCGCCATGAACAGCGGCGTGAACATCCGCGCGAGGAGCGCGAACAGCGCGGCGTAGCCGAGCGCCCGGATCATCGGGTGCCCGGCGCGGCGCCGGACGAGCGTGTAGGACGCGATCGCGAAGTTGAGGCCCGCGACCGCGACGAGCGCGGACAGATACCAGGCATCGCGAACACCGAACGCGAACAGCAGGAGCGCCCAGCAGGCGTAGCCGGTGTAGATGCCGAGCCCGAGCCGTGCCTTCCGGAGCAGCTCGGGGAGCGCCGCCTGCTCGAGCTCGGCGGCGACGGTCTCCGGCGTCACCGCGGGTGGCTGGATCATGAGGCGACTCACGAGCTCGGCGGCGCCGGGCAGCGCCGGATCGAGGGCGAGGGCGCGGCCGGCCTCGTGCATCGCGACGGCGGGAGCCACGAGATCGGGCGTACCGTCGCCGCGGCTGGCGAGGCGCGTCGGCCCATCCGCCAGCGCGCGGCGCGCGGCGTCGAGGTGCGCCTGCGCGAGCGCGCGGCGCATCGCGAGGTCGTGATCTCCGTCGAGGTAGCGCTGGACCGCCTCGGCGAGCTCGCGCGCCGAGCCGATCCGCTGGTCGCGATCCGCTGTGGTCGCGCGGCGACAGAGATCGTCGAGCTCGGGCGCGAGGTCGGGCCGGAGCTCCGACGCCGACGGCGAGATACCGGCGAGCGCGCACGTCATGCCGGCG
>JAEUJX010000342.1 GCA_016794545.1 Myxococcales bacterium
CCGCCGGTGGTGCTCCCGGCGCGGCTCCAGCCGCCGCGGGTGGTGCTCCGGGCGCCGCGGGTGGTGCTCCGGCTGCCGCGGGTGCGCCCGGTGCTGCGGGCGCTCCGCCCGCCGCCGCACCTGCGCCCGCTCCGGCGCCTCCACCTCCCGCTCCGGTCGAGGCGGCTCCGGCTCCGGCCGGCCCCGGTGGTGCTCCGCCGGCCGGTGGTGCTCCGGCCGCCGCACCGGCGGGTGCCGCACCGGCGGGTGCCGCTCCGGCGGGCGCCGCTCCGGCGGATGCGGGTCCGGGCGGTGCTCCTGCCGATCCGACGAAGTCGAAGCACGGCGCCGGTCCCGCACCGGCGGGCTGGCAGGCGCAGGTCGTCGGCAAGGTTCCGTCGGATCAGGTCGCGCCCGACGATCCGGGCCACACCTATCACCTGCTGAAGGACGGCTCCGCGGTCTCGACGACCGAGCCGGTGAAGCTCGGCGAGCCGCAGGCCGCCGCGGTGCGCGCGAAGGTCACGACGCACATCGAGATGACGCCCGAGGAGACGCTGGCGTCGAAGGACTACCAGACGTTCTCGGCGCGCTACGCCGCGCTCGTCGCCGAGCACCAGCTGCCCGCGGATCCGAACGCCGCGCGGGACATCTGGCTCACGATGGTCGACACGCTCCAGAAGACCGACGCCGCGTACAAGGCGCAGCCGGATCTCCCGGGCACGACGCGCAAGGACCTCACCGCCGACGCCTTCAAGGCGATCATGAAGGAGTTCGATCCGGTCATCGCGAAGATGGCCTCGGTGATGGAGGCGTACTCGAAGGGCAAGAAGGTGTGGGGCTTCTGGTCCGGCAAGCCCGCGCTCGACGCCGCGAAGGCGAACGCCGAGGTGTGCCTCGAGAAGAGCGCGCTCGGCGGCCTGTTCGACGGCATCAACATCAACGGCAACTGGGACACGCAGATGTGGGCGTCGCTGTCGGCGGCGTACGCGACGTACGCGGCGAAGGACGCCGAGAGCAAGACGTACCTCGGCTTCTGCGGCGTCGGCTCTTCCGCCGAGCAGAGCATCTTCAACAAGATCGAGCAGCCGCAGTTCATGAGCATGCTCGACAAGAAGGCCGCGGCGAACCTCAAGCTCAGCTGGTACGCGGTCGCGTGGGATCCGAAGGACGGCAAGTCGCTCGATCCG
The DNA here is from genome assembly GCA_016794545.1 of Myxococcales bacterium. Taxonomy (GTDB): domain Bacteria; phylum Myxococcota_A; class Polyangia; order Haliangiales; family Haliangiaceae; genus JABFXX01. The sequence goes on from JAEUJX010000342.1 coordinate 1,170, forward strand.
ACCGTGTCGGCGGGCGGCATGAAGGGCGCGATGTACACGGGCGCGCGCGCCGACATGGCGGCGAGAGCCGAGAACATGAACCCGCGCCGCGTCGAGCTGTTCAAGAAGACCGGCAAGGTCGTCGCGCCGGATCAGGTCGACGCCGAGGAGGCGAAGCTCGCCGCAGCACCGCCCGCGCCGAACGCGGCCGCGGCTCCCGGCGGCGCGCCGCCTGCTCCGGGCGGCGCTGTCCCGGCACCCGTCCCGCTGCCGCCCGCGCCCGTTCCGCTGCCGCCGGCACCGCCGGCGAACGCGGCCGCGCAGCCGCCCGGTGCACAGCCGGCGCCGGCGCCCGAGGTGCCCGCGCCGGTTCCGCTGCCTCCCGCCGCGGCCGCTGCCGCTCCGCCGGCGACGCCGGGCGCCGCGCCCGCTCCGGTTCCTTTGCCGCCCGCCGCGCCACCCGCGGCCGCGGAGGCGCAGGCCGATGCTGCTCCGCCCGCTCCGCAGCCCGCCGTCGCTTCTCCGCCGCCCGCGGCTCCGCCGCCGATCCCTGCCGCGCCGGCTCCGAAGCCCGCGGTGCCCGAGTCCGTCGCGATTCCGCCGGCTGCTCCCGCGCCCACCGCGGCTGCCGCGCCGCCCGCTCCGCCGAAGGCGCCCGCCGCCGATCCGGTGAAGGCGCCGCCGCCCCCGCCGCCCGCGCCCGTCGAGATGGCCGCGCCGCCGGTTCCGGCGCCGAAGGACGCCGCGTCGCCGCAGGAGGCTCCGTCTCCGAACGCGGCCGTGCCGGCCCCCGGTGGCAAGGATCCGGGTGGCAAGGATCCCGCGGCACCCGTCGCGGCGCCCGCGCCTCCGCCGCTGCCGAAGAAGGATCCCGCCGAGGAGCAGCTCGAGAACTTCGTCAAGGACGAGATCACCGTCCTCAAAGCGAAGAACTTCTCGGCCGCGACCAAGGCCAACGTCACCGGGCTCGTCAACGACCTCGGTGCATTCGAGCTCGGCCTCGAGCTCCACGTCGGCAAGTTCGCGAGCAACCCGGCGGTCGCCGAGGCGAAGACGTTCCTGTCCGACAGCCGCTCGGCGCTCGAGGACGTCGCGACCAAGAACTTCCAGCTCACCGTCCTCGGCAAGACGAAGGAGCCGAAGCTCGATCCCGCCGGGTTCAAGCAGCTCGAGGGCCTGAAGTCCGAGATCGCCCCGTGGCTCGCGGCGTTCAAGAAGGACCCGAAGATGGTCTTCGGCGTCACGAGCTGCAACGACATGATCAACGAGGTCGACGGCGCGCTCGCCGCGATCATCGCGCACCGGGACAAGCTGCTGAAGGCGGCGAAGGCCGCGATCGACGGCGTCGACGTCAACAAGCCGGGCACCGCGATCAAGGACGAGATCGCGAAGGTCAAGATCTGGCTCGATGCGACGACGATCCCCGATCCGGGCTCGCTGCGCGCACAGGTCGAGGTCGCGCAGACGATCAAGGAAGAGGACATCAAGAAGGCCGCCGACAAGAAGGCGGCCGAGGCGGCGGCCGCAGCGACCGCGCCCAAGCCCGGCGAGGCCAAGCCGGCGGAGCCGAAGGCCCCGGAGGACCCGGCGAAGGCGCCGGCGCCCGCCCCGGCCCAGGCGGGGCCCGCGCCCGCGGGACCCGAGGCCGCGGGTGCGAAGCCCGACGCGGCGCAGCCCTCCGATCAGGAGAAGGCGGCGCTCGAGGCCGAGAAGAAGAAGCTCGAGCTCGCGCTCGTCGAGGAGCAGCTCGACAAGCTGATGGAGAACGCGCTCAAGCCCGCCGAGGTCATCAACGCCGCGACCTCGGCTGGCCTCACCTTCGCGGTGGTCGTCGCGCACCTCGCGCCCGTGATCGCGATCCCGGCCGTCCTCGGCAAGGCCGGCATCATGTTCTGGACGAAGTACACCAAGAAGAAGGCGCTGCTCTCGGCGAAGACGCAGCTGACGCTGCTGTCGCCGGAGCAGATCCACGATCTCGCTGCCGTGTTCGAGAAGCCCGCCACCGACTTCGAGGCGGCGATCAAGGAAGTGGACCGGCAGGCCCAGACCGGCAAGTTCCAGACCGGTGCGGGCGCAGACACCGCGAAGAAGGAAGGCGTGCCGATGGGCCTCGATGCCGTCGAGGTCGGCACCGGCCTCACCGGCGTGCACGAGGGGCTGATCGGAGCGGCGCACGTCGGCGCGTCCGTCCTCTCGGCGCTCGTCGCCGGCTATCAGGCGCGACAGACGTTCAAGCACGCCGCGCACCACGCCCACAAGGTTCACGATCTGAAGAAGGCGATCGCCGCGATCGATGCACAGCTCGGCAAGCCGGCGCTTCCGCCGCCCGAGCCCGCGCCGGAACCGGCGGGAGAAGCACTCGTGCTTCCGCCGCTGCCGGCGAACATCGCGTCGATCCCGTCCGCGCCGCCGAAGCCGGCCCCTGCGATGCCCGCAGCGCCGCCGAAGCCGCCCGCCGCCACAGCGCCGGCGCCCGCACCCGGCGTGGCGCCTCCCGCGGCCGCGCCGCCACCTCCACCGGCACCCGCGGCGGCGGCCGCGGCCGCGCCTCCCACCGGGATGCCCGCGGCACCGGCCCCGGGCTCGGCCGAACCCGCGGCTGCGCCCGCGCAGCCAGCGACGGAGCCAGCTCCCGCCGAGCCGATCGTCGTTCCGACGTCGATGGCGGGTGCGCCGCACACGCTGAAGGCCGATCCGAAGACGGGCAAGGTCGAGTTCAACAGCATCGCCGGCTGGGCGGTTTCGAAGCTGCAGTCGATCCTCGATCTCGTTCCGGAACGCGTCCGCGTGAAGGTCGCCGATGCGCTCGCCGACGCGAGCGAGGCTGCGGCGATGGTCATCGATCCGCGGCTCAAGGAAGGCGCGAAGACCGACGAGCGGCCCGGCGTCGTCAAGTCGCTCGGCGACATCCTCCGCTCGCTTGCCGCCAAGATCCGGATCATCGGCGAGACGGGCAAGCTGACCGACGCCGATCCCGCGATCGTCAAGAAGGCGCGCGAGGACGAAGAAGCTCAGAAGGCCAAGTCGGAGCAAGCGCAGTCCGCTGCGAAACCCGCGGGTGCTCCAGCTCCGGCAGCCGCGGCGCCTGTGGCGGGCCCGGCTCCCGCAGCAGGTCCGGCGCCCGCGGCAGGTCCGGCTCCCGCGGCAGGTCCGGCGCCCGCGGCAGGTCCGGCGCCCGCGGCAGGTCCGGCGCCCGCGGCAGGCCCGGCGCCGGCGGCAGGTCCGGCGCCAGCGGCACCCGCACCGGCCGGTGCTGCGCCCGGTGGGCCGGCGCCCGGCGCGCCCGAGGCAGCGGCGAAGCCCGATGCGGCGTCTTCCGCGGCGCCAAACGCGGCTCCGAAATCCGACGCGGCTCCTGCGAACGCGAACGCAGCTCCCGCTGCACCGGCTAGCGCACCGCCGGGTGCAGAGGCGGCTCCGCCGCCGCCCGCGCCTTCCGCGGCGGACGCACCCGCTCCGCCTGCCGCCGACAAGGAGATCGCGAAGACCGACGCGCCCGCTGCGCCGCCGGCACCGGCGGCCGATGGCAAGGACGGCAAGGCCGACGCAAAGAACGGCGCTGCACCAGCGCCGGGCGACAAGGATCCGGGCAAGGATCCGGCGCCCCCGACGGATCCTGCCGCTGTCGAGCCGGTCGGCACTCCGCCACCGCTCGAGAAGGATGCGTACTGGGCGCACATCCGCGTGCGGTTCTCCGCCGAGGTCGCTGAGCTCGACAAGCTCCACGCCGAGTTCTCGAAGTCCGACAAGGCTGCCGACCGAGAGAACAAGGCGCTCGCTTTGACGCTGGCCGACGTCGAGACCCTCTACAAGGAGCTCGCGGCCCTCAAGGCGAAGGCCGAGACGCCGCCGGACGAGATCCGAGCCAAGGAGAAGCAGATCAAGGCGCAGGAGTCCGTCCTCGACCAGAAGCTCCCCGGGCTGACGATGCCCCAGCTCTACGCCGAGGCGGAGAAGCTGCGCAAGGATGTCGAGGAGAAGACGGCGAACGTGAAGGCCGCGACGGTGCGGCTCGAAGCCATCATGAACGCGTCGATCATCCTCGGGAAACAGATCGACGAGAGGTCCACCGAGAAGGCGCGCGAGCTGTACGACGAGAAGATCGACAAGGTCGAGAATCCGAAGTTGCTTGGAGACGCGCGCAAGGCCAAGATCGACGAGAAGATCGTCGCCGAGCTCTCGGTCAACTACCGCAACTGGGGCAAGGAGTGGGTGCGACGGGAGGTCATGCGCGACGAGAAGCACCGGGACATCCTGTTCCTCCGTGATCTCGCCGCGTACGGCAACGAGAACGGTCTGACCGTCAAGCAGGTTCGAGACAAGGAGATCAAGAAGCTCCCGCTCTCGAAGGCCGTGATGGATGCGGCTCTCGCCGACGACTTCTCGGGCCTGACCGACGCCGACTGGAAGGCGATCTGCGCCGGCATGATGAAGAGCGCGGCCACGGCGAACGCGGGTGTCTCCGCGAATGCCGGCGTGAAGAAACCGGGCACGCCGGAGGCGCCATCCGCCACCGGCGCACCGGCGCCTGCACCCGTCACGGGTGCACCGGCAGCGCCGGAGGCAGCGGCACCCGGCGCAGCGAGCGCGCCCGCAGGACCGAATGGCGCGGCACCGACCGGTGCGGCTGCGGCACCGACCAATGCCCCGGGCGCGCCCGCAGGACCGACTGGCGCGGCACCGACCGGTGCGGCACCGACCGGCGCGGCACCGACCGGTGCGGGCCCCGCTGCGCCCGACGCAGGAGCGCCTGCCCCGGGCGCAGCGCCGAAGGTCGATGCGGCGAGCACGCCGCCTCCCGCGCCCGCCGCCGAGGCGGCGGCTGGCCCCGCGCCCGCCGCGGGCGGCAGCAAGGCCGCCGACGCGCCCGGCGCGAACGCGGACGCACCCGCGAATGCGGCTGCACCGGCGGCGCCGGCGGGGGCACCGCCGACCGCCGGACCGACGGAAGCGCCGCCGACCGGAGCAGCGCCGAGTGCTGCACCGGGCGGAGCACCGCCGAGCGCCGCACCGACGGGAGCGGCGCCGAGCGCCGCACCGCCGGGAGCAGCACCGAGCGCCGCACCGCCGGGCGCCGCACCGACGGGAGCACCGCCGGGCGCCGCACCGACGGGAGCGCAACCGGCCGCCGCTCCGGCCGCGCCGAATGCGCCGGTCGCTGCCGTGCCCGTCGATCCTGCCGCTGTCGATCCCGCGAAGCTCGATCCCGCGAAGCCCGAGGTGCCACCGCACACGCCTGCGCAGACCCAGATGGAGCTCGCGAGCGTCACGACCCCGACCATCCCGCAGGGCAAGGGCGAGCCTCCTGCCCGGTTGACGCTCACGCTTCCGCCGGAAGTTCAGGAGTGGAGGTCCGACAGCCCGGATCCGGTCCGCATCAAGGATCAGCTCGTCACGGCGACGAAGAACTACGTGAAGCTCGACGAGGTCCAGCCCCCGGCCAAGCCGCCGGCAGTGGATGACCCGGTGCGCCTGGAGATGCTCGCGAACATCAAGAAGCTGTTCGGCGAGCTCCGCGAGGCGATGGCGCTGGCGCGCGGCGAGAACCACCAGCTCACGAACGTTCGCGCCCAGTTCGAGAAGTTCATCGGGGTGAAGGCAACGTCGGGTGAGTGGCCGCAGGGTCACAACGGCCTCAACAAGATGTGCACGCAGGCCAAGCTGATGATCCTCGAACAGAAGAAGAAGCTCGAGGACGACGCCAGGCCGATCGACGTCAGGCTGCGCGAGCTCGCCGTCCAGGAACCGGAGTTCGCGAAGGACATCGGCAAGAAGCTCGGAACCGACATCAACATCGGCTTCGCCGGTGCCGTCGGCAAGGAGTTCGAGTCCGTGCTCGCCGCGCTGACGAACGGCAGCATGGTTCAGAAGGCCCAGACGTTGAATGCCTTCGCCGAGAACTTCATGACCGCCGCGGTCAAGGTCAACAATCCGGCGGTGATGGCGCGGATCAAAGCGAACATCGAGAAGACCCAGCAGGAGATGGCGGAACAGGCCAAGAAGCAGGGAACCGCCGCGCCCGGGGACTTCAAGCTGAACGAGCGCCTCGCGAACATGAAGGAGTTCGGCGACTTCAAGGGGCTCGCGGCTGCGCCGGAGTTCCAGGACAAGATGTTTGGAGCGAAGAACGAGGAGGGCAAGCGCGAGGGCGGGCTGAAGCCAGGCAACGCGGGCGTCGATGCCGAGCGAGCGAAGGCCGGGAAGCTCGACGGCAAGGGCCTCGGCGGCGACATGGACACGAAGATGGCGCAGCAGCCCGTCGAGCTGCTCGAAGAGCACCAGCTGGACTTCCTCGCCGGCCAGGGCTCGCCGAGGGTCGATCTCTCGGAGGCCACCAAGGAGAAGATCCCGGACGACAAGGACCGCAAGGCCAAGAAGGTCGAGCTGCTCAAGGCCGCCGGTATCCACCTGTCGAAGGCGCCCGGCACCCAGGATGGCAAGACAGATGGTGTTGCGATGCCAGCGCTGAGCCCGGGGAACCCCAAGGCCAACAACGCCGGTATGGTCGACGCGACGTCGATCGTTGCCGATCCGGATCGCGCCGTGAGGGACAAGATCACCGTCAACGACGGGAAGGACGGGAAGCCCGGGAAGGACATGACCTACATCGAGGGCAAGGCCGAGAACATCGTCGATCCGCTGCACTCGTGGATCGCCGAGGCCCGCGCTGCGTGCGCACCGCTCAAGGCAGGCATCTCGGGAACCACCGCGCGCTTCGCCGGCGCTGCGCAGATGCTCGGCGCGACCAAGGGCGAAGCTGTCGTCGCGATGCTCGGACACCTGCAGGCGATCGAAGCTCATAGCTTCTGGGAGATCGTCGACGGCGCACAGCTCGGGATGACGGTCGGTACGTACACGCCGTTCAGCCCGAACCCCGAGGGCATGGAGGCCGCGGGCACCGAGTTCGCCACCAAGCACGTCGGGAACCTCGGACCCGACGATGCAGAGCTGAAGAAGAAGGCTATCCTCGGCAAGAAATGAGCGCCGAGCGTGTTTGCGCGAAGTCGGGTCTTCTCGTCGACGGCGACACCCGGCTCCTGACCGATCCCTGCGAGTACTATCATCCCGCCACGCAGGTGCAGGCCGGCTGCGGACAGCTCCGCTGCGAGAGCTGCAAGGCCTGGGTGCGCGGGGGCCCGCCGGGGCTCGGGCTCAAGGACGACGCGAAGGTCGATCTGCGTGCGCTTCACGCCGCGCCCGACTGGTCCGCGCTGCCCTACATCGAAGTCGCCTACGCGATGTTCAATCGCATGCGCCTCTATGCCTGCACGTGCCGGTTCTGGGTCGCCCAGAGCGTCGCGCCGATCGACAACGACCACGAGCTCGAGTCCGATCCGGACCTCCCGTGGGCGTGTGCCGGCCACCCGGCCCCCGAGCTACCGCTCGCGCTCGGCGACCTGCGGATCGACGCGGGGACCAACTGGGCACAGCTGGTCGACAAGATCCTGCACGGGAGCTGCCCTCGCGACCTCGAGAACAAGGATGCGCTCGGAGCGGAGCCCGGTCTCTGGCTCGCATGGCTCTACGTGTATCTGCGCGGGCTCGCGAGCGCCGACACGTTGTCCGTGGCGATCGCCAACCGGCTCGACGACGCCGATCCGCTGGTGGTCGGCCGTGTCCTCTACTTCTTCACGCAGTTTCCGCGCGCGCGGGGAATCGAGAAGCTGATCGCACGGGCGGAAGCGGATGTTCACCGCGTCGCGATCGGATATCCCATTCCGGAGGTTCCTCCTGCGCTCACGTTGTGGGGCGCGGTGGTCGCGGCGCATCACCGCGCTCCGGGCGAGCACGACGCGCTCGATGCGCGCATCGATGCTCTCGCGAAGCAGCTCCTCGTCATGCCGCGGTCCGCTCTCCCTCACGACGATGTCGGGCCCACCACAGCGGTCGAGTTCGAGCGGCAACGGAAGTCACGACACGGTTGGGACGCCGATACCTTGAAGTACGTCCTCGACGACTTCGCGCGCCTGCGAAACAGCGAGCGCGTCGATGTCATCGGCACCGCGCTGGACCGCTCGTACGCGGTCTTCCGGGACGAGGAGATGCGGAGGTTCGTCGCGGATCACATCGTCGAGATCGACAAGGCGGCTCCCGGTCGCTGGCGTCAGGCGATGACGCTGCTCAGCGACCGGCACGACAAGCCTGCACAAGGGCACCTCATCATCATCGCGGGAGCGCGCGTCATTCAGGCGCAGCTCGCCACCGCCGACGAGCTCCGCGCCTGGATCAAGGCGCGGCGCGGCTCGGGCTGGGTCCACGCCTCGTGGGTCGAGCCGCTCGAAGCCATGCTCCCGCCGAGTTGAGACTCCGACGGATCGTCAGATCCGGTCCTCGAACGGTGCGCCGGCCCAGCTCGCGATCACTCGTCCAAGGGTCGTGCACCACCCGCTGTCCATGATCAGGTCGTTGCGGCTGTACGTGGGGTCCCCCATCGCCGCGAGCGAGATCTCGGTGACGAGCTCGACGTCCTTGCCGGATCGCAAGGTCGCCTGGATGCCGCGATGTGCGTAATCGTCTGACGCCCACGTGAACACCCGAACGATGTCGGCGCGCTCGATGACCGGGCCGTCCTGGAGCGTCGCGCGATCGCCGGCCGCGATGAACAGCGTCCGCTTGTTGTCGTAGACCTCGACCCCGTCGGGCTTCGCGACCCAGACGACCTGGGTGAGGAACTCGCTCTCCGCCTGCTCGCATCCGTGCGCCTTCAGCTTCGCCACGAGGGCGTCGTGCTCTGCCACGGGTACCAGCATCGGCAGCAGCTCTTTGGCTCCACCACTGGCCAGACTCAGGATCGTCACCACGCGCTTGCCGTTGTTCTCTTCCGCCGAGGTCTGCACCTTCCTGCCGGGCTGCGCGAGGGCTTCTTCCAGGGTCATGCCGCCATTCTACGTCGCTCCGCAGCTATAGTCGCCGCATCCCCGGTACCGGCGACACCGCGACGTTTGTCACCGCCGCCGGGCCGCGCGCGACGCAGATCGTCCCGAACGCCGAGAGCCAGGAATGAGCGGCGAGCGTGTATGCGCGGAGTCGGGACTTCTCGTCGACGGAGACACCCGGCTCCTGACCGATCCCTGCGAGTATTTTCATCCCGCAGCCGGGGTGCAGGTCGGATGCGGACGGCTTCGCTGCGAGAGCTGCAAGGCCTGGGTGCGCGGAGGTCCGCCGGGGCTCCGGCTCGAGGACGGCGCGACGGTGGATCTACGCGCGCTGCACGCTGCGCCCGACTGGTCAGCGCTTCCGTTCATCGAAGAGGCCTACGTCCTGTTCAATCGCATGCGGCTCTATACCTGCACGTGCAGGTACTGGGTCGCCGAAAGCGTCGCGCCGATCGACAACGACCACGAGGTCGAGTCCGATCCGGACGTCCCGTGGGGCTGCGCCGGCCATCCGGCCCCCGAGCTACCACTCTCGCTGGGCGATCTCCGGATCGACGCGGGGACCAACTGGGCGCAGCTGGTCGACAAGATCCTCCGCGGGAGCTGTCCGCGCGATCTCGAGCGCAAGGAAGCGCTCGGCGCCGAGCCGGCCCTCTGGCTCGCGTGGCTCTACGCGTATCTGCGCGGGCTGTCGGGCGCCGACGACCTGTCTGCGGCCATCGCCGGCCGGCTCGACGACGCCGATCCGCAGGTCGTCGGCCGCGTCCTCTACTTCTTCACGCAGTTTCCACGCGCGCACGGAAGCGAGACGTTGATCGCGCGCGCGGAGGCGGACGTTCACCGCGTCGCGCTCGGATATCCCATCCCGGAGTCTCGGCTGCCGCTCACGTTGTGGGGGGGCATCGCCTCGGCACACCAGGGCACGCCGGGCAAGCACGACGCGCTCGACACGCGCGTCGACGCTCTCGCGAAGCGCCTCCTCGTCGTACCGCGGTCGGATCTCCCTCACGACGAGGTCGGACCCACCGGGGCGCTCGAGCTCGAGCGGCAACGGAAGGCACGCCAGGGTCTCGATGCCGACACCGCGAAGTACCTCCTCGACGACTTCGCGCGCCGGCTACGCAGCGAACGCCTCGACGTCATCGGCAGCGCGCTCGCGGACTCCTCCAAGATCTTCCGGGATCCGGAGATGCGGAGGTTCGTCGCGGATCACATCGTCGAGATCGACAAGGCCGCTCCGGGTCGCTGGCGTCAGGCGATGACCTTGCTCAGTGACTGGCACGACAAGCCCGCCCAAGGGCACCTTCTCGTCGTGGCGGGGGCGCGCGTCATCCAGGCGCACCTCGCCACGGCCGACGAGCTTCGCGCCTGGATCCAGGAGCGTCGCGCCTACGGCTGGGTCCACGACGCGTGGGTTCAGCCGCTCGAGGCCATGCTCGCGAGCAACTGAACGCGATCAGATCCGGTTCTCGAACGAGACGCCGGCCCACCGCGCGATCGCTTGACCGACCGCCGAGCACCACGTGGTATCGGAGATCAGCTGGTTCCGGTTGTACGTGGGATCCTCCTCGGCGGAGAGGTCGAACGCATGGACGAGATCGACCTGTTCTCCCGATCCGAGCGTGGCCTTGATGCCGCGGTCCTCGCGGCCCTCCGCGTACGAGAAGACGAGCGCGACATCGGCGCGTGCGACGACCTTGCCACCGGCGAGCGTCGCTCGGTCACCGGCCGCATCGAGCAGCTTCTTCTTGTCGTCGTAGACCTCGATGCCCCCGTCGGTGCGCACCCAGATCACGCCGGACTTGAAGTCGGTCTCCGCGATGCGTAGCCCCTGCGCCTTCAGCTCCGCGACCTTCGCAGCGTGCTCGGCCTCGGGCAGCCGGGTTCGTGCGAGCTGCCGCGCACCCTCATCTCCGACGCTGTAGATCAGGAGCGCGCGGCCGTCGGGCCTCAGCTCCTTTCCGGAGATCTGAACCTTCTCGCCCGGAGCCGCGAGGGCTTCTTCCAAGGTCATGCCGCCATTCTGCGTCGCCACGCAGCTATAGTCGCCGCATGTCCGCGACCGGCGACACCGCGACGTTCGTCACCGCCGCCGGGCCGCGCGCGACGCAGATCGTCCCGAACGTCGACACGGTCGAGCCCGACCTGGTCGCGTTCGTGCGGAGTGCGGTGCGCTGGCTCGATCCCAGCTTCCCGCAGAAAGGGACCCGCGACAAAGGTGTGAAGGGCGGCTGGACGGACGACCAGCAGGTCGAGACCGAGTTCACGCAGTTCGAGGAGCTGACCAGCGACGGGCGCGGCATCCGGATCATCCGCCTCTACCGGATGTCGCCGCCGGTTCCACCATGGCAGGGCGCGATCCGCGTCATCGCGGTGGGCGCGGCGAACGGCGCCCGGCTCGAGGTACGCTGGAACTTCATCGCCGACGAGAACGAGATCCGCGGCACCACGGCCGAGCTCACCGTCGAGGGGCCGCGCCAGTTCGAGTGCATCGCGGACTTCAAGAGCTGGTTCGACACGTTCGGCAACTAAGAGTCAACTAGGCCTTCGTACCCGCGGACCTCGCGAGCCCCTCGCGGATCCACTCGCACGCCCGCGGGATCCGCGCGGCGTTCCGCTTCATCCCGGCGCGCAGCGCGTCGAGCACGATCGCGAGCGCGGCCTCGTCGTCGAGCCGAGCGATCCGCCGGTTCTGGATCGCGCCGATCAGCAGCTTCAGCACGATGCCGAGCACGGCGGTCGTCGCCGCGATGACGAGCGTCAACGTGATCGCGACGCTGTCCGCGGACACCCGAGGCATCACGAGGAAGTGCCCGACGAGTGCGCCGAGAACACAGCCGGGCACGACCGCGCTCGCGTACGGCCGCAGCCCCTCGGCGAGGCCGGCGACCGGGCGCGGACTCCCGGACCAGCGGCCCACGGCCTCGAGCGGGCGGGGCACCGGCCAGAACAGCGTCGTGAAGTGGTCGCGCTCGCCGGCGAGCAGCAATCCGGCCGCGTCCGTGCCCTCGCGGAGCACGGCCTTCCGGTCGAGGCCCGCGTTCCACGCGAGCCGGATCAGCTCGTCGGGCTGCTCGACCTTCGTGAAGTCCACGTCAGCCACGCCTGACGACCTTACCACCTCGACAGAACCGGACACATGCGCGAGCATCGCGGGCGATGGCGTTCACCTGGCCCGAGTTCACGGTCAACCAACCGCTCGACGGCGGCCGCTCGTGGACCGCGATGTTCGACAGCTACGACCAGTACCGGGAGAACGTGTACTACCTGGTGCGGCTGTTCCAGGGCGAGGTCTGGATCGACGAGTTCATGGTCGAGATCGGAACCGAGTGGACCGGCGACGACTGGACTGTCCCGACGTTCCTCCCCGAGTTGACCCGGCGGATCTCCGAGGTCGCCGCGACCGGCAAGACCAACACGCCGTACAGCCGCTGATCAGCCGAGCGCGCGCGCGAGCTGCGCGGCCGAGCGCTGCTGGAGCTCGACCTCGACGGGCGTGGCGTCGTCGACGAACACCGCGAGCGCGCGCCAGGCATCCGGATCCCACGGCTGGTACCGGATCTCGCGCGACGCGAGACGCCGGAGCTCCGCGCGCGCCTCGTCGTGGAACCCCGCCTGCGCCCATACGCGCATGTCGTTGCCGAACGCGGTGAGGAAGCCCTCGACCCAGATCGCGGTGCTCGCCGGCGCCAGCTCCATCCGGACCTCGGCGACGACCCGCGACGCGTACCGCCAGGTCGCGAGGTTCGGCGCGATCGCCTCGATCCGATCGATCGCCGCCTGCGTCACCGGCTCGTCGCGGAGCAGACCGAGCTCGACCTTCGCGATCGCGAGCGCGGGATCGTCCGACAGGCTCGCGGCCGCGGGGTGCGTGCTCACCTGCTCGAGGATGCCCGCGGCGGTCGCGGTGTCGAGCTGCGCGAGCGCCACGCGGACCGCGAAGTAGGTCTGGCGCGGCAGCGACCGCGGGTCCGGCACGGGCAGCGCCGGGACCGAGTCGAACCGCTCGAAGTCGAGCGCGATCTCGATCAGGCGATCCAGCGCCGCCGGAGCCGCGAGCCGGTGCCACAGGATCTGCGCGTACGCGAGCGCGAGCGACGGCAGGTGGGCGAGCGCCGCCGTCTCCGCGAACGCGAGGGCGGCCTGGATGCCGGCGGCGTCGTCGGAGCGGAGCGCCGCGACCGAGGCGAGGCTCGGCACGGGCGAGCTGCCCTCGGGCAGCGGACGCTCGCCGATCGCGATCGCCGACGCGATCAGGGCCGGCACGCGATCGCGCGGCACCGCCGCGGTGGGCGACGTGCCGAGCTGCTTCAGCGGCGAGAGGTGCCCGCGCACGCGCGCCGCGAGCGCGGCGTCGTCGTTGCCGAGCAGCGAGCCGGCCGCGATGTCCCACGCGATCAGCGCGCGCTCGATGGGACGGCTCTCGAAGCGATCGAGCAGCGACGCTGCGAGCGCCGGCTCGAGCCCGCGGCGCAGCAGGAGGCGCAGCAGCTGATCGACGTTGGCGGTGGCCGGGACGCGCAGCCGCTGGTAGCCATCGGCGTCGACGTCCCAGGTCAGCTCGCCGAGGTGGCCGGCGACGGAGCTCAGCAGTCGTCGTTCCGCTGTCTCGGCGAAGCTCATGTGCTCGTTGGTACCATATAGTGTCGGCATGGATGTCCCGGAGCCCAAGACCGAGGCCGACGTGGAGCACGTACTACGCTCGACGGCCGAAGGACCTCCCGGATTCGGCGACGATCTCCCGTGGGACTTCGCGCTGCGCTGGTCCCCCGGGTTCCAGCTCGCGACGATGTGGCCGGTGGTCTCGCGGCTCCTCGTCGATCCCGACCCCACGATCCGCATGCGCGCGCTCGAGATCGCCAACAACTGGTCGGGCAACGATCCGCTCGTCGTGAACCGCCTGCTCGACATCGCGCGGAGCCATGCCGGTACGTACGGCGAGCGTGAGGTCCGCGCGGAGCTCGCGCGCACGCTCGCGAACAAGGCGACCTCCGTGCGGTCGTTCCGCGCCAAGATCGCCGCCGCGATCGCGGGGCTGCTCGGCACCGGCGCCGCGCCGAAGGGGACGACCGCCCTGCTCGCCGAGTACGAGCCCGCCGCGCTGACGGCCAACGCCTATGCGTGGACCGAGGAGGTCGCGGACCAGTTCGCGGCGCAGGCGGCGGCGAGCGCGATGGCGCTCTATCGCCGCGATCACCTGCTCGCGTTCCTCGCCGCGCTGAAGCACCGCAGCGCGGAGTCGCGCGAGGCCATCGCGAACGAGGTCGTCGACTCGCTCGCGATCCCCGACGACAAGCTGCAGCGGATCCTCGACGTCGACCGCATCCCGATGCCGACCACGCGGCCGACCCTCGACGCGTGTCGCCGCGCGCTCGGGTTGTGACCGCTCAGGCCGACTGAGCGCGCAGGCGCCCGCCGATCTCGAGATCGATCTCGTCCGCCACGCCGAACAACCGGCCGAGCAGCTTCCACGGCGCCGGTTCGTGAGGGAGGTGGAACGCCTCGCGGCACAGGACCTTCGCGACGTCGCGCTTCACCGGCTCGGGCACGAGCGAGATCACGGCGAGCGTGCTGTCGAAGTCGTTGCCGAACGCCAGGAGATACGCGTGCCATAGCTCGCCGGCGCGGTGCGGCGCGCGCTTCGCCGCGACCAGGGCGCGGACCATCGCGCCATAGCGCCACAGCGGCTCCGCGTTGCACGCCGCCTCGACGCGCGCGAGCGCGAGATCGCCGTGGTCGTAGAGCAGGCCGAGGTGAGCACGCACCACCTCGACGCGCGGGGACGGTCCGCCGCTCCAGCGCGGGCGCTGGTCGAGGTTCTGGAGGAGCAGGGCGTTCGCGGTGTCGGTGTCGCCGAGAGCGAGGTGCGCGCGGAGCGCGCAGTACTCCGCCGCATCGAGCTTCTCGCGCTCGGAGAGCTCGCCGGGCTGGAGCGCGGTGCCGGGGATCTTGTGCGGGACGCCCGCGTCGAACAGCGTCTCGCACAGCTCGAGCGCGACGTCCGGCCAGATCAGGCCGCGCAGCAGGAAGTCGAGATACACCGAGGCGAGCGTCGGCAGGCGCGCGAGCGACGCGAGCCGCGCGAACGCCAGGATGCTCTCCCGCGTGGCCGGGCGGGCCAGCAGGTCGTCGCCGCGGCGGTGCAGCTCGTCGAACACGCCGAGGTGCATCTCGTACGCGGACGCGAGCAGCTGGACGGAGCCCGCCGTGTCGAGCTCCGGCGTGCGCGCGAAGCGGGAGAGTAGCGAGGCCGCCGGGTGCGCGTTCAGGTCGATGCCGACGTCGCCCGCGTCGGGGGCGATGTCGCCGAGCGTCTCCGCGTCGGCCCGCAGCTTCGCGACCAGCGGGTCGCGCGGCGCGAAGACCGTCTGCGCGAGCACGTCGATCGCGACGAGCGCGCGCTCGAGCGGCCGCTGCTCGAGCTTCGCGTGAAGCGCGCCGACGAGCTTCGGATCGTGCCCGCGCCGGGCCATCTGACCGAGGAGGCGCTTCAGGTCGGTGCCGGGCTTCTCGGTGAGCCGCGGATCCTTCGGCGCCATGTTCGGATCGATCTTCGCGTCCGCAAGCGCGTTCGCGGTGGCGAACAGCCCGAGGGCGCCTGCGCGTTCGGAGATCCGGTTCATGATTCGGTGGGCCGGGCGGGTGGGAGCTCGATGGTGAAGAGGGAGCCGCTGCCGAGATAGCTCTCGACATGGATGTAGCCGCCGAGGTCGCTCACGATCTCTCGTACGATCGCGAGGCCCATTCCCATCCCGGCGCCGCGCTTGGTCGAGACCTGCGGCTCGAAGATCGCGGGGAGCATGTCCGCGCTGATCCCGACGCCGGTGTCGGCGATCGCGATGCGCGCCCAGCCCGCCGGGGTGGTGTCGAGCTCGACCGCGACCTTGTGCTTGTCGGGTGCGCGCTCCGGGATCGCCTGCGCCGCGTTGACGAGCAGCGAGACGAACACCTGACCGAGCTGGCGCGGGCTCGCCAGCACGAGCGGGGCGCGGCCGAAGCTCGCGACGAACCGCGCCTTGTGCTCGATCTCTCCCCGCGTCAGCGCGAGCGCTTGTTCGAGCACGTCGCGCACGGCGATCGGTCCGGCGGGGCGGCTGTCGAACCGGCCGTACTGCTCGAGGTAGGCCGCGAACGACAGGAGCCGCTGGCGCTCGGTCTCCGCATCGATCAAGGGCGGTGTCACCAGCACGGGCCGGCCTTCGGCCTCCGCGATCGCCTCGGCCCGGGCCTTGGCCCGCTCGATCACGGCCGGGAGTGACTCGGCCAGGGCCAGGAGCTGCGCCCTGAGCCGCTCGAGCGCGTCGTCTCTGCCAGCCACGGGCCGCGACCGTAGCATGGGTTCGCGAGGTTACGGATCGCCGGGGCCGGTGGGCGCGGTTGGTGACGATGCCTCTTGAATCCGCGGGCTCCAGCAACAAAATTCGATCGTTGTGTGGTCCCGGCGGGGAGGGATCACGGCGCCCCGACCGTATTCTGGAGACCGGTTAGCTGCAGTATGAGACTTAACCGATTCGACGAAGCGGGGTGGCGCGCGATCGCACGCGGTTGCGGCGTTTCGGACGAGGTCGCGTTCGAGCTCTGGCAGCGCGCGCAAGCCGAAGCCGGGCCTGACTTTTCGAAGGCCGAGGCGCTGTTCCGGCGCATGGTCGAGGAGACCGCGACGCTCGACGCGATCGCCGAGCACGTTCATGCCGCGGGCGGTGCGGCCGAGCCCGGCAAGTCGACCCGGGTGATCGACGAGAACCTCGGTCCGCCGGCCACGCCGATCGCAGCGGACGGCGACGCGACGGAGTCGCCGACCACGCGGCTCCTCAAGAAGGCGCTGCTCGACGCGGTCAACGACGTGCAGAAGGCGGCGCGCTCGATGGGCCGCGCGGATGCGCGCACGGTCGACGCGGCGATCCGCAGCTTCATGCGGCGCCAGGGCAAGCCGCTGATGTCGGTCGACGACAGCGCGATCGGCCAGGTGATTCGCCTCGCCGATGCGCTCGTCACGATCGTCGAGCAGGGCCGCGCGGAAGCGGCGGCCGGCAAGCCGCTGCCCGAGGGGCTGAAGAGCGAGCTCGAGAGCAAGCTCGGCGTCGATCTCGGCGAGCTGCGCGTCCACGACGACGAGAAGGCCGCCGAGGCCGCGCGTGGCCACGACGCCCTCGCGTTCGCCCAGGGCAAGGACGTCTACTTCGCCGCGGGCCAGTACGATCCGTCGAGCCGCGAGGGGCGCGAGCTGATCGCCCACGAGGCCACGCACGTCGCGCAGCAGCGCGGCGGCGGCGCCGGCACCGGCGTGTCCGCGCCGGGCAGCGCCGTCGAGCGCGAGGCCGATCGCGTCGCGGCGGCCTTCGCCGCAGGCGCGGGCGCCGGCGCGCAGGAGTACGCGATCACCGAGCGCGCGGCCGCGGGCACGATCTCGCGCAGGGGCGACGGCTCCGACGGTGTTCGGCCGTCGACGAAGCCGCTCCTGATCAAGGTGAAGCCGAAGGCGACGGCGGCCAGCGGCGGTAGCGACCGCACGACGTTCGGTGTCGGCGAGGAGGTCGAGTTCACCGACCAGGAAGGTGCGTTCGGTGACTGGACCGCGACCGGCGGGACCCCGGCCACCCAGAGGGGGTCGCGCCTGGACTGGACCGCGCCCGGCAAGCCCGGTCAGTTCACGATCAAGCTGAAGACCGCGGACTTCGGCGAGACGACGAAGGCGGTCTCGGTGATCGCGCCGTCGGGCGTGAAGTTCAAGAACGTCAACACGTACGGACCGACCTCGCAACGCATGATGGGTGTGGGCATGGAGCTCGAGATGCAGCTCGACCCGCTCACCGTGTCGTTCGCGAAGACGACGATCAAGGAGAAGCCGGGCGGAGCGCACGGCCTCACCGGCTACTTCAAGAAGTCCGGCCAGGATCTCGCGCACCACCCGAGCACCGACGGGACCAGGGTCTCCGAAAACAACAAGCTCAACCGCAACGACTTCGCCCACCTGATGGACACGGCGGAGGACCCGTGGCCGAGGCCGCTGCAGGTCGGCGCGCTGGCGTGGGACATCCCGTACCTCTACTCGGCCGGCGATGCGACCGACGTGTCGTTCTCGATCGTCAAGCAGACGATGGGGATCGTCGACAGCAAGGGGACGGTCACCGTCACCAAGGGCACGGCGGCGGCGTCGCGCACCCCCGAGCTCCCGATCGACAACACGCCGACGCCGAGGGCCCGGACCTCGGGCAGCCACGCCGAGAAGCTGTCGGGACGCATCGGCGACAAGCTGTCCGGCGATCAGGGTGGCGGCGGTGGCGCGGGGACCACCAGCGGGCCGTCGAGCTGGAACATCAACCTCGCCGGGATGGCGCTCGACCTGTCGGAGCGCCTCGCGGGCGCGCACGACAACGGCGACGGTACATCGACGATCCAGATCGACCGCGTCCTCGGTCCGGTCAAGATCGCCTCGGCGCGGTTCCGGAAGAACGCGGCGGGAGACCGGGTCGAGTCCGCCACGCTGACGGCGTCGATCGAGTCCGGTCGGCTCCGCGGCACCACCGGTCAGCTCACGGTCAACTCCGAAGGCAGGGTGTCCGGCAGCCTCGAGGTGCCGATCGAGAAGGCGAACTTCCTCCGCAAGTCGGTCAGGATCGAGATCGGCGACGGCACGATCACCGGCCGCGCGCGGATCCAGCCCAACGACCTCACGCCGCCCGACTTCCCGATCCGCACGAGCGAGCTCGAGCTCGTCGTCTCGTACACGCAGGGCTCGGGCATCGCGATGTCGCTGACGGGCAGCGCGTCGGTGTCGGTCGAGAACGGCTTCGCCTCCGGCGCCGCGACGATGGAGGTCCAGGAGTTCCGCTGGGACAGCGCCTCGGGGCTCACGTTCCGCGTCAGGGTCTCCGGTCGGTTGGACATCCATGGCCTCGCCGATGCCGAGGCGGCGATGACCTACGACGGGACGAGGACCGAGTTCCTCGGCGGCTCGTCGAACGTCCGCGTGGTGCTCCCCGGGATCGAGGGCACCGCGCTCATCGAGTTCGGCGCGGGCCGGCTGTCGCTCGACTCGCGCGACCTCCACTTCACGCTGCCGAGGCTCGACCGGATCCGGTTCAACGAGGTGCACCTCGAGGCGAACAAGCTCGCCGCGCGGCTCTCGCTGAACGAGGTCATCAGCTTCCCGCTCCCCGGAGGCGCCGCGCTCGAGCTCAGCGACTCGTCGCTCGCGATCGACGGCAGGAACGTCACGGGCAACCTGACCGGAACGCTCAGGATGCCCGGAGCCGAGGGGTTCCAGGCGACCGCGCGCGTCGGCTACGAGCCGGGTGGGAACTGGACGGGCAGCGTCACCATCGACGGCGGCGCCAACCTGACGTTCGGCGGTGTCCAGGTCGGCGTCAGGCCCGGATCGTCGCTCACCGTCCGCCGGGGGCCGACCGGCCTCTCGGTCGAGGGCGACGTCACGGGCACCGTCCGGATCCAGGCCCTGGCGGGCTCCAACATCGAGGCCCACGTCATCTACCGCACCGGCCAGGAGCTCGAGCTCTCGGTCGACGCGAACGTCCCGCTCTCGACCATCTACCGCCAGCTCGGCGGCAACCTCAACGTCCGGTACAACCGAGGCGGCGGCGCGGCGAGCGCGTTCACGTTCAGCGCGACGAACATCGGGTACGCCGGTGCGCCGGTCAACGGCCAGGTGTTGTTCAGCGAGTTCGAGGGCCGGGTCGAGGGCGAGCGGATCACGGGCAGCCTGACCGCCGCGGCCGGCACGGTGATCCGGGCCAACGGCGTCACCGTCACGATCAACGGCGGCTTCATCCGCCTCCTGCCGGACGGCAAGCTCCACGGCCAGCTCAACGCGGGGGCGACCGCGGGCGGTGCGGCGGTCGAGGCGAACATCGGCTGGGAGAACGACGTCTTCACGTGGTCCGCGGAGGCCGTGCTCGATCTCGCCGCGCTCACCGGTCAGAAGGTGATCGGCCGGGTGCGCGCCGCGGCTGGCTCCGGCGGCGCGGGCCGGTTCACCAACGAAGGCCCGATCACGTTCGGTCCGAGCCTCGCGGCGCTGCAGGGCGTGTCGATCGACTCGGTCTCGGGCGACAGGAACGGTCCGACGTTCGATCTCGAGATCAGCGCCGAGAACGCGGCGAACCGGCTGCTCCGGCAGGTCCCGGGCGTCGGCGTGCAGCTCACGACGACGCGGGCGACGGTGCACTACGCCTCCGGCAATCTCTCGATGGCCGGGCACATCCGCGGCACGGGCTGGTATCCGAAGGACGGCGCGCGGAAGATCCAGGGCACGTTCGATCTGTCGTTCGACAGCAACGGCTTCACCGGACGGCTCGAGGACGTCTCGGTCGTCGCGAGCAACTACTTCCAGTCGACCGGCGGCACGGCGGATCTGAACACCGGCGACGTCGCGCTCGGGCAGCCGACGACGTTCACGGTCCCGGGCTTCGCGCGCGGCACCGTCAACCAGGCCAACGTCAACGTCAAGACGGGCACGTTCGAGGTCCGGGCGGACCTCGCGCTGCAGGGCGTGCTGTCGGGCATCGAGCTCGAGCTGCACGTCAACAACACCGAGATGAACGCGACGCTGAAGGGCACCCCGCCGCCGTTCCGGCTCGGGCCCGTCACGCTCACGCCCGGCGCCGGCACCCGGGTGCACATCGGCCAGGGCGAGGACATCTCGGGGCACTTCGCCGGCGCCGTCGCGGTCGCCGGCATCGGCAACGGCACGTTCTCGTTCGACTACGCGCGCGGCGGCGGGATCAGCGGCACGGGCAACGTGACGATCACGGCGCTCCCGGGCGCCACCGTCGAGGGGACCATCTCGCGGCGCGGCGAGGAGCTCGATCTCGCGATCGACTCCAACGTCCCCCTGTCGAGCGTCTACAGCAAGCTCGCAGGCAACCTCAACGTCCGGTACACGCGCGGCGCCGCGACGCCGTTCGAGTTCCGAGCGACGAACATCGGGTACGCCGACGCGCCGATCAACGGTCAGGTCTTGTTCTCCGAGTTCGAGGGCAGGCTCACCGGCAACGAGCTCACCGGTAGCCTCACCGCCGCCGCGGGCACGGTGATCCGCGCGGGCGGCGCCACGGTCACGATCGGCGGCGGCTTCATCCGGCTGCTCCCGGGCAAGCGGCTTCACGGCGAGCTCCAGGCGTCGGCGACGGCCGGCGGGGTCGGCGCCGAGGCGACGGTCAAGTGGGAGAACGACGTCTTCACCTGGTCCGCGGAGGCGGTCCTCGATCTCAACGCGCTCACTGGCGGAAAGGTGATCGGCCGGCTGCGCGCGGCGGGTGGCTCCGGCGGCGCCGGTCGGTTCACGAACGAGGGCCCGGTCACCTTCGGCCCGAGCCTCTCGGCGCTGCAGGGCATCTCGATCGACCGCGTCTCGGGCGACCGGAACGGACCGGTCTTCGATCTCGAGATCAGCGCCCAGGCCGCCGCCAACAAGCTCCTCGAGCAGGTCCCCGGCGTCGGCGTCAACCTCACGACGACGCGGGCGACGGTCCACTACGCCTCCGGCGCGCTCTCGATGGCCGCGCACATCCAGGGCTCCGCCTGGTACCCGCGCGAGGGCGACCGGAAGCTCGAGGGCTCGTTCGATCTGGCGTTCAACCGCGACGGCTTCACCGGGTCGCTCTCGGGGGTCTCGCTACGGATCAGCGACTACTTCAACTCGTCGGGCGGCACGGCGGATCTGAACACGGGCGCGGTCTCGCTCGGCCCGACGACGTTCGCGGTGCCGGGCTTCGCGCGCGGCACCGTCGACCAGGCCGACATCAACGTCAAGACGGGCGTGTTCTCGGTCGGCGCCGACGTGAATCTCCAGGGGCCGCTCGCGGGCGTCGGGCTCCGGGTCACGGCGAACAACACCGAGATCAACGCGACCGTCCGGGAAGGAACGCCGCCGTTCCGGATCGGCCCGGTCTCGCTCACCGTCGGCGCCGGCACGAACATCCACATCGGCCGCGGCAACGACATCACCGGTCACTTCGCCGGCACCGTCGACGTCCGCGGCGTCGGCACCGGCCGGTTCACGTTCGACTACACGCGCGGCGGTGCGATCAGCGGCACCGGCAACGTGACGATCTCCGCGCTCGGGAACGCGAACGTCGATGCCGTGATCCGCAAGGAGGGCGAGGCGCTCGATCTGACCGTCGACGCGAACGTCGGTGTCTCGGCGATCTACAGCAAGCTCAGCGGCAACCTCAACGTCCGGTACGCGCGCGGCGGCGACAACCCCGGGTTCTCGTTCCGGGCGACGAACATCGGCTACGCCGACGAGCCGATCAACGGCCAGACGATCTTCAGCGAGTTCGAGGGCAGCCTCCGCGGCAGCGAGATCACCGGTCACCTCACCGCCGCCGCGGGCACGGTGATCCGCGCCGGCGGTGTCACCGTCACGATCGGCGGCGGCGAGATCCGGCTGCTCCCCGGCAAGCGGCTCCACGGCGAGCTCCGGGCCAGCGCGATGGCCGGGAGCTCGTCGATCGAGGCCGAGGTCGGCTGGCGGAACGACGTCTTCACCTGGAACGTGCAGGCCGTCATCGACCTCGCCGCGGTCACGGGCGGCAAGCTCGTCGGTCGCGTGCGCGCGGCGGCCGGCTCCGGGGGCGTCGGCCGGTTCATCAACGAAGGTCCGGTCACCTTCGGTCCGAGCCTCGCGGCGCTGCGCGGCGTCGCCATCAACTCGATCTCGGGCGACCGGAACGGCCCCACGTTCGATCTCGAGATCAGCGCCGAGGAAGCGGCGAACCGCGTGCTGGCGGACGTCCCGGGCGTCGGCGTCCGGCTGCGCACGACGCGCGCGACGGTCCACTACGCCTCCGGCAACTTCTCGATGGCCGCGAACATCGCGGGCTCGGCCTGGTATCCGCGGGAAGGCGCTCGCAAGCTCGAAGGTAACTTCGATCTGTCGTACGGGCCGAACGGGTTCACCGGGCGGCTCGACGGGATCCGGCTCCGCGCGAGCGACTACTTCGAGTCCGAGGGCGGCACCGCGGATCTGAACACCGGCGTCGTGACGCTCGGGCAGCCGACGACGTTCTCGGTCCCGGGCTTCGCGCGCGGCACCGTCAATCAGGCCGAGGTCAACGTCAAGACCGGCGCGTTCACGGTCAACGCCGACGTCGGTCTGCTCGGCGTGCTGAACGGGATCAACATCAACGTCGCGCTGAACAACGACCAGATCACGGGGACGCTGCGCGACGGCAGCCCGCCGCTGCGGATCGGCTTCGCCACGCTCCGGGTCGGCGCGGGGACCAACGTCCACATCGGCCGCGGCAACGACGTCACGGCGCACTTCGTCGGCACGGCGGAGGCCGAGGGCTTCGGCAACGGCACGTTCACGTTCGACTACCGCCGGGGCCAGGGCATCGAGGGCAACGCGCAGATCCACGTCCGGCCGTTCGCGATGTTCGCGGCGACCGATATCGATCTGGCGATCAACCGCGAGCGCCAGCTCTCGACGCGCGCGCCGATCGTGCTTTCGCTCGCCGACGCATACACGACCTACTTCAACGCGAACGCGTCGATCGAGGTCACCAACAACCAGCTCACGGTCGAAGGTCGCGTCACCGAGCTGAAGAACCTCGGCAAGATCTCCGAGGCGTTCGCCCGGCGCGGCGCGCGGATCCGCTGGGACCAGGCGACGCGCATGGTCACGATGAACGCCGGCATCGAGATGGGCGGCGTCATCCCGCAGCTGCGCACCGGCTCGACGCTCGACTTCGCCTACGACGGCCGCGTGGTCTCGATCGACGGCACGCTCCGACCCGCCAACGTCGGGCCGGTGGTGTTCGACGAGTCGAGCCACATCACGGCGCACTGGGACTCGGGGACCCGGCAGTTCCGCGTCAACGGCGAGGCGACGGCGGACATCCGCGGCCTCGCCCAGGCGCACTTCACCGTCGAGGCGAACGCCGGCGGTGGCGAGCCCGCGTCGTTCTACCTGCGCGGCCGGATCGAGGCCGCGTCGCTCGCGAACCGGCTCGCCCGCGGCGCCGTCACGTTCGGCAACGTCACGGCCGACTTCGGGATGCGCGTCGGTGGGGCCGCTCCGAGCGAGCTCAACTTCCACCTGAACGCGGGCATCACCGGGATCCCGGCGGCCGGCATCACCGACATCGCCGCGCACCTCGACGTCAACTACACCTCGGGCCAGGGCATCGACGGCGAGCTCGCCGTGACGCGCGCGAAGATCGGCGATGTCGAGGCCGACGGCCGGATCACCGTCCAGCGCAACCGGTTCCAGATGGGCCAGCTGCACATGAAGGCAGCGTTCCCGGCCCTCACCGTCGAGGGCACCGGCACGATCACGGCCGGCGAGATGGGCGAGCTCAACACCGCCGCGGACCTCACGGTCACGCCGGGCGGGACCTCCGTCCTCGCGCAGTTCATCACGTCCGGAAGCATCCACGTCGATCTGCAGCGGTGGCGGCTGACGAACGCGGTGGGCCGGCTCAACATCCGGCCGCCGAGCATCCTGCCGCTCGAGAACACGTTCATCGAGGTCGGCTATCAGCCGGAGGCCGGCATCAACGCCCGGCTCCACACCGAGTTCAACGCGCCGATGGGGCGCGGCGAGAAGGGCACGTTCGACGCGGGCTACACGCGCGATCGCGGCCTGTACGCGTCGATCATGATGCCGATGTTCTTCCCGGGCTTCCAGCGCGCGGAAGTTCGCGGCGATCTCGACCGGACGGGCCTCCGCGCCAGCGTCGATCTCGTCCCGCGCGACAACCGCGTCATCAAGCGCGCGCACATCGGCCTCGGCTACGACCTCACCGGCGGCAACGGCCTGTTCGCCGAGGGCTCGCTGACCGTCGCGCCGACCGAGGCGCTCGAGTTCACGATCGGCGTCAAGTACTCGCAGCGCGGCGGTCTCGAGATCCTCGGCATCGATTCGACCGACCGGGACGAGGACACCGGCGAGCGCGAGGTCGCGCGGTGGGACCGGAACTTCCCGACGATCCCGCTGCTCACGGTCGGCGTCGCGTCGCTCGGGATCCGGTTCGGCATCGGCGTCGGCGCGGGCTACCGCATGCCGAAGATCAAGTTCGAGAACCCGCAGCTCGAGGGCGGCCTCGAGGCGCTCGACTCGGGCGGCATGCCGGCGTTCACGTTCGGCGGCAAGGTCTCGATGGGCGCGTACGTCGCGCTCTCGTTCAACGTGCAGATCGTCGGCGAGATCCAGCTGCTGATCGCCACGTGCTCCGCCGGTATCGGCGCCGAGATCATGGCGCGCTTGAACCTCGAGCTCGGCGCCGACGTGCGCGGCCGCTTCGCGCCCGGTCAGGGCGCCACGCTCGAGATCGATCCGTTCGTCGGCGCGTCACTCGATCTGATCGCGTCGCTGATCGCCACGCTCTACGCCGAGGTCTGCTGGTTCACGCTCGTCGACAAGCGGTGGACGCTCGCGTCCACGACGTTCGCGCACATCGACCTCGGCCAGTTCCGCCCGTTCCAGCCGATCGGCATGCAGTTCGGCGGGCCCGGCGGCACGCGGCTGACGCAGGGCCTCGCGCTGCGCGAGGACGCGTTCGATCAGGTCATCGACGGCGTCAAGGAAGGCGGCAAGAAGACCGCCGACGAGGAGTCGAACCGCGACGCGCGCGAGAAGGTGACGCCCGTCCTCCAGGCGTTCAAGAACGCGGCGCCGCAGTTCGCCGAGCTCCCGCCGGGCTGGGAGAACGGCATGACCGTGGCCCCGGTCGACTTCAGCACGATGTTCCCCGTCGGCCAGAAGGAGTGGGACTACTACCAGGACAACGCCGACACCGCCGAGACGGTCGCGCCGGCGATGGCGATGAACTCACCGACCGAGCGCCTCGCGAAGGCCGTCGCCATCCTCGCGCGCCGCAACCCGTTCGGCGCCGGTCAGCTGGTGCTCGCGTGGCGCCGCGCGCAGATCGCGCACAAGGGCATCAACCCCGATACCGGCGTCGACGTCGTCGCGGAGCGCGAGATCGTCCAGCAGGAGATCATCGAGAAGTACCAGGCGGATCTCGCGAAGGCGAACGAGGAGCAGGCGAAACAGGACGCCGCGCACGCCGCGCACGTCGCGAAGCAGGGCCGTGACTTCACGAAGGCGCAGGCCGACGCGACGAAGGACGCGCAGAAGCAGAAGGCGCAGCACGAGAAGGAAGTCACGAAGGCGAAGACCGAGTTCCAGAAGGCGCAGGACAAGAAGTCCGAGGCCGCGCAGGTCGCCGCCACCGAAGGCGCGCCGGTGCAGCCCGCGAAGGCCGAGAAGGCGCCGCCTCCTCCGACGCCCGCGGCTCCGCCGGCGCCGCCGCCGCTCGCGCAGCCGGCACCGATCCCGGTGCCTCCGCGCGTGCCGCTGCCGCCGCCGCCGGAGAACCTGCCCGCCGTCGCGCTGCCGGCGCTGCCGAGCGATCCGGGCTCGATGCCGCGCGCGGCGATGACGATCGCGCCGCAGCGTCGGCAGGTCGAGCCGCAGAGCCCCGGCCCGCGAACGCCGCCGACCGGTGGCGTGCCGAACCCGGCGCCGGGCGCCGCGGCGAACACGGCCACGCAGAGCGCGGGTGGTGGCGGCGGTTCGCCGTTGCCGGGTGGCGGCGGCAGCTCCGGCGGTCCGCCCGCGGGCGGCGGTGTCGGCGGAGCCGCGGCTCCTGCGCCCGCTGTCGCCGAGGGCGTCGCCGGCATCGTCAGTCAGCAGAGGACGCTCGACGCCAAGGAGGCCCAGGTCATGGGCGCCGGTCGAGGCCGAGGCACCGGCGGCAGGCCCAGCACCGCGGGCGCAGGTGGCGGAGCACCGGCGGCGCCGGGCGCGGCCGCACGACCGGGCGGCGCGGGCGCCGCACCGGGCGGCGCGGGCG
>JAEUJX010000382.1 GCA_016794545.1 Myxococcales bacterium
TCGGGTGCCGGGCCGATCGACCCGAGGCGCTTCGACCGCCGCCCGGCGAGCCGACCGGCGCGGTCGAGATCCACGTTCCCGCGCGGCTCACGAGCGTGCCCACCGGCGAGCTCGACGCGCTCGGCAGACCCGTGCGAGCTGCGTGCGTCAGCTGCCACTCGTTGCGGCGGCCGACCGAGCTGCCGACGAAGATGGAGAGCCTGCGCGCGTTTCATCAGGGCCTGACGTTCGGTCACGGCACGCTGTCCTGCGCGAGCTGTCACGTGATCGGCGCGCAGGACGAGCTGCGCCGGGCCGACGGGACGACGATCGCGATGCGGGACGCGATCGAGCTGTGCGCGCAGTGCCACGGGCCGCAGTACCGCGACTACCAGCACGGAGCCCACGGCGGGATGAACGGCTACTGGGATCTCTCGGTCGGAACGAGAACGCGCAACCATTGCGTCGACTGCCACGATCCGCACCAGCCGAGCTTCCTCGCGTCCCGCCCCGTCCTGCGCCCGCAGGACCGCGGGACCCGCGCCAATCGAGTGGAAGGAACGCCATGAGCGACGGCACGAAACCGACCCGGCGCGTCGCGCTGAAGGTCCTCGGCGGCACCCTCGGCGCCGGGGCGTTCGCCTACGCGTCGCGCCCGATCGTCGAGTGGGCGTCGAACCAGTCGCTCGATGACGTGCTGCGCAAGCACTACAAGGAGCTGACGCGCGAGGAACTCGCGCAGGTCCTGCACGACCTGGAAGCCGAGACGAAGAAGTTGCACGGGGTCGATGTCCACATCGAGGACATTCCGCCGCAGGAGGGAGTGCAGTTCGGCTACGCGCTCAGCCTCTCGGTCTGCATCGGGTGCCGCAAGTGTGTCGAGGCGTGCCACGTCGAGAACAACCACGACCGGCGCACCAACAACTCCTACATCCGCGTGCTCGAGATGGAGCAAGGCTCGTTCGACATGGAGCGCGGCAACGCGGACTACGACCACGCGGTGCCGGCGCCGGGCAAGTACTACATGCCCGTGCAGTGCCACCAGTGCGACGACGCGCCGTGCGTCCGCGTGTGCCCGGTCGAGGCGACGTGGAAGGAGCGCGACGGCATCGTCGTCGTCGACTACAGCTGGTGCATCGGCTGTCGCTACTGCGAGGCGGCGTGTCCGTATCACGCGCGGCGCTTCAACTGGACCACGCCGGAGATCCCCGCCGAGGAGATCAACCCCGACCAGGGCTATCTGTCCAACCGGATCCGCCCGCAGGGCGTGGTCGAGAAGTGCACGTTCTGCCTCCACCGCACGCGCAAGGGCCGCCTGCCGGCGTGCCTCGAAGCGTGCCCCACGGGGGCGCGGGTGTTCGGCAACTTGCTCGATCCGAAGAGCGAGATCCGCTGGGTGCTCGAGAACAAGCGTGTCTACGTGCTCAAGGAGGAGCTCGGCACGCATCCCCGGTTCTTCTACTTCTTCGACGTGTGAGGACCCCGTGGCCGATCCGACCGAACAAGTCTCGCTGCCCGACGTCCCGGACCCACCGCCCCCGGCGCGGGTGACCTACCTGCGCTTTCTGTGGCGCAGCTTGATGCTCGCGTTCGACGGCACGTGGCGGTTCTACGCCTGGATGTCGGTGCTCACGGCGATCGCGCTCGTCGGCTACCACGCATGGGGGCAGCAGCTGCTCAACGGCATGCAGGTCACCGCGCTGACCGATCACGTGTCGTGGGGCCTCTACATCGCGAACTTCACGTTCGGCGTCGGGCTCGCCGCCGGTGCCGTCATGATGGTGATCCCCGCGTACCTCTACGACGACCACGACATGCACGACGTCGTGATCGTCGGCGAGATCCTCGCCGTCGCGGCGATCTGCGTCTGCCTCGGCTTCATCGTCGTCGACATGGGGCGCCCCGATCGGATGTGGCACATCCTGCCGTTCATCGGCCGCTTTCACTGGCCGGTGTCGATGCTGACCTGGGACGTGATCGTGCTGAACGGGTACCTGGTGCTCAACCTGCACATCGTCGGGTACCTGCTCTACATGCGCTACACGGGCCGGAGGCCGCGGCGGCGCTGGTACGTGCCGTTCGTGTTCCTCTCGATCTTCTGGGCGATCTCGATCCACACCGTCACCGCGTTCCTCTACCAGGGCCTCGGCGGACGGCCGTTCTGGAACTCGGCGCTGCTCGCGCCCCGCTTCATCGCGACGGCGTTCATCTCCGGCCCGGCCTTCGTCGTCGTGCTGCTCGAGGTGGTTCGCCGGTTCGGCGCCATCCGCGTGCCCGAGGGCGCGACGCAGACGCTCACCAAGATCATGCGGATCACGGTGCTGCTCAACCTGTTCATGCTCGTGTCGGAGCTGTTCACCGCGCTCTACAGCGGCGGCGCCCACGCGGCCGCGGTGAAGTACCTGTTCTTCGGATCCCACGGCAAGGCGGCGCTCGTGCCGTACATCTGGACGGCGGTCGTGCTGAACGTCGCCTCGGCGGTGCTGCTGCACCATCCGCGGAGCCGGACCTCGTCGCGCTGGCTGATCGCGGCCTGCGTGTGCGCGTTCGCCGGCGTCTACCTCGAGAAGGGGATGGGGCTCATCATCCCCGGCTTCGTGCCCTCGACGCTCCACGAGCTCGTCGAGTACACGCCGTCGATCACGGAGTGGAAGATCACCGCCGGGATCTGGGCGTTCGGCCTGCTGATCTTGACGGTCGGGCTGAAGGTGGGTCTCGCCGTGTGGAGCGGCGCGCTGCGCGATCGCGAGGCCCGGCGTGCGGCGAAGTGACGGGCGCTGATCCCCCGCGGCCGGCGTCAGCCCGGAGACGCCCCTGGCGCGGTCCCGCCGGCGTGCGCGGCGATCCGCCCATCCTCCATCTCGTAGATCACATCGAACACGTCGAGCGCACGATGATCGTGGGTCACGACCAGCACGGCCGCCCCCCGCTCGTGCGCGACCTTGCGGAACAGCTCCATCACGGTGCGGCTGCGCACGCTGTCGAGCGCCGCGGTGGGCTCGTCGGCGAGGATGAGCGAGGGCTCGTTCGCGAGCGCTCGCGCGATCGCGACGCGCTGCTGCTCGCCACCGCTGAGCATCTCCGGATACGAGTGCTCGCGGTTGATCACGCCGAGATAGGCGAGCAGCTCGCGAGCGCGGCGACGGCCATCGGCCTTGCCTCCGAGGTCGCACGCGATCTCGACGTTCTCGCGCGCGGTGAGGAACGACGTCAGGTTGGCCTTCTGGAACACGAAGCCGAGGTGTTGACGGCGGAGCTTCGTGAGGTCGGCGAACGGCACGCCATCCTTGATGACGGTGCGGCCCTCGAACAGGACCTCGCCGCGCTCCGCCGGCGAGACGACGCCGAGGGCCTTGATCAGCGTGGACTTGCCGGAGCCACTCGGCCCGAGCAGCGCCGCGACGGTGCCCGTGCGGAGCGCGAGGTTGACGTCGTCGAGGGCGACGACGGCGGAGGCCCCCCGTCCGTAGGTCTTGTGCAGGCCGATCGCGCGAACCGCCTCCGTCATGTCAGCCCTCCAGCGCCCGCGCGGGGTCGATCCGCATGACGTGGCGAAGCCCGAGCATGCTCGCGAGCGTGACCATCACGAGCGTGGCGGCCGGGGCGACGACGCGGATCGTGTCGGTGATCAGGACGCGGCGCGGAAAGTTCGGGTACGCGAGCTCGCCGAGCAGGTACGCGAGGAGATACCCGAGGGCCCCGAGCATCCAGGCCTGCTGCAGGACCAGCCCCGCGAGCCGCGTGCGCTGCGCGCCCATCAGCTTCAGCACGGCGAGGTCGTGCGTCTTCTCGAGCGTCAGGTTGTAGATGACCATCATCACGATCACGGCGGCGGTCAACGTGAGGATCACGGTGAACAGCCCGATCTGCATCCGCGCACGCTCCACCACGCCGCCGAGCAGGAGCTCCTCCTCTTCGGCCTGCGTGTAGACCGTCACGTCGGCCCACCGCCGCAACGTGTCCTGCACGACGTCGAGCCGAGCTGGATCCACGGTGACCAGCACGGCGGCCAGCGGTGCCGCCGCGATCGCGGGCGGCCGCCAGCTCGGGTCGGTCGCGAGGTCCTCCAGCGCGGGCTGTCCGCGCCCCAGATCGGTGCGTCGCAGGCGCTCGAGCGTGCGCGCACGCTCGAGCACGATGGCCTCGGACGGCTGGTCGTACGCGACGAGCTGCGAGTCCGCGACCGTCATGAACGCGACGGAGTCGCC
>JAEUJX010000385.1 GCA_016794545.1 Myxococcales bacterium
TCGCGCGTACCAGGCCCGCCACGTGGCGCGGCGCTTCTCTGGATCCTTCGCGGGCACGAATCAATCGTGCACCTAGGCTCTGACAGTCGAACCGCGCTCCGCCGCGCTCAGTCGGAGCGATGTCCGCGTTTCGGACGCAGGCGCGAGGTCGACGCGCGCGGCTTGCCCGCTGCCCAGGCGCCGTCGCGCTCGAGGAGCGCGCCGCGCTGGCGGAGCGCGTCGGACAGCGTGCCGGCGAACGCGTGATGGAGCGCGTCGGCGAGCTCGGCGGCGGAGGTGAAGCGCCGGGTCGGGGACTTCGCGAGGCCGATCGCGAGGACGAGGTCGACGTCGGGCGGGAGCTCGGCGAGCTCGGTGGGGCGGCGGGGGAGCGTGTGCACGACGCGGTAGAGCGTCTCGGCGATCTCGCCGGCGGCGTAGGGCGGGTGGCCGGTGAGCGCGCGGTAGGCGATCGCCGCGAGCGCGTAGAGGTCGGTGCAGTGATCCACCTGGCCGCCGGAGGCCTGCTCCGGCGCCATGTACGACGGCGTGCCGACGACGTGGCCCGCGGTCAGCGTGTCCCCGGAGTCGATGGCACGCGCGACGCCGAAGTCGAGCACCTTCCAGGTGCCCTTGTGCTCGAACACGTTCTGGGGCTTGAGATCGCGGTGGACGATGCCGGCGGCGGCCGCCGCGGTGATGCCGGCGCCGACGTGGCGCACGAGCTCGAGCACCGCGCCGGCGGGGAGCGCGCGCTGGGTGCGCAGCACCTCCGCGAGCGACTTGCCCTCGAGCTTCTCCATCACGAGGTACGGCACCGGGTTCTCGCCGACGTCGATCACCTTCACGACGTGCGGCGACTGGAGGCCCGCCGCGGTGCGGAGCTCGCGCAGGAAGCGCAGCACGTGGTTCGCGTTGCCGAGCGAGGCCTGCGAGAGCAGCTTGACCGCGACCTCGCGGCCGTTCGCGTCGGTCGCGCTGTAGACCTCGCCCATCGCGCCGCGGCCGAGCACGGTGCCGAGCTGGTACCCGCCGATCGTCTGATCGGTGAACCGGCCGCGCCCGGAGCGCAGCGCGCGCTCGAGCTCCTCGCGCGCCTCGAGCAGGAGGGCCTCGCGGTGCGCCGCGAGGCGGACCGCGCGCTCGAGCTCGCCGACGGCAGCGAGCGCCGTCTTCCGCGACACGCGCGCGGTGACGTACGTACCGAGGAGCACGATCTGCACGAGGCCCTGCACGATCCACTGGTCCCGCGTCGTCATCGGCACGATCTGCACGATGCCGGTGTCGGGCACGATCTTCGTGATCACGAGCGTCGCGATGACCGCCTGGGCGCCGGCACACGTGACGTAGACCGCCGCCGCGAGCGCGGACGACTTGCCGAGGCCCGTGAAGTAGATGCCGAGCACGAGCACGAGCGGCGCCGGCGAGAACACGCCGAAGAACGGGATCGCCGTGCCCACGCAGATCGCGGGCACGTACCAGCCGAGCAGCGTCGTCGACCTCCGGAACTTCACCGGGTCGCTGGTCCGCATGTAGAGGAACAGGATCGCGAGCAGCGAGCAGGCGACCGAGGACACGAGCAGGAGCGACGCGGTGGGGTGACCGGGTAGCAGCGGCACCGAGCCCGCGCCCGCGAGCGCGATCAGCGTGCCGATCAGGCAGAACCGGCGCGTTCGCATCAGCTCGTCGCGCTCGAGCGCCTCGAGTGGCGAGCCGATCGTCGTCGAGCTGCCAGCGCCGGTGGTGGGATACGGGGTCTGCGGCCGCGGCCGCGACCGCGGCGGCTGCTTCTCGCGCCGCGCGGTGATCGAGGTGGCCGTGGCCTCGGAGTCGAGCGGCAGGATCGCCGTGATCTCCTCGCTCAGCTTGGGCTTGGCGGCGTCGTCCACCGAGGCCAGAATAGCGGTTATCGTGGCGCTCCGCGCGACGAACCTGGCGACGGCGGGGTGAGCCAGGCCGTGCCCCTGCTCGGCGCGAGGACTGGCCGTCCGGGGAGGGAGGGGCTCGGGGAAAATATGAATCTATGTTTCGATCTGTGTTTTGCCGATGGCTCGGGGAAGATCGGAGGTACACATGGTGATGCACAAGAGTCCGAGCCAGGGAAGGCTGCTCCTGAACACGGGTCCCTTCAGCGGCGTGAAGGTGTTCGCGGCGTCGATGGCGGCCGAGCGCGCTCAGCTCGGCGACAAGGTCACCGAGTGGATCGGTACGCACCCCGAGCACGAGGTCACCGAGATCGTCGTCACGCAGTCGAGCGACAGCTCGTACCACTGCCTCGCGTTCTGCATCTTCTATCGCAACGGCGACGCGAAGCGCGCCGCGTAGCTCTCCTCGAACGGCATCGACAGCCGCCGCGCGAGCGCGCTGCCCTTCTCGAAGGCGCGCGCGGAGCGGCGACGAGCTCCGGTGAGCGCGTACAGGCGGCCGAGGCGGTTCTCCGCCGGTGGGCCGGCGATGGGCAGCAGGCGCGCCAGCTTCGCGAGCTCGGCGATCGCCGCCCTCGCGCGCGGCACGAGCGCCGGTTCGCGTGCGGTCAGCTCGAGGTAGGCGTCGCACAGCCCGACCAGGCCCTCGGTGATCGAGAACACCGGCGGCGTGCGGCCGCCGATGCGGTCCCACGTGGCGTCGGCGACGCTGCCGGCGCGCGCGTCGCCACGGCGGGCGAGCGCGGCCGCGAGCATGCCACCGCACAGGATCTGCGACGCGCGGTCGTGGAGGGACGCCACGATCGGCATCGCGGTAGACAGCCGCTCGATCGCGTGGTCGAGATCGCCGGTGTAGAGCGCGGTGCGCCCCTCGGTGTAGATGCCCCAGGCCTCGTGCTGGACGTTCGCGCGGCCCCGCGCCGAGTCGCGCAGCTCGATCGCGAGCGCGCGCGACGCGTCGTAGTGGCCGGTCGCGAACTCGGCGTGACCGAGGATGGTCAGCGCGTCCTCGGCCTCCTGCGGGTTGCGCAGCTGCCGGGAGAGCCTCAGCGCCTCGCCGCCCGCGCGCCGCGCGTCGTGCCACGCGCCGGTACCGATCGCGAACGCGGCCTCGCACATCCGCGTGCGCACGAGCCCGAGCGTGTCGCGCGTGCGCGCCGCGGTCGCCTCGGCCTGCGCGAAGTACGTGCGCGCGATGCCGCCGAGCCGCGCGAGGCCGGCCGCGTAGCCGAGCTGCGCGTAGATCTCGGCGATCGGCAGCTCGTCACCGCCGCGCTCCGCGAGGTTCGCGGCGGTCAGCGCCGCGCCGACGAGGCCGAGCGAGTCGTCGTTGAAGAAGAAGTGCGTGGTCATCTGCGCAGACGCGAGCGCGGCCTCGGCGAGCTCGGGCTCCGCGGGCGCGGCCGGCGCTCGCCGGCGGAGCGTGCGCGACCACAACTGCTGGCCGAGCCCCGACGCGATCGTCGCCGCGAGCCGCGCGCGCGAGGCGGGCAGCGGACGGCCGAGCGCCTCGAGCGCCGCGCGCGAGTGAACCGCGAGGCCCTCGACATCGCCGAGCGCGTAGGCGGCCTCGCCGATCCGCCGCAGCCAGCGGCCGCGCTTCACCGCCGGCGCCTCCGGCGCGAGCGCGAGCAGCCGGTCTAGCAGCGTGCGCGCCTCGCCGTACGCCGCGGTGTCGAGCGCGTGATCCGCCGCGCGGTCGAGGTAGTCGAGGGCGCGCGCGAGGTCCCCGGCCTGCTCCCAGTGGTGCGCGAGCTCGGCGAGCCGGAGGCCGAAGTCGGCGTCGGCGCCGTGGCGTTCCTCGACGGCGAGCGCGGCGCGGCGGTGCAGGGCGCGCCGCTCGTCATCCGTCAGCTCCGCGTACGCGAGCTCGCGCAGCGAGTCGTGCTCGAACCTCAGCTGCCCATCGACCT
Source organism: Myxococcales bacterium (assembly GCA_016794545.1). Classification (GTDB taxonomy): domain Bacteria; phylum Myxococcota_A; class Polyangia; order Haliangiales; family Haliangiaceae; genus JABFXX01. The sequence goes on from JAEUJX010000385.1 coordinate 3,818, forward strand.
CCTCGACGACGCGCCTCAGGATCAGCTCGGCGACGCCGCCGCGGGCGGACTCGCTCGAGCGCGATGCGGTCCGCGTCAGCACGTCGGGCTCGCACGCGCGGCCGAGCACGGCGGCGGCGATCGCGAGCTCTCTCGCGTCGCTCGACAGCATGCCGAGCCGCCGGCGGCCGAGCTCCTGCACCGAGCCCGGCGTGGGCAGATGATCGTAGGACTCGTCGTCGCGCGCTGCGAGCCGCCACCGCCCCGCGCCGTCGCGCTCCACCACGCCGTCCTCGACGGCGATCCGCAGGTACTCGGCCGCGAACAGCGGGTTGCCCTCCGAGCGCTTCGCGACGTAGTCCGCGAGCGCGGGCACGTCCTCGTCGAGCGCGAGCATGTCCTTGACCATCGCGCCGACGGCGTCGCGGCCGAGGCGCGTCACCGGGTAGCGCTCGGCGCGCAGCGACGCCAGCGTGGCCGACAGCTCGGCCGAGACCTCGTCGGCGCGGACGGTGACGAGGACCATCAGCGCCGTGCGCGCGAACCACGGCTGTGTCAGCGAGCGCAGGAACGCGAGCGTCAGCTCGTCGGCCCACTGCAGGTCATCGATCACGAGCAGCACGGGCTCCGCGACCGTCAGCGCGGCCACGACGTCGCGGAGCACCGAGAGCACGCGGTGGCGCTGCGCCGCGCCGCTCATCGCGCCGACGCCGACGCGGTCGATCGTCTTCGCGAACCCCGCGAGCGCGGGCTCGTAGGCCACGAGCAGACCACCGTCGACGCCGAGCAGCCGCTCGCTCTCGGTGCGTCCGCCCTCGCGGCAGCGGTCCGCGATCGCCCTCAGCAGCGGCCGCAGCGGGTGCAGCGGCGCCGCGCGCACGTCCTCGCCGACGGCGACCGGCTGGCACTCGCCGGTGATCACGCGCAGGTCCCACTGGCTCGCGGCGCGCGTCGCGATCTCGCCGGCGAGGCGCGTCTTGCCCGCTCCGCTCTCGCCGATCAGCGCGGCGCCGCAGCCGATGCCCCCGGCGACCCGCGCGATGTACGGCTGGATCTCGGCGATGATCTCGGCGCGGCCGGCGAGCCGCGGCCGGTAGGTGTACGCGCGCGCCTTCGGTCGCCGCCGCCCGCTCGAGAGTGCGGCGGCGACATCGTCGACGTACCCGATCCGATCGCGCGGCGACTTCGCGAGCATGCGCAGCAGCAGCTCGTCGAACGGCGCGGTGGCGCGCACGCGCTCGGATGGCGGCACGGGCGGCGCCTCGAGGTGCTGGAGCAGCACGCTGGTGCCGCCCTCGTCGATGAACGGTGGCCGGCCCGTGAGGGCCTCGTAGAGGATGCAGCCGAGCGCGTAGATGTCGGCGCGCGCGTCGACGACCTCCCCGCGCGCCTGCTCCGGCGCCATGTAGTGCACGGTGCCGCGCGCGTAGCCACCGACCTCGAGCACCTCGCGCGCGCCGTCGGGATGGAACTGCGACGCGAGCCCGAAGTCGAACAGGACCGGATCGTCGGGACCGACGAGGAAGATGTTCCCCGGCGAGAGGTCGCGGTGGATCACGCCCTGGCCGTGCACGTACGCGAGCGGCTCGCAGATCTTCGCGAACAGCCCGGCGACGTGCGCGAGCGAGTAGGGCGGCGTCGAGGCGGCGGGCGCGCGCGCCACCGTGTCGTCGCGGGCGCGTTGCCGCCCCGGCGCCTTCAGGTCCTTCGTCGAGTCATCGGGCTTCACCGGCTCGGGGAACCACACGCGGAGGTCGTCGCGCAGCGTGCGGCCGCGGAGCAGCTCCATCGCGTACCAGGGCATGCCATCCGCGGCGACCCCGTGGTCGCGGATGCGGACGACGCCCGGATGCTCGAGGTCGCGCAGCATCAGGATCTCGCGGCGGATCGACTCGAGCGTCGACTCCGTCGCGACGCGCACCGTCTTCACGGCGGCCTGCGCGCCGCTCGCGTGCACCGCCTCGTACACGACGCCCATGCCGCCGCGTCCCAGGACGTCGACGACCCTGTATTCGCTGATCTGTCGCGGCTCTCCCATAGCGGCCTCGAGGGCGATCAGCCTCCTGCAACGACGACGCCGGCCTCCATCACGAAGTCCATCTTGCACCAGAACGCGAGCCCGCTGCGGAGCGTGCCGCTCGCGAGGCCGCACTCGGCGGCGATCGGATGGCTGTCGGCGGGCACGATCGTGATGTCGTGGGGGTGCGCGAACCAGCCGTCGTGCAGCTTCGCCAGGTGTGCCGGCGCCTCGATGACGGCCTGGTAGCAGGCCTTCGTCGGATCCGTGGCGTCGCGGAACTGCTTCAGGAACACCATCGGCACGTTGCCGGTGATCGCCTCCTTGAGGCCGTCCTTCAGGAGCTCCCACGTCGAGATCGGCATGCCCTTCACGTCGCCGATCATCGCCTTCACCGCGGAGAACACGTCCTCGAACGCCTTCTTCACGTCACCGGCCCACGAGCCCTGCGGCGGTGGCCCCGACTCCGCTGACGTCATCGTCATGAGCCGCATCACCTGCGCCTCGCTCTCGGGCGAGAACGTCTGGATCGCGAGCGCGTCGACGGAGAACACGCCCGGCTCCTTCGGCGACGGCGGCATCGCGAGCGTCGCCGTCTGCTTGAAGAAGCCGAACACCTCGCGGCCCGTGACCATCGCGGCCACGTTGTCGACGAACACGTACGGCAGGTACCAGCCGATCGTCGTCCCGCGCACGACCGGGATCCAGAGCCCGAAGTCGCGCTCGGCCATCCAGCCCTTCTCGCTGTCGGGCGGCACCGTCGAGAACGAGTCCGCGATGTCGGCGCACACGATCGCGACCATCGGCACCAGCACCTTGTACGTGCCTGCGCCCGCGACCACGTTCAGCTGCTCGTCGACGACCTTCGTCAGCGCGGCGAGGTCCGCGCCCACGCAGAACGAGTACATCGTGGCGCCGTTCAGCTGGAGCGGCGCCGCCATCACGAGGTCGCCGCCGCGCCGGATGTAGTCGGGTCGTGGGTTACGTGTTGTCACCGATGATCTCCGTCGGCCGCCCGCAGATCGCGCGCGACGCGTGCATGCCGCCCATCGTCGCTGCCTCGACGCAGCCGACGTTCATTCCGGTCCTCAGGTAGTCGCCCGCCAGGTACAGATTCGAGAAGCCCGCGCCCTGCGTGCCGAGCCGCGCGCCGACGCTGTTCGGGAGCGCGAGCACGTAGCGGTCGCTCGGGTTCAAGGTCGCGATCCAGTACTGCGTGTCGAACCGCGCCGGCCCTTCCGCCGAGCTCCCCGGCGCGACGAGGATCTGGAAGTCGAACCCGTTCGGGTTGCCCGGCGGCGCCTGCGCTGGCCACAGCCCGCCCGCCCAGCCGTCGAGCCAGGACAGGGCGTTCGCCTTCACGCGCGCCTCCTGCCTCTCGGCCCAGCCGTGCTCGGAGCGCGGCGGCAGCGGCCCGTCGTCGGGCAGCGGCGAGCAGAGGTAGGCGATGTTCTTCGGCGTCGCACCGGCCGGCCACGCCTCGCGCGGGATCAGGTGCGTCATGTCGGCCCACGTGTCCATCGGCTCGGCGTAGCCGTCGAGCACCGGGCTCGGCAGCGTCCAGCCGAGCCCCGCGAGGTCGGTCGACATCCACAGCTGCGCGGCCTGCGTCTGCGTCGTGCCGAGGGTCTCGACCATCCGCTTGAACGGCGGGCTCGCGTCCATCAGCTGCTTCGCGATGTACGGGAACACGCCGACCGAGCAGCCGAGGATCACGAGGTCGAAGTCCTTGCCCTGCTCGAGCACCTTCGGGGGCACCGGATCCGCCCAGTCCGTCCACCAGTCCTCGAGGTTCGCGCCGGAGTCCTTCAGCTTCTGCCCGTCGGCGAGCAGCTCGTACTTCGGCACGCTCGGCCAGCACGGCAGGTCCTTGACCGGCACGAGCGGGTCGTACTCGCCGCTGTCCTTCAACAGAGCCTGCTGCCCGACGACGATGCGTTCGATCTGCGACCGGTCGGCGGAGAGCTGGAGCTCGTCGACGCGCTGGAAGAACTCGAACCGTACGCCGCGGTTCTTCAGCACCAGGTAGAGCGGCGCGAAGATCGTGTCGCCCATCCCCGCCTGCATCTTCCACATCACCGCACCCTTGTAGGTCCAGCACAGCCGGAGGATGCCGTTGATCGCGGTGCCCGCTCCGACCTGGCCGGGCAGCGAGAACCCGAGGTCGTACATGCCGCTGATGTACGCGCTGTTCACCGCGACCTCGTGCGCACCGTACTTCGACAGCCACGCCCGGAAGTCGAGGTCGTCGAGCTTGAACCAGTCGTGCGGCGGGAAGATCACGCCGCTCTCGATCGTCCCCTTGATCGCCGCGACGCCGAGGTCGACGGTGCAGAAGATCCGTCGCCAGTCGAGGTTGGCCTCGAGGTCGTCGTCCTTGTCGTGCAGCCACTCGTGGAGCTGGTGCAGCTCGTCGTAGACCGCCTTCGCGTCGCGCAGGAAGGACGCCTGGTGCGCGGCCTCGAGGTTGTCGTGGCGGTCGGGCAGGTGGTTCTCGCGCTGGAACAGCTGCTTCAGCCACCCGATCGTCATCTCGATCAGCTCCCACGGCGTCGGCAGCACGCCGCCCTCGCCGGGCACGCCGCTGTTCGGCGGGAAGTCCATCGGCCACGGCACGTACCGGTTCCCGATCTGCTCCATCAACACGACGTAGTCGTGCGGCTTGAACGCGTCCTGCCACGTCGCGAGCGGCGTCCCCGGCGGACGGTTCAGCTCGCCGTACGCCGCGCGGAGCACGCGGAACGCGTTCTCGTAGAACCCGAGCAGGATGTGGAGCCCGTGCTCCTCGATCCGCTCGAAGTGATCGGCGTTGCGGCCGGACGCGCCCTTGCCGCCGAGCCGCCAGCCGAGCTGATAGACCGTGATGTCGTACTGATCGCGCCAGCTCGGATCGTTCGTGATCTCGAACGCCGCCGTCAGCGCGCCCATCCCCCCACCGAGGATCGCGATGCGTTGCATTGCCGCGAGCATACACGCGGCACGCATGCCGCAATCCGCTACAGGGTCCCTAGCGACGGCCGCGGTGACGGGCGAGCGCGTGCTCGACGAGAGGGCGCAGCTCGTCGGCGAGCTCGGGCGCGTAGACGAGGCGGATCGCGGCCATCGGCTGGCCCAGCGGCATGTCCTCGAGCAGGCGCGACAGCGTGACCGCGCCGTACTTCGGGTGATCGATGACGTGGAGCTCCTCGTGATCGGCCGCGAGGTAGCCGACCTGGCGCGCGGTGTCGAGGTGCACGTAGCTCGGAGCCGCCGCGCCGAACCGCCTGGTCGCGACCTCGAGGGCCTGCGGCCACAGCCAGTCGGCGGCGGCCTTGTCGTCGCCGAGATCGAACGTCTTGAACAGGCGACGCGCGACGAGCCGCGCCGACAGATCGCGCAGCACCGGATCGTCGGCGCCCGCGCCCTCGACGCCGGCCCAGTGATCGAGCGCGGTGGTGAGCGAGATGTCGTGCAACTTCAGATACTCGTCGACCGCGACCGTGGCGCCGCGCGCCATCGCACCCGCGATCGGCAGGTGCGGGGGCTCCCGATCCTGGCGCGCGAGCTGCGCGAACCGCTCGAGCGTCTTGATGAACATCCACTCGGCCGCGCGCACCGTCTTGTGGTGATAGACCTGCGCGTACATATACGAGCGCGCGAACAGGTACTGCTCGACGGCGTACATGCCGCGGCGGTAGTCGACGACGAGGTCCGACGGATCGTCGTGTCCCTTGTGAACCTGCGCGATCTGGATCGCGTGGATGATCCAGTCGAGGTCGTACGTGGCATAGCCGGCGCCGGAGTAGTGGCCGTCCCTCAGGAGATAGTCGAGGCGATCGACATCGAGCTGCGAGCTGACGAGCTTGCGCGCGAACGCCGGCTTGTAGCCCTTGCCCCAGAACGCGCGCAGGGTGTCGGGCAGCCCGGGCTCGAGGCTCTCGAGCGCGGCGCGCAGCTCGGCGTTGTCGGCGACGATCCGCGAGCCCCAGCGCTCGTGATCGTGGCCCGCGAACACGTGCTCCCACGCGTGCGAGAACGGGCCGTGCCCGATGTCGTGCAACAGCGCCGCGACCTTGACGTGGCGCGCGAGCTCGGGGGCGAGCTCGAGGCGCCGGGTCACGCGCTGCGCGATGTGAAACGCCCCGAGCGCGTGGCCGAACCGCGAGTGCTCCGCTCCCGGATAGACCAGCCAGGCGAACCCCATCTGCTTGATGCGCCGCAGCCGCTGGACGGCGTGCGTGTCGAGCAGGTCCGCGATCGGGCGATCCTCGCCCTTGAACTCGATGAGGCCGTGAACCGGATCGCGAAACACGCGGTCTTTCACGCCCGCACAATACCTCTGCCCACAGTTTTCTGAAGCGCGTTGGCGCCGAACCCTCGTCGATCCAGGCGGTTATCCCCTGGCACCGGCACTGCAACCACCGGCCGTCCATGCGCACTCGCCTCCTCGCCTCGCTTCTCGCCGTCGCCCCGCTCACGGCTGCCTGCACCGAGCAGACGGTCACCACCTCCGACGCCGCGCGCCTGATCGCGGCCTCCGGGTCCCGCGTCGTGGTCGCCGCGTCGAGCGAGACCGAGCAGCCGAGCCTGGGCTGCGGCGGCGGTGGCGATCCGGCGCTCGGCCCCTCGGTGCTGTTCGTCTCCGACGATGGTGGGGCGCACTACGATCGCGTCGAGCCGGCCGATGCGCGTCCGCTCGTCCGGATCGGCGTCAAGGACGGCGTGTTCTACGGCATCGCGCAGGCCGGCGGCGGCAGCGCGTTCGCGATCGTCCGCTCGGCGGACGGCCGCAGCTGGACCGAGCTGGTCGCCAAGACCGGCACCGCGAACGACCTGTCGATCAGCGCCAGCGGTGTCGCGGTCGCGTACTCGCAGGGCGTGCTGAGCTCGACCGACGGCGCCACGTGGACCGATCGCGCGTTCCCCCAGGGCCTGTGGGCGCCGAGCGTCGCGCAGGTCGGCGGGACGATCGTGCTCGCCTCCCCCGAGGACGGTGTGCTGCAGATCGCGACCGAGACCGGCTGGACCCGCCGCCCGGTCGCCGCGATGCAGTCGATCTGGGAGCTCATCCCCGCCGAGGGCGCGCTCCTCGTCACCGGCAACGGGCAGTTCGACGGCGACGCCCGGCAGGCGATCGCGCGCGTCGACCTCGGCAGCGACGCACCCCCGAGCTACCTCTATGCGTCGATGGTCCGCCCGGTCGTCACGCCCGCGGGCCTCCTCGACACGAGCGGCCAGCTCGCCCCGTTCGAGGGCGCCGCGTTCGGCTCGCTCGTCCCGTTCGTCGATCCGTTCCAGTCCGCGACGGTCACCGGCCAGACGGTGCAGCTGCTGCGCGACGGCTCCGTCACGATCTCGACCGACGGCGGGAAGACGTTCGGCGCGCCGGTCGCGCTGCCGATCCAGTCCGTCGAGCACCCCTACGACGACGGCCCGGGCCCCCGCTCCTGAGAGCTCTGACGCGCGGCCTCTACCGCAACAAGGCCTGCGCGCTCGGCGAGCGCTCGCAGTGCTACTGACAGCGCGCCGCCGGAGCACTAAGCTCGCCGGGTGAGCACGAGCCGTCGCGTCGCCGTCGAGCGCCTGGATCTCGACGGCGAGCGCCGCGCCGATCGGGACCGCGTCGTGATCGAGGCTCCGCTGCAGCTCCGGGCGCGCGGCACGCCGGTCGCGACGATCATGCGCACGCCCGGGCACGACCTCGAGCTGGTCGCCGGCCTGCTCCACGCCGAGTCACTGCCGCCGTCGCTGTGCGTGCAGGCCGACGAGGACGCCGTCGACATCGACCTCCCGGCCGCGTCGTTCACGGGGCGCGGGCTCCTCGCGACCGCCGCGTGTGGCGTGTGCGGCCGCGCGGCGATCGCCGACCTCGAGCTGCGCGCGAAGGAGATCGGAGCCGATACGCGCGTCGCGCACGCGGTGATCGCGGAGCTGCCGGAGCGGCTCCGCGCGGCCCAGGCGGTGTTCGAGGACACCGGCGGCCTGCACGCGGCGGGGCTGTTCACGACGGCGGGCGCGCTCGTGTGCGCGCGCGAGGATGTCGGGCGCCACAACGCGGTCGACAAGGTCGTCGGCTGGACCCGCGGCGAGCGGATCGAGCCGGCGGCGCACCTGCTCGTGCTCTCGGGGCGCGCGGGCTACGAGCTGGTACAGAAGGCGATCATGCTCGGGGTCCCGGTCGTCGCCAGCGTCTCGGCCCCGAGCTCGCTGGCGATCGAGCTCGCGGAGCGGTTCAATGTCTCGCTCGTCGGCTTCGTGCGCGGCAGGACGGCCAACGTCTACGCGCACGCGTGGCGGATCGGAGGGGCACCGGCGCCCGCGGCCCCGAGGAGCCCGGACCGCTAGCACGTCCTCGCGATCGAGCCAGCCCGAACGCGCAGCCCCGACGGGACATTCCGCGAACGCTCGGAACTGTCCTCGGAGATCGTCCGATCGCTCGAAGCTTGACCTGGGCGTCAGTTCGGAATACCGACGGTGGGATGCGTTCTCGTCTGTCCGCCGTCTGTCTCGCCGCAGCGCTCGTCGCGTGCGGCAAGGCCTCCTCCAAGGATACGAACACCGAGTCGAAGGTCGTGGAGGGCGGGACCCAGACAGCAGCGGCCGGCGGAGGCGGTGGGGGTGGCGGCGGCACGCAGGTCGCGAAGGTCGATGCACCCCAGACGCCGCCCGCGCGGGCCGCGGCGCGCGGGCCCGAGCGCGCGGTCTACTCGCTGGTCGACAACCGCCTGTCGGCGCACCTGACCCGCGGCGGTGGCCTGCTGCTCCCCGCCGGCTCGGCGGGGTTCGCGAAGTACATCCGGTTCGGCAACGTGATGAAGGGCGGCAAGAAGGCGTGGGAGCTGCGCCAGACCGAGGGCGGCGTGAAGGTCGCGCGGATGACCGGCAAGAGCGCGAGCGTGTTCGTGCCGCTGACCGCGGCGCAGGCGGCCAGGACCAGCGTGCGCGTGCGCGTGTTCTCGAAGGGCGAGGGCGCGCTGTCGGTCAAGGTCAACGACAACAAGGACCTCAACGGCAAGCTGGTCAGCGGCTGGTCGACCGTCGAGCTGCCGGTGCCCGCGGGTCAGCTGAAGGAGGGCGAGAACGCGATCTCGTTCTTCGCGAAGCCGAGCGAGGCCGCGGTCGCGTGGATCCAGGTCGGCGGCGCGGCAGCGCCCGGTGATGACGGCGCGGTGCAGTTCTACGACCCGGCGCAGAAGGGGCTGCAGCTGCCGAAGGACTCGACGCTGTCGTGGTACGTGAGCGTCCCCGAGAAGGGGAAGCTGACGGGAGATCTGTCGGATGGCAGCTGCCAGGTCGGCGTGCTCGCCACCGCCGAGGACGGCTCCACGGCCGAGGGCAAGCTCGTCGGCACCGGCTCCGCGGTCGATCTGTCGGCGCTCGCCGGCAAGGCGGTGCGCCTCGACCTCGAGGGCCTGGGCTGCGCGAAGACGTCGCTGGCGAACGCGGCGCTCGTCGTGCCGGGTGCGCCGCCTGCCGTGAAGCGCGGAGCGGCGCCGAAGTACGTCCTCTTCATCATCATGGACTCGCTGCGCGCGGACCGCCTGCGGCCGATCAACCCGAAGGCGCGGCCCGACGTGCCGAACTTCGAGAAGCTCGCCGAGTCGTCGGCGTACTTCGTCAACCACTACGTCCAGGGCAACGAGAGCCAGGTCTCGCACGCCGCGATGTGGACCTCGATGTACCTCGCGAAGCACAAGGCGATCGCGATGAAGGACATCCTCCCCGACAAGTACCTGACGATCGACGAGGTCGCGAAGAAGTCCGGCAAGTTCACGGCCGGCGCGTCGGCGAACGGCTACATCCGCCCGAAGCGCGGCTACGGCTCGTCGTGGGACAAGTACGTCAACCACATCGAGAGCTCGCTCGGCCTCCGGGGCGCCGACCTCGTCGAGAAGGGCCTGTCGTTCATCACGCCGAAGAAGGACCAGCCCTGGTTCCTCTACCTCGGCCTCATCGACACGCACGTCACCTGGCGCGCGAAGTCGCCGTGGATCGAGAAGTACGACCCCGGCTACAAGGGCCGGTTCGCGAAGGACTACGGCGACGACGGGCCGGGCGGCTCCGACGGCAAGGACCTCACCGACCGCGAGAAGGAGCACGTCCGCGCGCTCTACGACTCGAACGTCTCCTACCAGGACGACCTGCTCGGCAAGCTGATCGCGAAGCTCCAGGACTGGGGCATCTACGACCAGACGATGATCATCATCACCGCCGATCACGGCGACGAGCAGTGGGAGGACGGCCGCGTCGGTCACGGCGGCAGCTCGCGCGAGACGCTCGTGCACGTCCCGCTGATCATCCACTACCCGCCGCTGTTCCCGGCCGGCAAGTTCACCGAGGGCACCGAGGGCGTCGACATCGTCCCGACGCTGGCCGACGCGCTCGGCGTGCCGACCGACGCGGAGTGGCAGGGGCAGTCGCTCATCCCGCTCGCGAACGGCGCCGCCGGTGGCTACCCGTGGATGTCGTTCTCGTCGCGCTACGAGCTGTCCCACGCGGCGCGCATCGGCCACTGGAAGGCGAGCCTCATGGCGACCGGCGCCCCGAAGGTCTACGACCTCGCGAAGGACAAGGGCGAGAAGACCGACGTCTACGGCAAGGCGTCGATCGGCACGCGCCTCGTCCTCGACCCGGCCTGGATCTTCCGCACGTGGAACGCCGAGTGGAAGAAGTCGCAGTGGGGCAACCCCGCCGCGGTGTCCAGCCGGTTCGCGGCGGACCTGGGTGAGTAGGGACCTCCACCCCAGCGAGGGCGCGCGCTTCCTGCTCGAGCGTACGTCCGCGGACGACGGCGCGACCGCGACCTACCGGGCGTCGATCTACACGCCCGACGCGGTGGTCTCGACGAGCGCGACCTTGACCGACGACGGCACCGCGTCGCTCGCCGCGCCCACGGGCGCCGCCGGCGAGCTCGACGAGCGGCTCGTCAACATCGCGAAGCTGGTCGCGCGTGACGCGCCGAGGCGCCGCGAGGACGGCCTCGTCGTGTGGCCGGCGCGCATCCTGCGCTGGCGCAAGTAGTCAGCCGGCGGAGTCGATCGCGGGGAGCGCGATCACGAGCTCGCTGCCGCCACCGCGGCGCTCGCTCTGCGACAGCTCGCCGCCGGCGCGGGTGACCAGCGCTTCGACGGCGCGCAGGTCGAACGGCAGGTCGCCCTCGGGGGGCGGCAGCGCGGTGCCGCGCACGATCTCGACCCACGGCACGCCGTGGATCCTGCGGTCGCGGACGTAGAGCTCGATCAGCGGCGCGGCGGCCGCGTCGAGCGCGAGGCCGAGCACGAGGTGCGAAAGCTCGTCGGCGGACAGCTGCGTCGCGGTCTCGGGCCCGATCGCGAGGTGCAGCGTGATCGGGATGGTGGGGCGCAGCTCGTCGAGGATCGCGGCGACGGTCGGCCCCACCGGCGCGCCGCGCACCACCACCTGCTCGGGGCGCGCGACCTCCATCAGCGAGCGGAGGGAGGCCTCGGCGTCGGCCGCGGCGCGCTCGAGGTCGGCGACGAACTCCTGGCCGGTCGCGTCGCAGCGCTTCTCGAGCTGAAATGTGGCGAGCTTCACGATCTGCACGAGGTTGAGCAGGTCGTGGGTCTTGCCGGCGACCAGCTTGGCGGCCTCGCGCGCGTGCTCCTCGCGCGCGAGGTCCCATTCGAAGCGGCGCTGGCGGTTGATGAGCTCAGTCTTCGTCATCTTCGTAGTACTCGACGGGCTCGTAGCGGATGTCCTTGGACGCGGGGCAGATCGAGCGATAGGCGCAGCGGTCGCACCACGAGCCGGGGTGCGTGCGCGGGCCGTCGTCGACGGCGAGCGCGGCGGCCTCGATGTTGTCGAGCAGGTCGGGCACGAGCTCGTCGCGCACGAGCTCGGGGCGCACCGCGGGGCTCCACTCGACGGAGCGCTCGGCGATCCAGTGGATGCCGAGCCAGAACCGGCGGACGTGGCGAAACGCGGCGGCCGCGAGGACGGCATAGCCCTCGAGCTGGTCGGTGATCGACGTGCCGGGGATGCGCGCGCCGGTCTTGTGATCGACGAGCGCGATCGAGTCGTCCTCGAACAGGTAGCCGAGGTCGAGCACGCCCCGGTAGTAGGCATCGCCCGCGTAGAACTGCGTGGTGGTCAGGTCCTCGCGCACCGCGAGCGAGTACTCGACGAGCTGGCGCGCGACGCGGCGGCGCTTGCGGAACTGGCCGATCCGCGCGGCGAACGGCGGCATCCCTGTCGCGAGGTTGTCGAAGCGCATCTGCTCGATGTCGCTCGGCAGCTCGGCGCGCACGGTGGACGTGGCCTCCGCGATCGGGGTGCCCATCAGCGACAGCTCGAGCGCCTTGTGGATCGCCTTGCCGATCCGCGTCTCGGGCATGACCTCGGGCTCCTTCAGCTTCTGGATGTACTTGAAGTGAAAGAGCTGCGGGCAGCGCAGACCCGTCGACACCTTCGAGGCCGACCACGGAGCGTGGATGAGCGCGCGTGTCGACGGCACGGATGACCGAAGGTAGCCGAAAACTTGTCCCGGCAAAGCGGGTGCCGTAGCACCAGTAGCGTGAGCGAGAGCTTGTTTGCCTGCGACGTCTGTGGCGCGCGCGTCGGCGAGCTTCGCCGCGGGCGTTGCTGGGGCTGCTACGCGCGCTGGGTCGATGCCCGCCCCGTCGGGATGGGCGCCAAGTGTGTGACCTGCCCCGAGAAGCGCAAGAAGGTCCTGCGCGCGGTCGAGCTGTACGGCGCGTGGAAGCCGATGTGCTTCAACTGCGCGGGCCAGCTCCTGCACCTCTCGCCGATGCCGCCGACGCTGGCGGAGCTGCGCGCGCTGGTGTCGCGCGAGCGCCGCAAGAACGACCGCCGGTGGGGCAAGCCCGACTCGCGCGTGTTCCGCTACGAGCGGCGGGTCGGCCAGCGCCGCACCGACCGCGACGACTTCCCGCCGATCGAGGACGAGATGATCATCGAGGTCTCCCTCGAGCCTTCGTCCGAAGGCATGGAGTTCGAGGATCTGACGACGATCCGCGAGCTCGTGACGCACCTGCGGCCCGTCGGGCTCGCAGGCTGAGTCGCCTACTTCTTGCCGCCGCCGAGGCCCTGCTTCTTCGCGGGCTGCGCCGGCACCGGCCGGGCCTCCTCGACCATCACCGGCGGCGCGCTCGCCGACGACGCGGACTTCATGCTGCCGCGCGAGAGCGTCAGCCACGCGACGGCGCCCGGCAGCAGCATGCCGGCCGACACGACCTCCGACAGGGTCTTGCCCTGCGCGCGCACGTCGAGGCGGAGCTTCGCGGCGTCCTTGGTGATCGTCTGCTTGAAGTTGCCGTCACCCGTGTAGGTGTCGATCAGCTTCAGCACGTCGAGCTTGCGCGACAGCACCTGGTCGACCTGCTTGTTCGTGCCCTTGTACGAGTCGAGGCCGGCGAGCGCGATCTTCGCGATGCCGCGCGGCGCGATCTGCGCCGCCTTGAGCAGCTCGAGCGCGCCCTGGCTCATCATCTCCATCGAGTCGAGGCCGGCCTTGTTGCTGTCGATCCACGTCCAGCCGATGCCGTCGGTGAACACCGAGAACGTCACGAGCTTGTGGCGCGTGATCACGTCGGTGAGGAAGTTCTTGCCGCCGATCGACTGCGTCGCCTGCTTGCGCGCCGCCGGCGACATGTTGACGACGACCGCGTAGACCGGCTTCGCGTTGATCACGTCCGCGGCGTAGCCGAGCGTCGAGGTCGGCGTGCGCGCCGGCGCCTTCCAGGCGTCCTGGAGGCGGTCCGACACGAGGTTCTTCGTGCCGACGATCATCACGCCGTCCTTGGTCACGCCGAGCGCGGGCTCGTTCGGGCCCATCTCGACCATCATCGCGTTGCCGACCTTCGTGACGTTGCCCTTCGTCAGCTTGCCGATCTTGTCGACCACGGCGGTCGAGAACTTGCCGTGCACGGTCGCGACGAAGTTCGGCTCCTTCTGCGGCACGAACTGGAAGAACACGGTCGCGTCGTTGATGTCCGTGGCGATGTCGATGCCCGTGGAGCCCTTCGCCATCCCGCGCGCGCCCTCGATCTGCCCGATCACCTGGCGCACCATCTTGGTCAGCTCCGGCGACGCCTTGATCTCCGGCTTGTTCGGGAGCGCCGCGAGGAGCTTGTAGTTGTTCGGGATCACGGTCGCCGCGTCGAAGTGCACGACGACGTCCGGATCCGGCATCGCGTACTGCAGCGCGACGTCCGCCGACGGCGCCTTCGGGTTCGGCTGCACGCCGAAGCCCGACAGGCTGAGCAGCAAGGTGATGATCTCGAGAAATCCCATGGTCCAGTCTCCTCTCTAGGGGGCGAGCGCGCCCCGGCCGAGCATTCGCTCAACTGCGCGAAGTGCGCAACGTGCACGGGCCTCTGACGGCCCACACCCCAGGAAAATTTCAACCGTGATCGTCGTCGTCCCGGCAGGTTGTGAGCTTCCGGAAAAAAAATGTTGTCAAGACTGGTTCCGGAAACCGGGGGAGATAGGATGGCGCTCGTCTCGACGGTAACGCTGTTTTTTCGAGGGAGGCACGACGGTCATGAGTACGCTTGCTGTGGTTGAGGAGATTCTTCGCGAGACCGCGGTGCCGATGTCGGTGCGCGAGATCGTGGAACGTGCGGGGGTGAGGTTGCCGAGCAAGTCCAAGACTCCAGATACCGTCGTCGCGCGTGACCTCTCGATGGACATCAAGAAGAAGGGCGAGGGCTCCCTCTTCGTCCGTACGTCTCCCGGCCGCTACACGCTGCGCACGCTCGCGGGCGTGGCGCAGGAGCGCAGCTCCTCCACGCAGTCGATGAGCGCCCTGCCGCAGCGCAAGCCCGCCGCGGCCGCGCCGTCCCCCGCCCGTGCTCGCGGTGACAGCGAAGCGACCGGCGGCGGCTTTGCCGGCTAACCAGCCGAGATCGATCTAGCCTTCCGCGAGCGCCGCGACCGGCCGCGCGGTACGCTCCAGAGCAGTCGCATGATCCGACGTGCCGAGGTCACCGACCACCCGTGGATCATCGCCACGGGCGCCGAGGCCTATCACGACCTCGGTGATTACACGCGGATCCTGCCCTCCTGGCTCGAGCAGCCCGGCGTGCTCGCCTGGCTCGACTGCGACCTGCAGGGCCGCGGGCGCGGCTTCGCCATGCTCGGGTTCTACATGGAGGACCCCACCGGCGGCGCCGGCCCCGCCACCCAGGTCGTCGCCGACCTCCTCGCCCTCGCCGTGCTCCCCGCCTACCAGAACAGGGGCATCGGCACCAAGCTCCTCGAGTACGTCATCGACGTCGCGGAGCGCGTCGCGCCGTCGAGCAAGATCGGCTCGCTCCGTCTCACGGTATCGGAAACGAACAGCGGGGCGCAGCGGATGTACGCGCGCGCCGGGTTTCGCATCGTCGACGGCTCGGCCACCTACGACCGCGGGCAGCGCGCGCTGCGCATGGCCCGGCCGCTCACGGGCAAGACCTAGAGCTGCATCGGCGTGATCGTTCCCGCCACGAGGTCCGCGCCGTCGAACATCGTCTCCATGTTCGCCTCGTGCGCCTGCGCCCGGACCACGATGGTGCGCTCGGCGTCGTACGGCGCCGCATAGAACCGCTGTCGCCAGCGAACGTCGCCGAGGGTGTACACGAGCTCCGTGTAGATCACGATGCGACCCTCCATGACCAGCTCGCTGACAGAGACGAGCTCCTGACCCGGCGCCGGCTTGAACGTCACCTCCATCGCGGGCCGGAGCACGCGCTGAAACGCGAGGAACTGGTCGCGCGCCCCCGGGAGGTGCAGCTCGACGTCCTCGCCCGGCCGCTCACCCGCGAGGAGCAGCAGGCCCGTGGGCAGGTCGGTGAAGAAGCCCGGCGCGAGGACCCGCCACGTCGAATCCGGCAACCCGACATCGAACCGCGCCGCGATCTCCGACGGCTGCAAGCCATCGAGCAGCTCGAGGGATGGCCCGCCGGGACCGAACCGCCACAGGCCCGGCTTCTCGAGCGTCGGCTGCGCCGTCGCGTGCTCGCCCTCGAAGCCCGAGAAGCGGCCGAGCTGCCGCCGCTTCCTGTAGAGGTTCAGCCAGCCGTCCTCGTCGATCATGAGCTCGACGTGCGCGTACGAGGAGACCAGGAGCCCGCTGCCGCCATACCCATACGTGACCTGCACGCCGGGTCGACTAACACGAGCCGCGTCACGAGACCACGGCAACGTTGGTCTCCCCGTCGCCGCGGATGCGCCATGCGGGCCTCAGCCTCAGCCACCTGGTGCGCGCGATGCGGTGGCGGCTCACCCGCTGACGACCTCGGGGGGGGCCGGCCCTCCGGCCGCCGGCGCCGCGAGATGTCTCCGCGGAAACGCGAGGTCGCACCGCGGGTCCGCCGAAACCGAAGCGGCGGGCCACGTGGCCCGCCCATGGTCGCTACGCGAGCGTGGCGCTCAGAGGATGACGCTGCCGCAGGGGAACGTCGCCTGCACGGCCGGGTTCGTCGAGGTCTTCAGCGCGTTGCAGGCGGCGCCCATGACGCGGACGATGTTGCCGTTCACGAGCGTCCAGTCGGTCCCGTAGGTCAGGGTCATGCCGTTGACGGTGACCGTGCCCTGCATCGCGCTGGTCGCGTCGATCGAGCTCGTGAGCTTCAGGTCGCACGAGATGACGCCGTTGATGATGGTCTGGAAGGCCTGCGCGAGCTGCGCCGCGTTGTTCGCCGGGTAGTACGGGATGTTCGGCTGACCCGCCTGGTGGCCCTGGCCGGCGTTCGCGACCTGCTGGAGGTGGTTGAGCAGCGTCTGGTTCGCCGAGATGGCGAGCACGTAGACCGGGATGCCCGCGGTGTACGCGGCGCCCGCGGCGGCGACGGCCTCCGCGTTGTACTGGTTCTGCGTCATGTTGGTACCGCAGCCATTCGGCTCGCCATCCGTCGCGAGCACGATGATCGGGGGCGAGCCCGCCGGCGGCGGCGTGGTCGCGAACTGCTGGCGCGCCGAGACGAGAGCCGCAGCGGTCGGCGTGTTGTTCCCGGGGGCCTTACCGTCGATGGAGGCGCGGATCGCCGCGGCGTTGTTGAGCGCGCGAGGCACGTCGGTGAACGCGTTCGCCTGGTTGTTGTCGCAGGTGTAGAGCTTCGAGCCGAAGTACGCCTTGGTCTCGAGCGTGGTCACGACGCCGTTCGTTTGGTCGACGAGGGCGTTGCGCATCGCCGTGTAGCGGTTGGGGTTGATGTCCGTGCCGCTCATCGATCCGGACTGGTCGAGCACCAGCTGGATCGACGGGGTGGCCGGCATCGGCGTGAACGTGATCGCCGGGCAGCTCGCGTCGGGGCCGTTCGAGCCCGGGCCCTGGTTGTCGACGCAGTAGCCGGTGTCCGTGCACGTGTAGCCGTCGCCGCACTGGTCGCCGCCCGGCGTGCACTGCGCGTCGCACTTGCCATCCTCGGAGCAGTGGAAACCCAGCGGGCAGGAGCTCGCCGCGCCCGGGGTCGGGTCACAGGCGGTCTGGCAGGCTTCGGGGGGCGGGACCTCGCTGCACACGCTTCCGAACTGCTTCGCTCCACACGCGGCGA
>JAEUJX010000388.1 GCA_016794545.1 Myxococcales bacterium
CGCGCCTTGCCACGCGGCCCGTCGGCGGTGCCGGGATCCTGCGAACCGGCGAGCGTGCTGACGCCGGTGTACCAGGGTGGGGCGGAGTCATCACCTCCGTCGTCGGTGGCACAGCCGACCAGTCCAAGGAGTACGGCGCAAACAGACAGCTTGAGCGACATGGGATGTTCTCGGGGGGAAGGAGGTGACGGGGAGCCAGGTAGCAAGAACGCTGCCCACCGCCCGAAAGCCTCGGAGCTGTCCCGGATCCGTGGCGCTCGCGCGCACCGGCGGAGTGCGCGTGCGCGGCGCTGTCTCGCTCGTGCACCCGGACGTGCATCCGGCGTCGAGTCGCGTGCCTCGGCGCCCGCGCGCATCCGCACATCAGCGCGCGCGGGCGCGGGGTCGAATCAACGGCCGCGCGCGCTTCAGAACGTCGATGACAGCAGCGGCATGACGAGCGCCGACGACGTGCTCGCATCCGCGTCATCGAACGTCCGCCGGTAGCCGCGGTACACGAGGTACCCGAGGCCGACGTTCGCCGCGGCGTAGAGCAGGCGCGCCGGCACCTGGCGCCAGCCCTTCAGGCACCACAGGTCGAACGCTTTGACGACGTCGTTGCCCTTGTGGAACAGCAGCACGTCCTTCGCGAAGTCGATCCACCACCCGGTCGCGAGCACGGTGAGCGCGAGCTGGCCGTACTTGTTCGACGGCCACGCATCGGTCAGCACGAGCGCGCCGAAGCCGCCGAGCAGGAGCGCGTCCGTGATCTTCGGTGCGAGGTAGAAGAAGATGCGCTCGCCCTTGCCGTGCAGCCCGTGCACGTAGGTCCAGCCGAACCGGAAGCGGCCGCTCTTCGGATCGCGCCCCGGCGGGAACAGGTGCACGGAGTCGACGGTGCCGCCGACGATCAGCGCGCCGAGCGCGTGGCTGCCCTCGTGCAGCCCGACGCCGAGCAGGTAGGTCGGCGGCGCCATCCCGAGCCCGACCAGCACGAGCGTGCGATCGCTCGGCTCGGCGCGCGCGCTGCCCACGAGCAGGAACACGACGAGCAGCGCGGCCTTCATGGCGGGATCACGAACAGGTGGTCGACCGGGACGAACCCGAGGCGCGCGGCGAGCCGCAGAGACGCGGCGTTGTCCTCGTCGGCGCCCCACACCGGCTCGCGGCCGCCGGCGCGCTCGTCGCGGATCATCGCGGCGGCGACCAGGGTGCCGAGGCCGAGCTGCCGCGCGGCCGGCATCACGTCGACGGAGACGTCGAACAGGCGCGCGCTGCGCCACGGCGCGTACGCGAACGCGACCGGCGCGCCGTCGACCCACGCGGCCCACACGCGCGGTGCGGCGGCGAGCTCGGCCGCCAGCGGCACGGGCACGCCATCGAGCGGTGCGTCGCCGAGCAGCGCGGCGCCGTCGAGGTCGGGCAGCGCGTCGGGCTCGGGCAGGGTGTGGAGGATCGCCCTGGCGTGCGGCAGCGCGGGCTCGGTGACCGTGAGGATCGTGTAGTCCGGATACGCGCGCCGCAGCGCGGCCGGGTCGGCGCGGCCGATGATCACGGCGAGCTTGGCGCGCTCGTTGCCGACGGCGCCGTCGCGTTGCCAGCTCGTGGGATCCGCCGCGAGACCGTGGGCTTCGACCCAGCGCGGCTCGTCGGGCAGATCGAGCGTCATGACTTCTGCTGCTTGGGCGGCAGACCGCGGAGGTAGCCGATGGCCGCCTTCGCGTCGTCGAGCAGGCACGGCGAGTACGGCTTGTTGCGCATCGAACCGCTCTTGATCTTGCGGACCAGCGCGCGCTCGAGCGCCGACTCCGCGCGCGGATAGTTGAGCGCGCGCAGCCGCGCGACCGCCGTCTTCCGCAGGTCGCAGCTCGGCTCCTGCTCGAGGTCGAGCGAGTACGCGGCGACGAGGTCGACCTGATCGGTCAGGTCGCGCCGATCGATGAGCGGCCGCACCGCGTGCCGGCGCTCGAGGTCCTGGCTCACCGCCGCCTTGAGCAGTAGCGGCCTGGCCTCGGGATCCGAGGTCTGGATCCACAGCTCGAACGCCGAAGCGACGACGCGGACGTCCTTGTCGGCGGCCATCGCGCGGAGGTTCGCGCGGAGCATCGGGTTGGCCTCGAGCTCGGGCTTCTGCTTCAGCGCCTCGCCGTACGCGTACAGGCTCGGGCCGCTCGCGTGCTTGGCCGCGTGCGCGTGCCCGAGGATCAGCTGGGCGACCGGGTCGCGCGCGATCGCCACCTTGTTGCCCTCGAGGATCTGGATCGCCCGGTCGGGCCGGCCCTCCGCCAGCGCGGCGTTGGCCTGGCCCGCGAGCGACTCGGGATCGAGATCGAGGCCGTCGTCGCCGCTGCCCCCACCCCCGGGGCGCGTGACGATCGCGATCACCACGCCGATCACGATCGCTGCGCCGGCGATCGCGCCGTACAGGCCCCACCGTGGCTTCGACGGGGTCTTCGGGCGCAGCGTCGTCTTGGCCTGCGGCTCCGGCTCGAGCGCGTTCGCGACGCCGCTCGATGATCCCGTGACGAACGCGGGCTCCGCCTTCGCGCCGGCGGCTGCCTGCGCGAGCCGCTGCTCGGGCGTCAGCCCGAAGATCGGCTCGCCGGTCGGCCCGGTGTACGGCAGCCCGAGCCCGACGCCGCCCTGCGGCAGCTTGGTCTGGCTCTGGCGATTCGCCGCCGCCACCGCCGGCGGCAGGCCGCCCGCTCCCTTCGCCGGCGTCGCGACGCGCGGGTGCTTGGGGACGCTGAGCTCCTCGTCGATCGCCGCGGCGATGCTCTCGCTGGCGACCTCGCTGGCGAACTCGCTCGCGCCCGTGATGTGCACCTGGCCGTCGGGCGACACGAGCGGCTGGCTGCCGGTGTCTCCCGGCCGCTCGAAGTTCACGTCGGTCACGCCGCCGTCGGGCGTGCGCAGCGCCTCCTCGACGGCCGCGAGGTAGACCTCGGCGGTCGCGTACCGCTCCGCGGGCTTCTTCGTCAGCCCGCGCACCACGAGCCGCTCGATCGACGACGGGATCGGCCGGCCGCCCTTGATCATGCGCTGGCGCATCGGCGGCACCGGCCGCGCGGTGTGCATCGACATGACCTCGAGCTTGTCGTCGGAGTAGAACGGCGGCGCGCCGGCGAGCATCTCGTACGCCATCACGCTCGCCGCATAGAGATCCGCGCGGCCGTCCATCGGATTGCCGAGCGCCTGCTCGGGCGCCATGTAGATCGGCGTGCCGAACGCCATGCCGGCCTGCGTGAGCTTCACGCCGTCGTCGAGATCCGACGCCGCCATCGGCTTCGCGATCCCGAAGTCGAGGATCTTCGCGAAGTCCAGGTCCTCGCCCTGGCGGACGAGGAAGATGTTTTCCGGCTTGATGTCGCGGTGGATCAGCCCGGCGTGGTGAATGTGCGCGAGGCCGCGCAGGATGCCGGCGAGGATGTGGAGCGCGCGCCCCGGCGCGAGCTGGCCCTCCTGCTCGAGCACGTCGGCGAGCGACTTGCCATCCAGCAGCTCCATCGCGAGGTAGAGCGAGCCATCCGGCAAGCGCCCCGAGTCGTAGACGCTGACGCAGTTCGGATGATCGATCTTGCCGACCGCGAGCGCCTCGCGCTCGAACCGGTTCCGCACATCGGGCGACGCGGCGAGCGAGGGATGGAGGATCTTGACGGCGACCTGCCGTCGCAAGCCGATGTGCGCGGCCTTGTAGACGAGGCCCATGCCGCCGCGCCCGAGCGTGCCCTCGAGCCGGTACCGCCCGTCGATCACCATACCGATGAGCTCTTCGCCGTCCCCGTCGACGGGGATCGGGGCGGTGAGCGCCACCGGATCGGTGCCGTCGTTGGGGCCCATCGGACGCATCATCATGCCATCACGGGCGCGCGTAGCCCATCAACCCCCTGGGATTCCTCGCGATCACCTCGGCTTACCACTTGCCGGATGGGGGTCTCATGTGTAGATTGCCCATCCTCCAACCAGCCCAGGTAGCTCAGCTGGTAGAGCAGCGGACTGAAAATCCGCGTGTCGGCGGTTCAACTCCGTCCCTGGGCACGACAACTCGATGGCACGTCCGATGCTCGCCGGTGGGCAAGGAGGACGTCATGGGCGCGTTCAAGTGGCTGGGCATCGGCGCGGCTGTCGCCGGAGCCTCGTACGGGACCTACGTCGCGAGCACGTGGCTTCGCTATGGCCATCCGCGCACGCCGAAACCGGAGGCGGCCGACCCGCTGCTCGAGCGGTTCATGGCCGCGCACGACGTGGTGGAGCGTCATCACGTCCGGATCGAGGCGCCGCCGCACGTGACGTTCGCGGCCGCGCGAGACGTGCGGCTCGACAGCTCGCGCATCGTTCGCGCGATCTTCCAGGCACGGGCGCTGATCCTGCGCACCGCGGTGGACATGCCGAAGGCCACGCAGGGGATCGTCGAGCAGATGACCTCGATCGGCTGGGGCGTCCTCGCCGAGACGCCGACGGAGCTCGTGTTCGGTGCGGTCACGAAGCCGTGGGAAGCGAACCCGACGTTCCGCCCGCTGCCGCCCGAGGAGTTCGCGGCGTTCGCCGAGCCCGATCACGTCAAGATCGTGTGGACGCTGCGCGTCGATGCGGCCGGCGACGGCGGATCGGTGTTTCGCACCGAGACGCGGGCGGTGGCGACGGATGCCGGCGCACGCCGGAAGTTCCGGCGGTACTGGTCCCTCGTGTCACCCGGCATCATCGTGATCCGCGCGATGCTGATGCCGATCATCAAGCGCGAGGCCGAGCGCCGCTGGCGCATCGAAGGCGACGACGTCCTCGATGCGCGTGCACAGCTGACCCACGCGATCGCGATCGACGCGCCGCCGGAGGACGTGTGGCCGTGGCTGCTCCAGATGGGCTGCCAGCGCGCGGGCTGGTACAGCTGGGACCGGCTCGATAACGGTGGCGCGCGCAGCGCGGATCGGATCATCCCGGAGCTCCAGCACCTCGCGGAGGGCGATGTGCTGCCCGCGCGGCCGACGGGGAGCGAGGGGTTCCAGGTCATCCGCATCGTGCCCGGCCGCGCGATCGTGCTCTCCGGCATCTCGCCCGACTGGGCCGGCACCTGGGCCTTCGCGCTCGAGCCGCTCGAGGGCGGCCGCACGCGCCTCGTCACGCGCTATCGCGCGGCGTACCCGCCGAACGTGAAGATGGCCGTGGCGCTGCCGATCCTCCGGGCGGTGCACGCGTTCATGGAGGGCAAGCAGCTCCGCACGATCAAGCATCACGCGGAGCATCTGCACGCCTCGTGATGCTCGCGGCGATCCGGGCCTGCTCGAACAAGTACCAGGAGCGGTAGGTCGCCCCGTCGAACGGGAAGTCCCAGCAGCCCTCGCGGTGGAGCAGCCGGCCCCCGAAGCCGGCCTTGAACCGGTGAACACCCGCGAGCGGGTGCGCGGCATCCCCGCGCGGCGCGGCGCCGAGCAGGTCGTACTCGCGGCAGCCGTGCGCCTTCGCGGTGCGGATCGCGGCCCACTGGAGCGCGTACGAGCCCATGAGCTCGCGGTGCGCGCGCGTCGACGCTCCGTAGAGGTAGCTCGCGCGGGCGGGCGTGAGCGCGAGCAGCATGCCGGCGAGCAGCCGCCCGTCGTGCCGCGCGAGGAGCAGCTTGGTGGTCGTCGGAGACGCCGTGTCGTCGGCGCGCTCGCCGAGCATCACCTCGGCGTGCCCGAACGACATCGGCTCGATCGCGTGGCGCGCCGTGGTCTCGAGGTACATCGCGTACCAGTCGCGAAGATCGGCGAGGTTGCCCTCGGTGACGACGACGCCGCGACGCTCTGCGAGCCGCACGTTGTACCGGGTCTTGGGGTGCATGCGCGCGAGGAGCACGTCCTCGGTCTCGAGCAGGTCGACGATCACCGTGTCGGGCGCCAGCAGGTCGCGCGGCGCCTTCCACAGGTTCCCGGTCGTGCCGATGTTCATGCGCAGCTCGCGCAGCTCCTTCGCCGGCGGCCCTCGCCAGGCGCCGCTGTCATCGAAGTTCGCCGCGTCGCGCGCGTGCACGGCCTCCCAGGGCAGGTCCCAGCGGATGAACGCGCACGTCGGGCCCAGCATCGGCTGGAGCTCGACCGAGAGCTGCTCGAGGAAGCGGCCCATGTCGTCGGACGGCGGGGCGAGCTCGGGACCGAACGGCACGTAGGCGTAGTCGGCCCCGGCGGACAGTGGGGCGCGCACGACGAGGAAGTCGCCGTCCTGCGTGCCGGCCGCGGACAGCTCGACGTCGAACGCATCGACCGAGAAGCCGAGGCGGCGATGGACCCGTCCCCAGAACGCCGTCTGGTGGACGATCGGCGTCGGCACGAGGTGATCGGCGTGCTTGCGAGCGATCGCGATCTTCATGAAGCACTTGATGTGGGCCGTGATTTCGGGTCGTCAAGGCGACGCGCTGGAACGATCTGTTGGCCGCCTCGCGCGGGGTTCGTGCCAGACTCGGTCGGTTGACGCGCGGCGAGGCCACACCGTCCCGGATCGTCGGATGGCGCGCGGGCTTCCTTCGCTATGCGGCCGTCCAGTTCGTGGTGCTCGTGTCGATCGCGATGGCGGTCTACGCGGGCGGGCACTACTACGACACGGCGGCTCCGGACTACGGGATCACGCGCAACTTCCTCAGCGACCTCGGCATGACGCACGCGTGGTCGGGGCGGCCGAACACGGTGTCGGCGGTGCTGTTCTCGATCGCGCTCGCGACGGTGGGGGTGGCCCTCATCGTGTTCTCGTGGAGCTGGCGGCGGTTCGCGTTCGCGCGGCAGCGCGCGCGGTTCGCCGGGACGTCGAGCGCCGTCCTCGGGACCGCGAGCGGCCTCGCCTTCCTCGGCATCGCGTGCACTCCGTTCGACGTGGCGCTGACCTGGCACAACGTGTTCGTGCTCGCGGCGTTCTCGATGCTGCTCGGCTACGTGGTGGCGCTCGCGGTCGTGATGGGGCGCAACGGCGCGACCCGCGTGCAGACCGCGGTCAACCTCGGGTACGTCGTGCTCGTGCTCGGGTACGTCGCTCTGATCTTCTTCGGCCCGCGGCTCCACACGGAGGCCGGGTTTCGCGTGCAGGTGGTCGGGCAGAAGATCGTCGCGTTCGGCTCGATGCTCCACGCGATCGTGCTGACGTCGACGCTGCGCCGTTAGGTCTCCCGCACGACCTCGCGAGCGGCCTTGTCCTCGCGCACGCCGATCAGGCGCGGATGGCGCAGCTTGTTGTTGCCCGTCCACTCCATGAAGCCGACCTGGACGACCAGCTCCGGCTCCACCCAGTGGACGCGGAGGCGCGGCAGCCCGGTCGCGATCTGGAACGGCGAGGTCGGGCGCGCGAGTGCATCGAGGCGGGATCGCAGCGAGCGCAGCAGTGCGTCGTCGAAGCCGGTGCCGACCTTGCCGGCGAACACGAGGCGCCCCTCGGGATCGTGGTAGCCGACGAGCAGCGCGCCGAGGCCGACGCGCTTGCCCTCCGGATCCGTGAAGCCACCGACGACGAGCTCCTGGCTCGCCTCGATCTTCATCTTGAGCCACGCCTTCGAGCGGCGGTGCTCGTAGACCGAGTCGCGGCGCTTCGCGATGACGCCCTCCCACCTCTCCCGCCGAGCGCGCTCCCACGGCTCGGCCTCGGGCGGAAGCTCGGTGACGCGCTCGAGGGGCGGGGAGAGCGGCAGCCGGGCCAGCTCGGCGCGGCGCACGTCGAGCGGCCGCGCGCGCAGGTCCATGTCGTCGCGCCAGAGGAGGTCGAACACGTGGTACTCGCGCTGGTCCCAGTCGAGCTCGCCGTCGAGGACGAGCTGGTGCGCGGGCAGCTTCGCGATCGCGGCCGCGACGTGAGGGACGTGCTGTGGCAGGTGGTTGCGGGAGAACAGCTGCACCTCGGCGCCGCGCTTGAACGCGATCAGGCGGATGCCGTCGTACTTGCGCTCGAACGTCCACTCGGGGCCCGTGAACCGCTCCTGCGTGAGCGTCGCGGCCATCGGGACCAGCCAGTCGGGGAGCGGCGCGGTCATAGCCCCGCGATCGCGTCCCGCGAGGTCAGCTCGAGCTTGTCGCCGGGGAACGCGTCGAACAGCCGGCGGTGCGCGGAGAGCGAGAGCTCGTCGCTGCGCGTCTCGTAGCCGCGGATCCAGCCGATCAGCATGTCGAGGTTTCTGTCCTGCGCCTCCTTGGAGGCGTACTTGTGCGGCTCCCACGGGCGCGCGCGCGCGTTCGCGATGCACGCCTCGACGCCGGGGTTCAGGAACACGAGGCGCGTGGCGTGGGCGGTGACGAGGTCGAGCAGGTCGGCGTAGCAGCCCTCGATCACCCAGGCGGGATGCGCGGCGATGAAGGCCTCGATCTCTCGCGCGCTCTGCGCGATCGGGCGTCGCGAGGGCGGCGTGGTCGGGAGCCACGCGAGCGGGTCGAGGTCGAGGTGGGCGAGGCCGTCCCGCTGCGCCAGGCGAGCGGCCAGCGTGGACTTGCCCGAGCCCGAGTTGCCGACGACGAGCGCGCGGGTCATCGCGCGGCCTCCGCGAGCGGACGGATCACGCAGCCCTCGAGGTGATCGTTGACGAGGCCCATCGCCTGCATGAAGGCGTACACCGTCGTGGGGCCGACGAACGTCCAGCCGCGCTTCTTCAGGTCCTTCGAGAGTCGGATCGAGGTCGCGGTGGTCGGCATCGCGCGCAGCGCCGCCCAGGTCATCGCGCGCGGCCGCTCGGCGCGCGGCGGCACGAATGACCACGCGTAGGACGACAGCGAGCCGTGCTCCTCGATCAGCTCGAGCGCGCGCTTCGCGTTGTTGATCGTAGACTCGATCTTGCCGCGGTGACGCACGATCCCGGCGTCGCCGAGCAGCCGCGTGACGTCGCGTGCGGTGAACCGCGCGACCTTCGCAGGATCGAAGCCCGCGAACGCGGCCCGGAACGCGGCGCGCTTGCGCAGGATCGTCAGCCACGAGAGCCCCGCCTGGAACCCCTCGAGGCAGAGCTTCTCGAACAGCCGGCGATCCTCGCGCACGGGGAAGCCCCACTCGGCGTCGTGATAGGCGACGTAGTCGGGCGTCGACACGCCCCAGCCACAGCGTGCGCGTCCATCGGGTCCTGCTGCGAGTCCGGCGTTCACGTCTCCGAGAATGCCCGAGCCGGACCCATTCAGTGTGCGGATCCCGCACGATCCGACGTTCTCGCACGACCGCGGTTTCGGAAGGTGGCCGACGGTTTCTCGACGAGGAAACGAATCTCGAACGAAGTGCTTCAGGCCTACATCCGCGACACGTTAGTGAAGAGCATGGACCGACGCGCGAATGTTCGCGCCGCGGTCGCCGGGGTGATCACGATCGTCGCGGTCGTGCTCGGCGGCGCCTGCGGGGCTTCGACGGCTGGGGGCGGCGACGACGAAGGACCGAACTTCTCCCTCGACGCTGGACCCGGTGGCGGTGGCGGCGTGACGCCGCCGCCGACCCCGACGACCTTCACGGTGACCCTCGTCGCGGACGGCGGGACGGGACAGCAGCGCGTGAACTTCGCGGTGCCGTTCGCGCCGGGCGTGCTGCAGGACCCGGCGAAGATCCGCATCCTCGCCGGTGACACGGAGCTGCCCGCGGCGCGCCGCGCCCTCGCGAAGCACGGCGACGGCAGCGTGCGCAGCGTGCAGCTCCAGGTCGACGTCGACGCGACCGCGACGCCGGCGCTGACCGTCGAGCTCGGCGTGGCCGGGGCGACCGGCCCGGCGATGATGCCGGTGCTCGAGACGACGACGGGGACCGGCAACAACGTGCACCCGATGGTGTGGGCGGTGCTGCCGACCTCCGTGCTGCTCGCGAGCGGGCTCGGCGGGCCGCTGATCGCGCAGAGCGACGTGTCGGGCAGCGCGCTCGACGCCTGGAACGGTCTGTGCGACTACGACGCGTGGAGCACGGACCGGTTCCTCACGAGCTCGGCGTCGAGCCGCGACGTGTGGCTGTACGACCGCGTCACCGCGATGTACCGCGGCTACTTCACCACCGGCGTACTGTCGCCGCTGCGCTCGGCGTACCGCGAGGCGAGCATCTACCGCGCGGGGATGACGATCACGAACGGCGTGGCGACCGCGATCGCGCCGCCGACCGCGAACGACGACCTCAAGTACTACTACGCGCAGAACATGGCGCTGCACTACCTCCTCACCGGCGACGACCGGTTTCGCGAGGCGGCCGAGGCGGTGTCCGCGCGGGTCGTGACGATGTGGAACCCGGTCTACAACGGAGCCGATCGGTTCTGGACCGAGCGCAACGCCGGCTTCGCGCTGCTCGCCCACGAGTGGGCGCTGATGGTGACCGACGACCAGGACGCGGCGATCCGCGCGCGCTCGGAGGCGGCGGTCTCGGCGTTCCTCGGGATGCAGCTCCAGTACCCGGCCGGCTACACCGACACGACGGTGCGGTGCTTCGGGCACACGGCGGCCGCGCACGGCGAGAGCTTCGGCGGCACCGGCTGTAGCCCGTGGATGAGCGCGATCCTCGCCGATGCGCTCGACGAGTACGCGCGGCGCGTCGGAGGCTCGCGCGCGGCGGACGTCCGCGCGTCGCTCGTGATGCTCGGGCGCTCGCTCGCGCGCGATGGCCTCGACGCAAGTGGCAAGCCGCTCTACTGGATGAGCGAGGGCACCGGCACCGACGTGCCCGACGACTACGACGAGCACTGGGGAGAGTCGGCCTACGTGGTCGCGCTCGCGTGGAACGCGACCGGGCGGATGGATCCGGCGCTGAAGGTCGCGGCCGACCAGCTCGCGGCCGGGTTCAAGGCGAACGGCGAGGTCGGGCAGACGCGCAGCTTCAACTGGCAGTGCCGCAGCGCCGTGGCGACCCCCGCGCTCCTGAAGTAGTCGGCACGACCCGCCGCGGTCCCGGTACAATCGCCGGATGCGCAGGGGACTCGCACTGGTGGCGCTTTGCGTTGGCTGCGGCGGCGACGATGGCCCCGCGATCAGCGCGACGGGCCTCGATACCCGCCCCGATAACCCGACGTGCCGGGCACCGGCGCGACCGCCGATCGTGTCGGGCGGCGACATCACGCTGCAACCGGCGTTCCCGAACATGCTGTTCGGCTCGAACGGGCCCGCGATCGGGATGATGCGCTCGCGGTTCGGCGCGAGCGGACCGGTGCGCACGTTCGTCGTCGACCGGCTCGGCGTGATCTGGACGTTCGTCGATCCGAGGGCCTCGAAGGACGGGCTCGCGGCCGATGGGACCACGCCGGTCGAGAAGGCCGAGGTGTTCCTCGACATCCCCGAGAACGTCTATGGCGCGGGCGGGGAGGGCGGCCTGCTCGGCGCGGCGCTCGATCCCGAGTTCGGCCTGCGCGACGACGCGAACTACGTCTACGTCCACTACACGACCTACCCCACGAACAAGGTCGTGCGGTTCCGTATCGGCCGCAGCGGCAATGCGTGGACGATCCTCGAGACCACCCCGATCTTCCAGACCGGCTCGGGCGGCGGCAATCACTGGGGCGGCGACCTCAAGTTCGGGCCCGACGGGTACCTCTACATCTCGCTCGGCGACGGCGGGAACGGCTACACCGCCGCCGACGCGCAGAAGCTCTCGTGGCTGCGCGGCAAGATCCTCCGCATCGATCCGCGCGGGCAGGCCGGCTACGTGATCCCGCCGGGCAATCCGTACCGGCTCAGCGATCCGCTGGACCTGCAGAGCACGCCGAACCCGCCGTGCGGCGGGCTCGATCGCCCGACGCTCGAGGCGCGCACGGCGGCGTGCCCGGAGATCTTCGCGAGCGGGTTCCGCAACCCGTGGCGCATGAGCTTCGACCGCGAGACGCAGCGGCTGTGGGTCGGCGACGTCGGCACCGCGAAGGAGGAGATCGACCTCGTCGTCTCCGGCAAGAACTACGGCTGGACGGTGTGCGACGGCATCAGCCCGACCGCGACGTGCCCGCCGACGAACACGACGTCACCGTACATCGCGCCGATCGCGCAGTTCCGGCAGGGCTCGTCGGTGTCGGTGACCGGCGGCTACGTCTACCGCGGCACCGCGCTCGGCACGGCGCTCTACGGCGCGTACATCTTCTCGGAGGTCTACGCCGGGCCGATCCAGATCATCGACAAGCCGTACGAGTACGTCACGCAGACCGGCGCGTTCGCGGTGACGAACACGTACGAGCACCCCGCGCAGACCGGCAGCGGCGTCGCGAGCTTGCCGCGGTTCCGCGTGGTGCCGTCGCTGTCGGCGCCCATGCTGGTCTCGTTCGCGGAGGACGAGGCCGGCGAGCTCTACGCGATCACGTTCTCCGACGTGAAGGGGCAGGCGATCTTCAAGCTGGTGTCGTCGAACGGTGCGCCGACCGACACGATCCCGATGCTGCTGTCCGAGACCGGCTGCGTCGATCCGAACGACGTCACCCGGCCCTCGGGCGGCCTCGTGCCCTACGACCTCAACGCGCCGTTCTGGTCCGACGGCGCCGAGAAGACGCGCTACCTCGCGATCCCCGACGGCACGACGATCAAGGTCGGCGCCGACGGTGACTGGGACTTCCCCAACCAGTCGGTGCTCGTGAAGCACTTCCGCGTCGGCGGCAAGCTGATCGAGACCCGGCTGCTCGTGCGCCACGACGATGGCGGCTGGGCGGGCTACACGTACGTGTGGCGCGACGACCAGAGCGACGCGGAGCGCGTGCCGATCGAGGGCGAGAGCCGCGTGTGGGGCCAGGACGTGTGGAACTACCCGTCGCGCTCGGGCTGCCTCGCCTGCCACGGCACGAAGGCGGGCAGCTCGCTCGGCCTCGAGACGCGGCAGCTCAACCGCGTGCTCCACTACGAGAGCACCGATCGCAACGCGAACCAGCTCGACACGCTCCAGCACATCGGCATGTTCGAGGCGCCGATGCCGCGGGCGTCCGAGCTCGACGCGTTCGTCGATCCGTTCGGCACCGCCGGCGATCTCGCGACGCGCGCGCGGACGTATCTGCACACGAACTGCGGCCAGTGCCACCGCGGTGACGACACGCCGAACCTCCACTTCGACGCCGGCGCGGACCACCGCCTGTGCGGGACGATGCCGCTGTTCGTGCCGGGCAGCCCCGAGACCTCGCGGCTGACGCTGCTGCTGCGCGATCCCGATCCGACGACGCGCATGCCGAAGGGCGGCGGCGCGAAGATCGACGAGGCCGGTGTCACGCTGATCGAGGACTGGGTGCGTGCGTCCGAGGCGTGCCCGTGACGATCTAACCGGCACCTCCCTGTTCGCGCTCGCGGAGCGAGGCATAGTCGGCACATGACTCGCATCGGTGCTCTCCTCATCTGCTCTCTCGTCGCTGTCGGTTGTGGCTCGTCGAAGCCCAAGCCCACGCCGGATCCCGGTCCCGCCGCGGCGTCCCGCAGTGCCACCGCCACGCTCGCGCCCGCGTCGGGCTCGAGCGTCAGCGGCACGATCCAGTTCCGCGAGGTCGACGGCGGGGTCGAGGTGACGGCGAACGTCGAGGGGCTCACGCCCGGCGATCACGGCTGGCACGTGCACGAGAAGGGCGACTGCTCCGCGCCGGACGCGACGAGCGCCGGCGGCCACTTCAACCCGGGAGGACACCCGCACGGCGCGCCGGACGCCGATCACCGCCACGAGGGCGACTTCGGCAACCTCACGGCCGGCGGCGACGGCAAGGCGACGAAGACGTTCGTGATGAAGGGCATCTCGCTCGGGGACGGCGCGACGTCCGTGGTCGGCAAGGGCTTCATCGTGCACGAGAAGGCCGACGACCTCACGACGCAGCCGACCGGCAACGCGGGTGGGCGTGTGGCGTGTGGCGTGATCACGATCGCGCCGTGAGACGCGGTACCTTCGTGACGTGACGACGCGGGCGGTTCTGATCG
The DNA here is from genome assembly GCA_016794545.1 of Myxococcales bacterium. Lineage (GTDB taxonomy): Bacteria > Myxococcota_A > Polyangia > Haliangiales > Haliangiaceae > JABFXX01. The sequence goes on from JAEUJX010000388.1 coordinate 13,794, forward strand.
CGGTCCCACTCGCAGCGGCGATCTTCGCGGCGCGCGCGCGCACCAGTCATGCGTGAGGCATGTCGCCGCCGGTCGGTCCGACCGGCTTGCCCGAGATGTGCGACGGCAGCGGTCC
>JAEUJX010000393.1 GCA_016794545.1 Myxococcales bacterium
GAGCCGGCGTCGCGCCGGGCGGCAGGCGGTCCCGGGGCGTGTGACTCGCGGCGTCCGACCTCGAGCTCAGGCGAGCGGCGAGTCGGCCCAGCGCGCGAGCAGATCGGCCGGGCCCGCATAGACCGCGATCGAGCCGGCGAGCGCCTCGGTGCTCCAGCCGCCGGTGGTGACCCCGATGAGGTCGACGGCGGCGCCGCGGCACGCCATGACGTTGTACGGCGTGTCGCCGATCATCACGCAGCGGTGGCGCTCGGCGGGCACCTTGGCGAGCGCGGCCTCGACGAGGTCGGGGTGCGGCTTCGGCTGGTCGACGTCATCGGAGCTGGTCTGGATCGGGACGAGGTCGGCGACGTCCGCGACCTCCAGCAGCGGCTGCAGCTCGTCGACCAGTGTGCCATCGACATCGAGCAGGACCGCGGCGTATGCGCCGTCCACAACCTGCAGGTCGAGTTTCGGGACAACCCTTAGCGCTATTTCTTCGTGTACCGGGTGATCCAGGCGAGCACCTCCTGGTGCCACAGCCGGGAGTTCTGCGGCTTCAGCACCCAGTGGTTCTCGTCGGGGAAGTGAAGAAACCGTGAGGGCACGCCCTTGCGCTGGAGCGCGGTGAACGTGCTCATGCCCTGCGTGTCGACGACGCGGAAGTCGAGCGCACCGTGCACGACGAGCGTCGGCGTCTTCCAGTTCTTCACGAAGTCGATCGGGTTGTGCTTGGTGTAGCCCTCCGGCTTCTCCCACGGCACGCCGCCGTGCTCCCACTCGGGGAACCACAGCTCCTCGGTGTCGTAGTACGCCATCCGCTCGTCGAGGTTGCCGTCGTGGCAGACCAGCGCCCTGAACCGGTCGGTGTGGCCGTTGATCCAGTTGATCATGTAGCCGCCGTAGCTCGCACCGAGCGCCGCGGCACGCGAGCCATCGAGCCACGGGTACTTCGCGAGCGCGGCGTCGAGGCCGAGCATCAGGTCCTCGTACGGTGCGCCGCCCCAGTCGCCGTTGATCGCGTCGGTGAACGCCTGGCCGTAGCCGGTCGAGCCGTGGAAGTCGATGAACACCGTGCCGAACCCGGCACCCGCGTACGCCTGCGGGTTCCAGCGGTAGTGCCAGTGATCGCCGAAGCTGCCCTGCGGGCCGCCGTGGATGAGGAACGCCACCGGCACCTTGCCGCCGGTGAAGCCCGCCGGCTTGATGACGTAGCCGTAGACGGTGTCGCCCTTCGCCCCCTTGAACGAGAACTGCTCGTACGCGCCCCACGTGATCTTCTTGACGCGCTCGTCGTTGAACCGCGTCACCTGCCGCGGCTCGCTGCCGTCGGCGCGCACGCTCCACAGCTCGGCCGGCGAATTCAGCGTGTCCTTCGCGAACACGATGCGATCGCCCGCCACGCGCGGCGTGACGTTCGTGCCCTTCTCGACCAGCAGCTTCGGCGTGCCGGTCGCGACGTCGATCGCGAACAGCGAGTGGTTCCCGAGGTTGTCGGTGTCCGTGTAGATCGTCTTGCCGTCCGCCGACCACGTCAGGTCACCGGCCGAGCGATCCCACGCCTCGGTCACGACCCGCACCTTCTTCGTCGCGACCTCGATCACGCTGATCCGCTCGCGGTCCGCCTCGTAGCCCGCCCGCTTCATCTGCTTCACGGCCAGCCACTTGCCGTCGGGCGAGAACGTCGGCGCGAAGTCATACGCCGGGTTCGTCGCCGTCAGGTTCACCGCCTTGCCGCCGTCGGCGGGCACGAGGAACACGTCGGTGTTGGTCTGCCACGCGTTCTGCTTGCCGCTGTTGCGGATCACGTACGCGATCGACCTGCCATCCGGCGAGACCTCGACCTCGTCCATCCCACCGAACGGGTGCGTCGGCGCGTCGGTCGCGAGTCCCGGCGTCACGTCGCGCGCCGCATCCGGCTTCGCGGGATCCCACACGAACAGGTGGCTGTGCTTGCCGTCCTCCCACTGGTCCCAGTGCCGGAACAGCAGGCTGTCGTAGGTGCGCGCCTTGACCTTGCTCTTCTCGCGCGCCTCGTCGCGCTTTGCCGTGTCGGCGAGCGTCTTCGCATCGGGGTAGACCTCGAGCGCCACCACCATCCGCTTGCCATCCGGGAACAGCGTGAACCCGCCGACGTCGAGCGGCAGTCGGGTCACCTGCTCCGCCTCGCCGCCGCCGACCGCGATCCGCCACACCTGCGACCCGCCGCCGCGCGACGACAGGAAGTAGATGTACCGGCCATCCGGCGACCACCGCGGATCGGTGTCGTTCTCGGGGACCGTGGTCAGCCGCCGGAGGTTCGCCCCGTCGACCCCGACGAGCCAGAGGTCGTAGCGGCCCTTGTTCGCGTCGACGTCGGTGTCGCGCACCGAGAACGCGATCCACCTCCCGTCGGGCGACACGTTGGGATCGCCGACCCGCTGCATCGCGAGCATGTCGTCGACGGTGAGACCTTTGGCGGCCGCCGGTGCGGCCAGGAGCGCGACACCGAGCGTTGCGAGCACGAGCTTCATGGGCCGGGAGTATTAATCGATCTCCCGCCGGACGCGCTCGGCCTGGGCCGCCCACTGCGCTGCGACCTCGGGGTCGTCGCACAGGTCGCGGGTGCGCTCGAGCCACGGCAGGGCACCGCGAAAGTCGCGCAGCCGCGTCAGGTGGTTCGCGAGCTTGGCGGTCATCCCGAGCACGAGCTCGCGCGGGAGCTCGGCCGCAAACTCGCGCACCAGCTCGCCTGCCTCGACCACCTGCCCACTCTCGTAGAGGACCCGGAACAGCGTCCAGGTCATCTGCGCTGACGAACCGGGATACGTCTCGCGATACACCGCGATCGCGCGGCGCGCGGTCTCCTCGGCGCGCAAGAAGTTCTGTCCGGCCTCGAGCTCGATCTCGGCGAGCGTCGCGAGCGCGAGGCCGAGCATCGGATGCGAGCCCATCCCGCGCTCGATCCGCGCGATCACCGACGGCATGCGCTTGCGCGCCGCGCGGAGCTTGCCGAGGTGCAGCTCGGCCGCGGCGACGGTGAGCTCGGCGTGCGCGACGAACGGGTGCTCGGCGCCCCAGACCCGTGTCGCGAGCTCGACGGCGCTCAGCGCCTCCTCGCGCGCCGCGTCCGGTTCGCCCTCCGCAAGGCGCAGCAGGGCGCTGACCTTGTACGCGGCGACCACCTCCGCGTGCTCGACGGGCAGCGCGCGGACGAGCACGGCCGCCGCGCGATCGATCATCGTGCGCGCCTGCGCGACCATGCCGTGGTCGCGCAGGCATGCCGCGCGGTTGCGCTCCGCGATCGCGACGCGCACGGACCCGGCGCCGTGCACGCGCTCGAGCCGCGCGACGACCTCGCCGAACCGCCGTGGCGCATCGGGCTCCATCCGGTAATGTGCCAGCGCCGCGAGCCGCTCGACCGTCTCGAGCGTCTCGGGGTGGTCGGCGCCGAGGAGCTCCGTGCGCTCCGCGCGCGCGACGGCGAGCGCCGCCTCGCACTCGGTGAACCGCGCCGCATACCAGCACAGCGTCCCGTGCTCGTGCGCGCGCGCCGCCGCGGCGAGCCGATCGATCGGATCCCGAAACGGATGATCGGTGGTCGCCGCCGCCGGCATCGCCGACGCCTCGTGCGCCGCGCGGATCCGCCCCGCCTGCCACAGCGCCTGCACCTGCGGGTCGGTGAACGAGGGACCCGCCATCATGGCTCGCGCTTGTTCATGCGCCAGCGGATCGCGACCACGGCGTCCATCGCCTGCGTGGCGCGCTCCTCGAGGCCGGTCGCGCGGTAGATCGCGACGACGCGCAGGATGTCGCGCTCGGCGCCGCGCAGCCCGCGCTTCAGGGCGACCGCGCACGCGGCGCGGCACCACAGCGCGCGCGCGAGCTCGGGGTGCTCGCCGTAGCCGTCCTCGAGGTTGTCGCAGATGTCGGGGAGGCGCTTGCGCGCGGCGGCGGCGTCGCCGCGGCGCAGCTCGCTCACCGCGAGCACGAGCTCGGCGGTGGCGACGAACGGGTGGGCGGCGCCCCACGCGATCGTGCCGAGCCCCACGGCGCGCTGGGCGAGGTGGCTCGCGCGGGCGTCGTCGCGCTCGAGCTCGGCGAGCTGGGCGTCCGCGATCAGCGCGAGGATCGCGGCCGGGTGATCGAGCTCGAGACCCTGCTCGATGACCGGGCGCGCCTGGTCGATCAGCGCGCGCGCGCGGGGCAGGTCGCCGAACTCGCGCAAGCAGACCGAGAAGTCGCGGCGCGCGAGCGCGACCTCGACGCTCTCGGAGCCGAACGCGCGGCCGAGGGCGTCGATCGCGCGCTCGAACAGCGGGACCCCGCGGCGGTCGAGCACCCCGACGGCAGCGGCGTGGCGAAACTGCGAGGCGAGCGTGTCGGCGTGGGACTCGCCGAGCGCGTTGCGGCGCATCTCGAGCGCGCGGGCGAGCGCCGCTTCCGACTCGCGGTAGCGGCCCGCGTACCACGCGACCAGCCCGTGCTCGTGCCACAGCTGCGAGCGCGCGAGCGTGTCGTGGCGGTCGCGAAACGGCATGTCGTTCAGCGCGTCGTCGGGCGCCGCGGACGCCTCGTAGGCCTCGCGGAACCGACCCGCGTGCCAGAGCTCGTCGACCGCCGGATCCGTGAACACCGCGCCTGTGGATGTACCATGCGGGGATGGACCGCCCGTGGCGGATCGGGATCGTGGGTGCCGGCACCGCGGGGGCGGCCTCGGCGATCCTGCTGTGCCGCGGCGGGCACGAGGTCACGATCCTCGAGTGCGTGGCGAAGCCGGGACCGGTCGGCGCGGGCATCACGCTCCAGCCGACGGGGCAGCGCGCGCTCGCGCGGCTCGGGCTCCTCGCCGAGGTCGAGGCCCGCGGCGCGCGGATCGATCGGCTGACCTGCGTCCGCAAGGGCGGCAAGCACCTCGTCGACCTGCCGTACGCCGACCTCGATCCGCGCCTGTACGGCCTTGGCATCCACCGCGGCGTGCTGTTCGAGACCCTGTTCGGGGCGGCGAGGCAGGCCGGCGCGACGATCGAGTGCGGCGTCAGGATCACCGCGACCGAGCTCGCCGGCGGCGCGCGCGTGCTCGTCGACGAGCAGGGCGAGCGACACGGTCCCTACGACCTCGTGATCGCCGCCGACGGATCGGTCTGCGAGCTCCACGGCGCGGCCGCGCGCGTGACGGCGAAGCCGTATCCGTGGGGCGCGCTGTGGTACGTCGTCGACGATCCGGGGTTCGCGGCGCAGCGCACGCTGCACCAGGTCGTCGAGGGATCGAGGAAGATGCTGGGCTTCCTGCCGACGGGCAGAGCGCCCGGGCGCGACGCGCCGGTGGTCAGCCTGTTCTGGAGCCTGCGGGCGGACCGCGTGGAGGCGTGGCGCGCCGCCGGGCTGGCCGCGTGGCGCGACGAGGTGCTCGCGCTCGACGCGCGCGCCGAGCCGCTGCTCGACACACTCGACAGCCTCGAGCCGGTGCTGTTCTCGCGCTACCGCGACGTCGCGATGTACCCGTGGCACGGCGAGCGCATCGTGTTCCTCGGGGACGCGGCGCACGCGATGAGCCCGCAGCTCGGTCAGGGCGCGAACCTCGCGCTCCTCGACGCGATCGCGCTCGCCGATGCCGTCACGGCGAATCCCGGCGATGTCGCCGCGGCGCTGGCGGCGTACACCCGGGCGCGCCGCCGCCACCTCGCGTTCTACCAGCTCGCGACGCGCGCGCTGACGCCGATGTTCCAGAGCGACTCGTGGTTACTCGGCTGGGTGCGCGACAGAGTGTTCCCGCACAGCCGGTGGCTCGGCTGGTTCCGCCGTCGAATGGTGAGGTGCATGGTCGGTATCGATCGCGGCGTCGTCCGCTCGCCGATGGCGCTGCCGCTGCCCGATCCGGAGGACCCGGTCGAGAGTAGGATGGGACGGTGACGACGACGGGTGCGCGCGGGACGCCTTCGGGGGCGTCCGGGGCTTCGCAGGCCGCCCAGGAGCGCGTTCGCCGTCACCAGCACGCGGCGGAGGTCCTGCGCGCGCGGAGCGTCCTCGTCGCGGCGTGCACGCTGTGGCTGGTCTGCGGCGCGGGCCTCGATGTCCTCACGCACGCGCAGATCGGATCTGGCTCGCTCGCGTTCATCCTGATCATCCGGTTCGCGACGACCGTCTTCCACGTCGCGATGGTCGCTCCGCTGTTCCGGTCGCCGCTGCCGGATCCGAAGGTCGCGTTCGCGCTCGCCTCCGCGGTGTTCCCGGTGACGACGATCGCGCTCACGCTGATCGCGACGCACCAGGGCGGCCTGACCTCGCCGTACGTCACGGCGGTGTTCGTGATCGTGATGGGCCAGACCATTGCGTGGCCGATGCCGTGGCGGCAGGGAGCCCTGTGGGCGGCGATCTCGTCGCTGCTCTATCCGATCGGCCTCGTCGTCGCGTCGCGGTTCGACCCGCTGATCGACGCGCAGCTCCACGATGGGACGAGCCTCGCGGTGTTCGCGGTGCACACCGCCGTGGTGTGGGCCGGCGCGATCGTCGCCGTGTGGGGCGGCCACGTCACGTGGTCGCTGCGCCAGAGCGTGTTCGAGAGCCGCAAGCTCGGACGCTACCGCCTGTTGCGCCGCATCGGCCGCGGCGGGATGGGCGAGGTGTGGCGCGCCGAGGATCGCGCGCTGCGCCGCTCGGTCGCGCTCAAGATCCTGTCCCCGGAGCACGGCCGCAAGCCCTCGCGCGTCGCCCGGTTCGAGCGCGAGATCCAGGCGACCGCCGCGATCTCGCACCCCAACGTCGTCCGCATCCACGACTGGGGCGTGACCGACGACGGCGTCTGGTACTACGCGATGGACCTGCTCGGCGGCACCGACCTCGGCTCCGCCGTGAAGCGCTGTGGCCCGATGCCGCCCGCGCTCGCGGTCGAGCTGTTCGCGCCGGCCGCGCGCGGCCTCGGCGAGGCGCACCGGATGGGCGTGATCCACCGCGACATCAAGCCGGGCAACATGTTCGTGGTCGCGCCCGACCGCGAGCCGGTGCGCCTCGAGCTGCTCGACTTCGGCATCGCGCGGATCGGCGACGACGCCGAGCTGACGCAGGCCGGCGCCGTGATGGGCACGCCGGGGTTCATGGCTCCCGAGGTGGTCGCCGGCGCGCCGGGCAACGTGCGCTCCGACGTCTACGGCCTCGGCGCCGCGCTGTACTACGCGCTGACCGGCAAGAACCCGCGCGACGCCGGCAAGGCTCCCGCGAGCGCGGTGGTGTCCGGCATCCCGATCGAGCTGGACGACATCCTGGCGCGCGCACTCGACGACGAACCATCGCGCCGCTTCGAGTCCGCGGACGACGTCGCGATCGCGCTGTCGAAGACCGGGCTCGTGTGGACCGGCAGCTGGCCGATCGATCGCGAGCTGTCGATGGCGCCGACCACCGAGCGCGATCCCACCGTCGATCCCGACGAGTCCGCGACGCAGTCAGAGGCCCCGCGCCGCCGCTCGCGGCCCTCGGTAGCGTCTCAGCGCGGCGACGGCGACGACGGCGACGACGGCGCACCGGTGACCTCCGACGAAGCGCCGCGCTCGCGCTCGAGGAGCACGTAGTCGATCACGGCGACGACGCCGAGCACCGCCGCGATGGCGGCCGGCACGAGCGCATACGCGGGCACCGCGATCGCGATGCCGCACGCGACGAACTGCGCGATGGTCGCGGCCTTCCCGATCGGCCGCGCCTTCAGGTGGTCTCGCGGCCGGCCCGTGACGAGGTAGATCGCGATCAGGGGAGCGATCAGCAGCTCGCGCGCGGCGATCAGCGCGATCACGCCGAGCTCGCGCGTGTGCGCGTAGATCGTCGCGAGCACGATCACCACGAACACCTTGTCGACCAGCGGATCGAGCCAGCCGCCGATGTCGGGCGTGGTCTTCCCGCGCTGCTGCATGGCGCGCGCGACGGTTCCATCGACGGCATCGGTCGCCGCGGCGAGCGCGACGAGCGCGACGGCCCAGCCGACCCGGCCGTACGCGATCACCAGACCTGCCGCGATGGGCAGGCGGGACAGCGTCAGCGCGTGGGCGAGCCACATGCGGTAAGCATGACGGAACCGGCATGCTACGGTGCGGTCATGAAGGTCACGATCCGCTACTGCAACGGTTGAGGGTATCGCCCCAGGGCCACCCGGGTGGCGGCCCAGCTGAAGCAGGACCTCGGCGTCGAGTCCGAGCTCGTGATCGGGAAGTCCGGAGAGTTCACCGTGTGGGTCGGGGACAAGCTGGTCGCGGAGAAGACGTGGGCGCTCGGCTTCCCCGATCCGGATGATGTGGTCGACGCCGTGCGCGAAGCCGGCAGCATGACGTAGCCGCGCCGGCGAAGTCCGGCGACGCGACGACCGAGATCGAGGACAGCAAGATCGACCGCGTCGTCACCCACAAGAAGCGGGGCACGGGCCCCGAGGTGCGGACGGCTGATACCAGTGCAATGGCCAGGGCTGGGTCGGGCCGGTGTCGACGGCCGATCCCTGCGATCGCCGCCGTTCAGCCGAGCAGCGCCATCAGCTCGTCCTCGGCGATCACCTTCACGCCGTGCTTCTGCGCGGCGTCGAGCTTGGTCTTGCCGGTGTCGGCACCCGCGACAAGGTAGTCGGTCTTCTTCGACACCGAGCCGGCGACCTTGCCCCCGGCCTGCTCGATCAGCTTCTGCACGTCGGCGCGCGGGCGCGTCAGCGTCCCGGTCACGACCAGCGTCTTGCCGGTCAGCGGGCCTTCCTTGATCTCGACGACCGGCTCGGCCGGATCGACGCCACGCGCGGCGAGCTTGTCGAGCACCTCGACCGCGTGCGGGTCGCGCAGGAACGCATCGACGTTCCGCGCCACGATCTCGCCGACGCCCTCGATCTCCTGGAGCTCCTCCACGAACGCCTCGGAGTCCTTCGCGGCCGCCGCGGCGCGCAGCCTGGAGAGCGAGCCGTAGCGCTGCGCGATCGGCTTCGCGAGCACGCTGCCGACGTTGGTGATGCCGAGCGCGGCGAGCAGCCGCGAGAACGTCGCGGCCTCCTTCGCGGTCGCGATCGCCTTCACGAGGTTCTCGGCCGACGTCTTGCCGAACCGCTCGAGCCCGAGCAGCTGGGTGACCGTCAGGTCGAACAGATCGGCGACGTCCTTCACGAGGTCGGCCTCGACGAGCTGGACCACGACCTTCTCTCCGAGCCCGTCGATGTTCATCTGGTGTCGCGACGCGAAGAACTCGATCGCGCCGAGCCGCTGCGCCGGGCAGCCGAGGCGGTTCGGGCACATCAGCGCGACCCTGCCCTCCTCGCGCGCGAGCTCAGCAAAGCAGAACGGACACTGCGTCGGCGGCACGAGCGGCTCGCCCGGGCCCTTCTCGCGGACCTCGAGGATCTCCGGGATGATCTCGCCGGCCTTCTGGAGCAGCACGCGATCGCCGATCGACAGGCCGAGGCGCGCGACTTGATCCCAGTTGTGCACGCTCGCGCGCGACACGGTGGTTCCCGAGATCTCGACCGGATCGAGGATCGCGACCGGGGTGACCGTCCCCGTGCGGCCGACGTTGACCTCGATCGCACGGAGCACGGTGGTGACCTGCCGCGCCGGGAACTTGTACGCGATCGCCCAGCGCGGGAACTTCGAGGTCGTGCCGAGCGCACCACGCGCCGCGAAGTCGTCGACCTTCACGACGAGGCCATCGACCTCGTACGGCAGGTCGTCGCGGCGGTCCTGCCAGCCGTGCACGCAGGCGATCAGCTCGTCCCACGTCGGCGCGGCCGAGTTCTCCTTGTTCGTCGGCAGCCCGAGCTCCGCGATCAGCTGGAGCGATGCGAGGTGGCCCGGCGCGTAGCGCTCGCCGTCGACGACCTCGTAGAGGATCGTGCGCATCGGCCGCTTCGCGACCTCGCGCGGGTCCTGCTGCTTGATCGAGCCGGCCGCCGTGTTGCGCGGGTTCTTGAACAGCTCCTCGCCGGCCGCCTCGCGCGCCTGGTTGATCGCGGCGAACTCGTCCTTGCGCATGTAGATCTCGCCGCGGACCGTGATGGTGACCGGCTTCCTCAGCTTGAGCGGCACGCCGCGCACCATCTTGACGTTCGCGGTGACGTCCTCGCCGATCCGGCCATCGCCGCGCGTGGCGCCGAGGGTGAGCAGCCCCTCCTTGTAGACGAGCTCGATGCCGAAGCCGTCGATCTTCGGCTCGATCGAGAACACCGGCACGTCGCCGTCGAGGCCCTTGACGACGCGGTCGTAGAACGCGCGGAGGTCGCCCTCGTCGTAGCTGTTGTCGAGCGACAGCATCGCGACCGGCCGCGTGACCTTCGGAAAGTCCGAGACCGGCGCGTGCCCCGCGCGCTGCGTCGGCGACCACGCCACCACCCAGTCGGGGTGCGCGACCTCGAGGTCGGCGAGCCGCTTCGCGAGCTTGTCGTATTCGACGTCGCTGATCGTCGGCGCCGCCTCGACGTGATAGCGGCGATCGTGCTCGTTCACCTCGTCGACGAGCGCGAGGTAGTCGTCGCGGCCCGAAATCCGATCTCCCATGACCGGCGCAGGATAGATCGCCGGACTCAGTCGTCCAGGTGCGGAGGCCGCTTCTTGCCCTCGATGAACGCGTCGAGATCCTGCTCGGCCACGGACTCGACGTCGATCTCGAAGTCCTCTTCCTCGACCTGCAGCTCGTCGGGGTCGGCCATCTGCACGGAGCCCGCGGCGATCTTCGGCGGCGGGAGCGGGAGGCCAGTGTCGATGTCCTCCTCGAAGCCGGTCTCGTCGAGATCGACCTCGGGGAGCTCCGCGGGCACGTGAACGTGAACGGGTTGATCGGTCTTCTTTCCGATCAGGCAGCCCGCCTTCACCGTGGCCTGGAACGGCCGGCCATCGAAGTAGGCGTCGATCGCCTCCTTGATGTACCAGAACACGTCCTGCATCTCCTGACCGCCGCCGGCGATCTCCTTCCACTCCGCGAGCGGCCCGTACTCGATCACCGGCGCGAAGAAGAACTCGCGAGAGGACTTGAACAGCAGCGAGAACTCCTCGTACTCGAGGTGCCCGCTGAGGCTCGCCGACTTCATGCAGCGCTCGACGTGGTCGATCGACGGATACCGCGCGATGTGCTTCTCGAGCCGCTCGAGCGCGTCGTGCTTGTCGTGCTTGATCAGCACCTCGCGGTAGAGGTCGTGGAACTCCTGGAACGTGCCGGCGAGCGGCAGCGTGCAGCGCACCTCGCCGCCCTGCTTGGCGACGCGCGCGAAGTCGCGCAGCGCGACCTCGAGGCTCGGCATCTCGTTGAGCCCGAGGTTGCAGACGACCAGGTCGTAGACGTCGTCCGCGAACGACAGCTTCGGCACCGCGCTCTCGGTCCGGAAGAACACGCCCTTCTTCCCGAGCGGGCCCAGGTCCTTGACCTTGCGGCGCGCGACATCGAGCATCGCGCTCGACGCGTCGATCGCGATCAGGCGCGAGCCGTCGTTCATCCGGCGCAGGATCTCGATCGTCGGAAAGCCCGTGCCGCACGAGATGTCGAGCACCTGCCCGCGATCCGGAACGGTCAGGTTCCGCAGCAGCATCTTGCCGAAACGCGTACCCCACACGGGCGCGATCTCGTCGTCATAGATGCGCGCGAGCTTCTCGACCTTGAGCGTTCGATTCGACTGGACCGTCACGGCGGCGCTTGGCGGCGTAGTCTACGGGACCCGAACCTCATTGTACCGAGCCAAATATCGAATCACGAAGGGTTTTCTGGGACACCTCGTGGTTTCGCCCACTTGGATGGGGATCGTCGCAGGCTGTCGCCCTCAGTCGTCGTGCTTCCCGCGCTTCTTCTTCTTCCGCTGGCCCGGCGGGAACGAGGCCAGCGCCTCCTCGATCCGGCGCCGCAGCTCGTCGGTCTCGGGGGTCGCGCCGCCGTTGTCGTCCTCCCACTCCGACAGCTTGTCGAGCGCCTTCTCGTAGTCGCCGTCGTCGAGCTTCTTCTGGATCTCGCGCGCGGTCTTCCCGTCGAGTAGCGCGGGAGGTGCGATCGGCGCACCCTCGGTGGGCACGGTCGCGGCCCCCGGTGCGGTCGGAGGCCCGCCGCCGCGCGTCGCCGCGAACAGGATGATCGTCATCAGCACCGCAGCGCCGCCGAGCGCCCACGGCTTCCAGCGCACGGGGCCGGGCGCGATCGGCCCGTCCGCGGTCGAGCTCGCACCCGCGAGCGCCTCCGCCAGCTCCGCCGCGCTCGGCCGCGCTCCCGGATCGGGGGCGACCGCGCGGTCGATGATCGCGGCGATGTCCGGCGGCAGGTGCGGCGCGAGCGACGCGACCGGAGGCACGGGCGGGATCAGCGCGCCGCTCGCGACCGCGTCGAGCCGAGGCCAGCGCCCGGTCGCTGCTTGATACAGCGTCGCGCCGAGGCCGTAGACGTCGCCCTCGGCGTCGCTCTGCCCGCGCACGAGCGCCTCGGGCGGCGCGTAGGCCGGCGAGCCCATGAACTGACCGGTCATCGTCAGCGACGAGTCGGGGACGTGCGCGATCCCGAAATCGGCGAGCTTCCACGCGCGGTCGCCGGCGGCGAGGATGTTGGCCGGCTTCACGTCGCGGTGGATGATCTTGCGCTCGTGCGCCGCGGCGAGCGCGCGCGCGATCTGGATGCCGAGCGCGCGCAGCTCGTTCGGGGTGAGCGGCCCGCTCGCGAGGCGATCCTTGAGCGACGGCCCCGCGACGCGCTCCATCACCAGGTACGGCGGATCCGCCTCGAGGTCGATGTCGAACACCGCGACGACTCCCGGGTGCGCCAGCGCCGCGATCGCCCGTGCCTCGAGCCGGAACCGGTCGTCGATCATCCGCGCCGCGAGCGCGTTCCGGTGGCCCTTCAGCGTCTTGACCGCGACCTCGCGGCCGAGCACGTCGTCGACGGCCGCGAACACCTCGCCCATGGCGCCCGCTCCGAGCGAGCCGGTGACGCGGTAGCGGCCGAACCGGCGGGCCTCCTCCACCCTTGCGAGGTTACCAGAGGCAGCGTACGGTGCCGCTCGGTCAGGACAACCTACATAGCGACGGGGGAGCTGCTCCGACGAGCGGCTGAGAGGTGCGAGGTGCACGACCCCAGAACCTGCCGAGGTAATGCTCGCGAAGGGAGATCCAGGTGACGGATACGAACGGCAACGGCAATGGCAACGGCAACGGCAACGGCAACGGCAAGCGCTCCCTGAAGCAGGTCGGGCCGGATCCGATCGCGAACCTCCCGGCCATCGACGGCTTCCCGGCCTCCGAGAAGGTCTACGTCGAGGCGGATGGCCTGCAGGTGCCGGTTCGCCGGATCCACCTGTCGGGCGGCGAGCCGTCGTTCGACGTCTACGATACGAGCGGGCCGCAGGGCCACGATCCGCACCACGGCCTGCCGAAGCTGCGCAAGGCGTGGATCGATGCGCGCCTCCGGGACGGCGACAGCGGGAACCGCTCGCAGATGCACTACGCGCGCCGCGGGATCATCACGCCGGAGATGAAGTTCGTGGCGATCCGCGAGCGCGTGACGCCCGACTTCGTCCGCGACGAGATCGCGCGCGGCCGCGCGATCCTGCCCGCGAACATCAACCACCCCGAGTCCGAGCCGATGATCATCGGCAAGAACTTCCTCGTGAAGATCAACGCCAACATCGGCAACTCCGCCGTGACATCGTCGATCTCCGAGGAGGTCGACAAGCTGCGCTGGGCGGTCAAGTGGGGCGCCGACACGGTGATGGACCTGTCGACCGGCGACAACATCCACGAGACGCGCGAGTGGATCATCCGCAACGCGCCGGTGCCCATCGGCACGGTGCCGATCTACCAGTGCCTCGAGAAGGTCAAGGGCGACCCCGAGAAGCTGAACATCGACATCTTCCTCGAGACCTTGATCGAGCAGGCCGAGCAGGGCGTCGACTACTTCACGATCCACGCGGGCGTCCGCCTCGCGTACATCCCGCTCACCGCGAACCGCGTCACCGGCATCGTGTCGCGCGGCGGCTCGATCATGGCGAAGTGGTGCCTCGCGCACCACAAGGAGAACTTCCTCTACACCGAGTTCGAGCGCATCTGCGAGGTGATGAAGAAGTACGACGTCGCGTTCTCGCTCGGCGACGGCCTGCGCCCGGGCTCGACGGCCGACGCGAACGACCGCGCGCAGCTCGCGGAGCTCGAGACGCTCGGCGAGCTGACCGAGATCGCGTGGAAGCACGACGTGCAGACCATGATCGAGGGCCCCGGCCACGTCGGGATGCACAAGCTCAAGGAGAACGTCGACCTGCAGATGCAGCTCTGCAAGGAAGCGCCGTTCTACACGCTCGGCCCGCTCGTCACCGACATCGCGCCCGGCTACGACCACATCACGAGCGCGATCGGCGCCGCGATGATCGGCTGGTTCGGCACCGCGATGCTCTGCTACGTCACGCCGAAGGAGCACCTCGGCCTGCCGAACCGCGACGACGTGAAGGCCGGCGTGATCGCCTACAAGATCGCCGCGCACGCCGCCGACCTCGCGAAGGGCCACCCCGGCGCCCACGAGCGCGACGACGCCCTGTCGAAGGCCCGCTTCGAGTTCCGCTGGCAGGATCAGTTCAACCTGTCGCTCGATCCGGACACCGCGAAGGACTTCCACGACGAGACGCTGCCCGCGCCGGGCGCGAAGGGCGCGCACTTCTGCTCGATGTGCGGCCCGAAGTTCTGCTCGATGAAGATCACCGGCGAGGTGCGCGAGCTGGCCGCGCAGCAGGAGGCGATGGCCCAGAAGGCCGCCGAGTTCCGCGACGGCGGCCAGAAGCTCTACGCGAACGCCGACGGCGACCATCACTGACGCGACGCGCTGGCCCGGCGCCGCGCACGGCGTTTTCGCGAGCATGCGCGTTTCGTGCTGCGCGCGCACAGGCGCCCGCGCAGCCCACAGCGTGTCGCACGGAACGTCGCGTGACGCGCCGCGTTCGCACGGCGTGTTTCGCGCGCCGCACGGCGTCTTCGCGCGGCGCACACGTGTTCCGCGCGGCGCACCGCACTTCGCGGGGCCGCAGCGTTCGGGAGAATATCGCCAAGATCGCCGAGAAATGTTTCGGAGCAAATGCGCGCCATGGCACGGGTGAGGCCCACCAGCACGGCAGTTCATCCTCAGTCTCTTAGGGGGAGCGCGCCAAGGAAGGACGCGACGAAGCCGGCCTCTTCAGCAACGTCGATCGACCAGCCTCCTGGAGGGGCGCTGTTGCTTGGCTCGGCGGACTCCCTGAATGACTGAGAATGAACTGACGTGCGCGAGGGCTTCGCACGTGCCACGGCGTGCGTTCTCCCTCCGAAACATTTCTCGGCGATCTTGGCGATAGACTTCCGAACGAAGCGCCCGAGCGAATGTCGGCACGCGATCTACCGGCCGCGGTCACCGCGCGAACCGACCGCGCGCGATCTGCGGAGCCGGGTCGCGCGGGTGGGACGCGCGGCGCCGCTAGTAGTCGTTCAGCGACGCGAACGCGTCCTCGAGCGCCATCATCATCACCGGCGCACTCGGGAACCGGTTGTTCGGGTCCTTCACGAGGGCGCCCTCGACGAGCGCGATCAGCTGGGGCGTCACCCAGCGCGCGCCCGGCGCGATCTCGTCGAGCCGAGGCGGCGGATCCTTCGCGTGCATCCGCATGACGACCATCGGATCCCGGTCGAGGAACGGCAGGCGGCCCGCGAGCATCTCGAACAGGATCACGCCGACCGCGTAGACGTCGGCGCGTCCGTCGACCAGCCGGCCGAGCGCCTGCTCCGGCGCCATGTACGCTGGCGTGCCGTAGACCATCCCCGTGCTCGTGAGCGCGTTCGCGCCGAACACCGCCGCGGCGTCGCCCATCAGCTTCGCGAGGCCGAAGTCGATCACCTTCGCGCGCTCCCAGCCGCCCATCGGGACGAGGATGATGTTGTCGGGCTTGAGGTCGCGGTGGACGATGCCCTGCGCGTGGGCGTGGCCCATGCCGTCGAGGATCTGGCGCGCGAGCACGAGCGCCTGGCGGGCCGGAACGTGCCCCTCGGCGCGGAGCCGGCTGCCGAGCGACTCGCCCTCGACCTTCTCCATCACCAGGAACAACACGCCGTGCTCGACGAACACGTCGACCGCCGCGACCAGGTTCGGGTGCTCGAGCAGGCGCAGCGCGTTGGCCTCGCGCGCGAACCGCGCCGTCACGTCGCTCGTGCCGTTGGTGTCGACGAGGGGTGACTTCACGGCGAAGCGGCGGCCCCATGCGTCCTCGACCTCGACGACGCCGCCCATACCGCCGCGTCCCAGCGAGCCCAGCACGCGGTAGCGCCCCGCGAGCACGGCTCCTGGCTGGAGCATCGGCGGCATCAGCGGATTCACGCGCGTCCGATCTTACTGGATCGCGTAGGTCACCGAGTAGGTGCCGTTGCCGCTCGTGCCGAAGCCATCGACGATCAGCCACTGGAGGTTGGGCCCGGCCACGCTCGCGTTCACGATCCGCGGCTGGAGGCCATTGCCGCAGCCCGACACGTCGTCGCTGCAGGCGACATCGGTGCCACTCGCCGTACCCGTGCGCAGCGACAGGATCGCGTCGAACGCGGTCCCCGTGCACGTGTTCGCGCTGACCAGCTGCGTGCCCGGGCAGCTCGCGAACGCATACGCGACGTCGGGCTGGTGGGAGTTCGCCTCGCAGCCCGCGACCGAGAGATCGGTCTTTCCGGTGGTCGTCCCGGTCACCGTGCCGCTCGCCGCCGGGAGCACCGTGCCGTCGCGGCCGCCGCGCCGGAACACGAGCGAGGCCGCCCCGGCGGAGGTCGCCGCGTCGAACTGGTCGACGACCAGGCAGTACGTACCCGCCGCCAGCGCGACCGCGCCGTGCGAGCGCGTCGTGCCGCACGCGTCGTCGGAGCAGCGCTGGAGCGCGCCGAGCGCCGTGCAGCTGCCCGCGAACACGCGCACCACCGAGTCGAAGCTCGACGAGAACGACTGGAAGTACACGACCTCGGGGGCCGGCAGCGTGAACGTGTAGAACACGTCGCGGCCGCCCTGATCGCCGCAGTCCTCGGCGGGCGTCGACGCGATCCAGTTGTCATCGTGCGCCGCGGCGACGTCCGCGGTGAACGTGCCGCCGGCGGAGATGTCGACCGCGCCCGACGGCAGGTCGTTCGCCGGGCACGCGGCGTCGGTGCCGTTGCAGTCCTGGTCGACGCCATCGCCGCAGATCTCGGCGAGCGGCATGCCGGGCGTCGCGCTGCACTGGACGCCGCCGCCGTTCGCGGTGCACACCATCGAGCCGGAGCGCAGGCACGAACCGAGCCCGACCTGGCAGCCGGTGCCGACCGGGAACGTGTCGTCGACGCCGTTCCTGCAGTCGTCGTCGAGCCCGTTGCACAGCTCGTTCGAGCTGGCCGTGGTGTCGCTGCACCGCGTGCCGCCGCCGGCCGCGCACACGATCGTGCCCTCGTTGCACGCGTCGGTGTCGGTGCCGTCGCACGGCGCGCCGAGTCCGAAGCCCTCGTCGACGTGACCGTCGCAGTCGTTGTCGTTGCTATCGCAGGTCTCGGGCGAGTCCATCGGCCCGTCGTTGCAGGCCGACGCCGTGGGGCTCGTGCACTGCCACGTGCCGTCGGCGCAGGTGTCGGCGTCG
>JAEUJX010000432.1 GCA_016794545.1 Myxococcales bacterium
AGCCCGCGAGCGTGCTCGCACCGGCGGTGGGCGGCGGCCGCTCCTCGCTCGGATCGTCCGCCTCGTCGACCGGGACACAGCCGACCAGCACCAGCAGGAAGGCATGGACTCTCATGGCAGGAGCTACAGCAAGGTCCGTACCATCCCACGCTCGCAACGAATTGCGCGTTCCGGCGAGATTTGCGTGGAACGAGCGATGCAACACTGCGGGGCATGTTCCGCAAGATCCTGTGCGCCACCGACTTCTCACCGGGTGCCGATCACGCGCTGCGCGTCGCGGTCCGCCTCGCCAACGATGCGAACGCCGAGCTCGTGGTCGCCCATGCGTGGCACGTACCCGCGATCGCGTTCTCGGGCGAGACACCGTACGTACCCGCGCTGCTCGAGGAGATCGCCACCGACTCCGAGAAGGAGCTCGCGAAGGTGAAGCAACGCGCGCTCGACCTCGGCGCGAAGCGCCTGTCGACGCAGTTCGGGAGCGGGATCCCGTGGGATCGCGTGTGTTCGTTCGCGAAGGACGATCCGGAGATCGACCTGATCGTGATGGGCACCCACGGCCGCACGGGCATCCGACGGATGTTGCTCGGCTCGGTCGCCGAGAAGGTGATCCGCCACGCGCCGTGCTCGGTGCTCGCGGTCCGCGGCGGACGCGACGGCACCAAGATGTTCCAGCACGTCCTCTGCCCGGTGGACTTCTCGGACAGCGCGCACTACGCGGTCGAGCTCGCCGGCCAGCTCGCGGCGGCGGACGGGCTCGGGATCACGCTGTTCCACGCGTTCGACGTGCCCGTGCGGTTCTCCGCGGAGCTGCCCCCCGACGTGATCGAGACCGTCGACCGCAGGACGGCGGCGCTGCTCGAGAAGCTCGCCACCGAGCTCCGCGGCAAGGTCACCGTCCCGGTGACGGTCCGCACGCGGATCGGCACCCCGGGCTCGCAGGCGATCCACGTGCTCGAGCACGAGGTCACGTATGACCTCGCCGTGGTCGGCAGCCACGGCCGGACCGGGGTCTCCCGCGCCCTGCTCGGCTCGGTCGCGGAGAAGATCGTTCGCCACGCGCCGTGCCCCGTCCTGGTCGCGCGACGCCGCGACAGTTAGTCGCGCAGGGGTGCACAATTCCTACACGGCACGTCCGCTGCACGCTCGAGTGTCCATGACGATGCCGTTGTCGCTCCGGGAACCGCGCACGGAGCTGGCCCTCGAGCTGATGCTGCGCTTCGCGGAGCGCACGGGCCTGAGCGGCCGGCACGCGGCGCGGCGCTACCTGTGGACCGATGCGTTCGCGGTGTGCAACTTCCTCGGACTGGCGCGGCACACGGGCCAGGCGCGCTACGGCGCGCTCGCGGCCGAGCTCGTGGAGCAGGTGCATCGCGTGCTCGGCCGGCACCGCGCGGACGACACGCGCACGGGCTGGCTGAGCGGGCTCGACGAGGCCGCCGGGGCGCTGCGCCCGACGGTCGGGGGCCTGCGGATCGGCAAGGACCAGCCCGAGCGCGCTCCGGGCGAGCCCCTCGACGAGCGCCGCGAGTGGGATCGCGACGGTCAGTACTTCCACTACCTGACCAAGTGGATGTTCGCGCTCGAGCGCTACGCGCGTGCGACCTCCCAGGAGCAACCGCTCGCGTGGGCGCGCGAGCTCGCGAACACCGCGTTCCACGCGTTCACGCGCGGCAAGCGGATGGTCTGGAAGCTGAGCATCGACCTGACGCGCCCGCTGGTCGACACGATGGGGCAGCACGACCCCCTCGACGGGCTCGTGACGTGCCTCGAGCTGGAGGCCGCGACGCGCGAGCTGCACGCTCCCGCCACGCCCCCGCTCCAGGGCGCGATCGAGGCGTACGCGGCGCTCCTCGACCGCCGCTCGCTGCTCACGGCCGATCCGCTCGGGCTCGGCAGCCTCCTGCTCGACGCGTACCGCGTCGCGTCGGTGCCGGCGGCCCCGCGCGAGCTCGCCCCCGCGCTGCTCGAGGCGGCCGCGACCGGCGTCGAGTTCTACGCGGCGCTGCGCGAGCTCGCGCTGCCCGCGCCGCGACGCCTGGCGTTTCGCGAGCTCGGGCTCGCGATCGGCTTCGCCGCGTTCGCGCAGCTTCCTGCGGCGACGCGGTCGGATGCGCGCGAGGCGTGCGCGAAGCTCGACCGCCACGCCCGGATGCGCGAGCAGATCGAGGCGTTCTGGACCCGCCAGGACCACCGCCTCGGTCCGTGGTGGACCGACCACGCAGATATCAACGACGTCATGCTCGCGACGAGCCTCGTCCCCGACGGCGTCCTCGGCTGATCGCTGCGGGTTCTTCCGATGGCACGGGCGTTGCGTACCCGTGGTGTATGCGGACCATCGGCAGGCTCGGCGTCGTCACGATCGCGATCATCGCGGGAGTCCTGCTGCTCGGCGGCACCTGCGCGCTCACGTACAACAAGCTGGTCAGGCTCGATCAGGCGTCCAGGGCGCAGTGGGCGCAGGTCGAGAACGCCTATCAGCGACGCGCCGATCTGATCCCGAACCTCGTCGAGACGGTGAAGGGCGCCGCCGCGTTCGAGCGCGACACGCTGATCGCCGTCACGAACGCGCGCGCGAAGGTCGGTCAGGTCACGATGCCCGAGGACATCACCTCGAACCCCGACGCGCTTCGCCAGTACCAGCAGGCGCAGGACCAGCTCGGGTCCGCGGTCGGCCGGTTGCTCGTCGTGGCGGAGGCATACCCGAACCTGACCGCGACGCAGGCGTTTCGCGATCTTCAGGCGCAGCTCGAGGGCACGGAGAACCGCATCACCGTCGAGCGCATGCGGTTCAACGAGACCGCGCGCGAGTTCAACTCCGTGCGCTCCACGTTCCCGACGTCGATCGTCGCCGCGCTGTTCGGGAGCAAGTTCGCCGAGAAGGCGTACTTCACCGCGGCCGCGGGCAGCGACCGCCCGCCGCGGGTGGAGTTCTGATGCAGGCCGCGGTCCTCGCCCTCGCCGCGGCGATCGCCGCGAGCGCCCAGGTGCCACCGGCGCCCGAGCGCTGGGTCGAGGACCACGCGGCGTTCCTCTCCGAGCGCACGCGTGCCGCGCTCGACGCGAAGCTCGAGCGCTATCAGGACGAGACCAAGCACCAGGTCGTCGTGTGGATCGGCCAGAGCCTCGACGGCGCCGACCTCGCCGACTGGGCGGCGCGCACGTTCGCGGCCTGGAAGCTCGGCCGCGCCGGCGCCGACGACGGTGTCGCGATCTTCGTGCTCGCCGGCGACCGTCAGATCGACATCGAGGTCGGCTACGGGCTCGAGGATCGCGTCCCCGACGCGACCGCCTCGCGGATCATCCGCGAGGTCATGGCGCCTCGCGTGCGCGCGAACGATCGCGACGGCGCGGTCGTCGCCGGCGTCGATGCGGTGCTCGCAGCGATCGAGGGCACGCCGTGGCAGGACCCGGGAGCCGCGGGCACGACGGCCGACGGCACCACCGGTGCGGCCGGCTCGACGTGGATCGACTGGCTCGCGCTCGGCGGGATCGCGCTCGTGATCCTCGTCGTGTTCCGCCGTCACCCGTGGCTCGCGATGCTCCTGCTGAACGCCGCGAGCAGTCACGGTCGCGGCGGCGGCGGACGCGGATGGTTCGGCGGCGGCCACGGAGGCGGCGGAGGGTTCCGCGGCGGGGGTGGTCGCTCCGGCGGCGGCGGCGCGCGCGGCGGCTGGTAGCCCTACCAGCCGGTTCCATGGATGCGCCCCGGCAGGACCGTCACCGGCAGCGGCGGGTCGAGCTCGATGCGGTAGCCGAGCGAATCGATCGAGACGGGGAACGTGCCGCGATACCGCACGACGCGCCGATACCTCGTCGGAGTCTCTCCGTGCCGGACGTGCGTACGGTGGGCGAGGACGAAGTCGGCGAGGCGCACGACCTGGAAGCCGAGGAGCCGGTGGCAGCCATGGCTGACCCCGGTCGCGAGCGACGTCAGGTTGCCGGTGCCGTGCGTGCGGATGCCCTGGTCCCAGGGCTTTGCACCGGGCACGAGGTGAAGGAACGCGACCATCCCGAACGCGGCGCGGTAGCTCGGCCCGAACGCCTCGGCGGCGAGCACGACCTTGGTGTCGGTCCTGCGCACGAGCTCGCGATCCGGTGTCGTCTTCGGCGGCAACCAGCGCGGACCGACGTAGAGGTCGCGCCAGATCCGGGCGCCCGCGGGCGACTCCTTCCACTTCGTGACGATGTCGCCGTTCTCCTTCTGCTTCTGCCAGCCGCCGATCGTCGTCGGCCAGCGCGCGAGCGGGAGGCGCGCACCATTCACGGTTGCGTACAGCACGAGCGCCGGCCGCCGCGCCACCACGCGTGCGCGGGGCACCGGATCGCGCCAGACGTCACCGCGGTCGATCTCGACGGAGAGGTCCATGTGCGCCGCGTGGTACGCCGGTCGGGGCGGTAGCGCGATCGCCACGGCCTCCGGAGCGTCGCGCGCGTCGAGGAACGCGAGCACCGCGCCCGCGTCGGTCCAGCCGAGCGCGCGCGCCGCCGCCTCGGTCGCCGGCGAGATCAGATCCGGCGCCGCGCCGTCGAGCGGAGCGTGCCCGCGCACGCGCCACAGCGCCTCCGGCTCCAGCGCGCGGCCGAGCACCATCCCGACTCCCGGCCCCGCGGTCCCGTCCTCGACGAGGCCCGTCGCGGCCGCGACGCGCTCGCGGAGCACGCGCAGGGCCACGCGGAAGTCACGCTCGCGCCCGTCGAGCGACAGCGCGGCCGCCGTGACCTCGTCCAGCGTTCCGATCGGAAGGATCATCGCACCGCGCTGGAACCGCTCGAGGGGGTCGCTCGTGTGCCAGGTGAACGCGCCGTCGATCGGCGTGTACTCGAGGAGCGCGTCGCACGCGAGGTGCGCCTGGGTCGCGCGGATCGCCGCGATTCGCTGCTCGCGCAGCTCGAGCGAGGTCACGGCGCGCCGGTGGTACGCACTGCTGGCGGCGAGCTCGTCGAGCGACGCGAAGCCGCCGCGCCGCGCATCGGCCTCGAGCTCGCGCCGCGAAGCGCGGGCGCGGGCCAGCCGCGCTCGCGCCTCGGCGGCGGGCTCCTCCACGATGCGCCCGGTGACCGTGACCGGTCCGGCGGCATCGTGACAGCGATGGCGCTCGGTGTTGGCGAGCCTCGATCGCACCACCGACAGCGCCGGCGGCACGCCGTACAGCTCGAAGTAGCGATCGCGCGCTGCGAGACCTTCGAGGTCTCGCTCGGCCGCGAGCGCGAGGTAGCTCTCGCGATAGTCCGGGCCCGGTGCGAGCACGGGCGGCGTCCACCGATCTCCCAGCTCGATGACCGTCAGGCCACGCGCGGCCGCATCGCCGCGGCAGACGGCGCCGGCGCGGCGACCGGCCTCCCACACGTCGACGAGCCCGCAGTCGTCGGCCCGCGCTGCCGACGAGGCGAGCACGCAGGCGACGACAGCGGCGAGCTTCACGATCGTCGGTGCAGCACCGCGCATGCCATGCCTCTCGCGGCGGCTTCCCGCAACCATTGCGCGGTTGCTGGCGACGAGGCGAGGCGCGTCCCTTGCACCACCTCGGGGCATGCGGACCCTCGCCCTCCTCGGTGCGTTCCTCCTCGCGTGCACGCCGGACACGACGTCGTCGTTTCGCTCGACCGAGCGCATCGACTCGCAGGATCCCGAGCTGCCGTCACCGGCGGTCTACGACCTCGCCGGCGTCGCGCGGGTTCGCGTGTGGTCGACGGGCGGGTACATCGGCACGAGCGACGATCCGATGACCCAGATCGGGATCGCCGTCGAGAACACCGGCAAGCGACCGCTCGTGTTCGACGGCGACGCCGCCTCGCTCGCGCTCTACGACGAGGCCGGCGCGCTGCTGCCGGCGCCTCAGCTCGCGGTGATCTCCCCCCTGGGACCGTCGAAGATCACGATCGCGCCGGGCGCGCGCACGACGCTCGAGCTCCACTACAAGCTCGACGTGAAGCTCGGCCGGGTCGCCGCGATGACCGCGCGCTGGACCCTGATCTCCGGCAAGGAGCGCATCGCCCGCACGACCGGCTTCGTGCGGGACGACGAGCCCGCCCTGCTCGGGCGGTGACTCGCGCTGCCGCTCGGAGGCGGCACGTCGTGTCAGTCGGCCGCGACCAGCGCGCGCAGCACGTCGACGTAGGAGATCATCCCGATCAGGGCGCCGAACTTGTCGGTCACGGGCATCGCACCGATGCGATCGTCCGCGAACCGCTTCGCGATCTCGACGAGCGGCGCATCGAACGGCACGTACGCCGCGGAGCGCGTCATCACGTCGCGGACGCGCAGCTGCACCGGCGTCGGAGACCGGGCCTCCGCGTACGCGGACGGATCGCCGATCGCCGATCGCACGTCGCGATCCGAGAGGATCCCCGAGATCGTGCTGTGCTCGTCGACGACCGGCAGGTGGCGGACGTGGTGGTCGACCATGATCGCGACCGCGTCGACCAGCAGCGTCTCGGGCCGCACCGCGAACGGATACGGCGTCATCGCGTCGGCCGCGGTGAGCGAGGGCCGCCGCGGCATCATCGCGTCGCGGACCTCCGCCGCGAGCACGTCGCTGACGGTCGCGATGCCGAGCAGCCGGCCCTGCTCGACGACCGGCAGCGCGCCGATCTTCGACACGGCCATCCGCCCCGCCGCCTCGGTCAGCGAGTCGTCGGGCCCGGCGGTCTGCACCGGCCCCTGCATCGCCTCGACGACGGGGATCAGCGTCCACGCGCGACCTCCCGCCCGCGCGCGGGCCGCGAGCACGTCGCGCTCCGAGAGGATGCCGACGATGCGGTCGGCGCGCATCACGGGCAGGTGCCGGATGCGGGAGCGCGTCATCATGGCGTAGGCCGCACCGAGGCCGTCGGTGTCGGCGATCGTATAGGTCCCGGGGCGCATGACGTCGCGGAGCTTCATGCCCTGGTGCTCCAGCATAGGAGGTGCCAGCGCGCGTCCCGCACGTTTCGCGCAAGGCGTGCGGTCGCCGGGCCCTACGGGCAGCTCGCGGTCGGAGCCATGCCCGCGTTGCCGACGACCGTCGAGCCGCTGCCGGTCACCGTCGCGCCGCCGCAGAACGCGTTGGAGAGCAGCTTGGCGTCGCTGCCGGTCGCGGAGACGGCCGCGTCGACCTCGGCGAAGCTGACCCCGATGCCGCTCGCCGGGACGGTCAGCGTCCCGGTGACCTTGGCCCCGCGCAGGCGGCTGTCGCTTCCCGAGATCCGGACGTTGCCGGAGATCACGACGCCGCCGCCGAGCACGCCCTCGCCGAACAGCGTGACGCGGCTGCCGCTGAAGTCGAGGTCACCGGTGTACGTGCCGCCGCGCACGAAGACGACGCGATCGCTGACCTTCAGCGCATCGTTGACCTGCGCCGCGGTCATGCCGGCGGTGACCTCGAACATGCGGTCGGTCTTGTAGTCGACGTCCACCATGACCTGCGCCTGCGCCTGCGCCGCGGTCGCCGCGACCGCGATCTCGCGCAACGCGTTCGCGGTCAGCGTGATCGAGAACGTCGCGTCGAGGCCACCGCCCTTGATCGTCACCGTGCGCGCTCCCGGCGTGAGCGGCGCGAGCACCGCGATCCCGTCGGCGCCGGTGGTGTCCGCGATGCCGTCGTCGGTGCTGACGATCACGCCCGCCTGGACGGTGCCCGGGGCCGGTACCGAGCGCTTGTTCGCGTCGTTGATCGCCGGGTTCAGGACGACGACGAGCGCCGTGTCGCCGAACTGGACATCGGTCGGCAGGATCTCGGGCGGGGTCTCACTCCCATCGCCCCCACATCCGACGACAGCGAGCGAGGCGGCGGCGAGCACGGCACGGCTGATCAGCATCGGGCGCCGTACCAGCAAGCGGCTCGCCGTCGCAAGCTCGCGAGATCACGTCGTGCGTGATGTCCCATCCGGGTACACCACGCAAGCTGTGTACAGCTCAGCGCTGGTGGACGATGCCGATCGCGGCGGTGCGGCCCGGGCCGTGACAGATGAGGCACTGCTCCTGCGGCGCTCCGGGGGCGAGCACCGTCGAGCGCGGGGCGTAGAACCGGCCACCGTTCGCCTTCATGTGGTCGAGCGCGGTGCTCGAGTCGTGGCACGCGGCGCACGCCGCGGTCATCGGCGTGAGCACCAGCGTCGAGCCCGCGGCCTGCGTGGCGGTGCCCGTGGCGGAGCTGTACGAGAACGGGGTGCCGTAGTTGGTGACGCCATCGGCGACCACGTACGGCGACACGGTGTAGTAGTTCGAGTTCACCAGCGGGTCCGTGTTGTACGTGCCGCTCGCCACGGTGGTCAGCTCCATGCCCGCCACCGAGGCGAGGTTCGCCGCGTTGGTGAAGTCATAGGTGCCGGGCACGTGGCAGCCCGTGCAGGTGTTGAGCGTGCCGGGGAACTCGATCTCGTTGTAGCCCTGGCCGACGGCGGACGCGTGCCAGGTGAACGGCACCGTGCGCTTGCGAGCCGCGTGCACCGCGTGCACGAAGTACTTCGAGCTCGCCGACCAGCCGGAGCTCGCGCGGTTCGGCGTGTGGCAGAACGCGCAGGTCGGACCGTCGTTGCGCTGGCCGGCGTGGAAGCTCGGCGCGACGCCGAGGAAGCCGTGACAGCTGTTGCACTTCGCGTTGTCGACGATCGGCCGACGGCCCGTGAAGCCGGTCGCGACCTTCCAGACGTTCGGCGCCGGCACGCTGATGCCGCCCTGGGCCTTGCCGTCGGCGGGCATGTTCGGCATCCACGGATACTCGGCGACGTTGGTCTGGACCAGCGGCGGCGCGCTCGACAGCGAGTACGTGTAGCCCAGGCCGCCGGTCAGCATCGTCGCGTTCGCGGGGATCACGACGCCGGTCATCTTGACGGTGTAGAAGCCCATCGCGTCGGGGCCGGTCAGCGTGCCCGCTCCGGTGCCCGTCGCCGAGGTGTCCCAGATCTTCTTCAGGTAGCCGCTGACGGAGGCGTTGAAGTCGGCGGGCGCGGTGATGCCGTCCTGCGGGACCGCGAACGCCCAGTACGCGCTCGGCGAACCGACGAAGTTGTCGATCAGCTCGGTCTTCACGCCGGCCTGGAACGTGTTGAACACGACGTCCATGCCGTCCTTCTTCAGCTTGAACGTCATCTGCGGGCGCTTGACGTTCGGCGTGACGCTGGTGTCGAGCACCGCGTCGACGCTCTTGATCTCGTACGTGATCTTCGAGGCGCCCATCGGCACGTAGCCGACCGCGGCGACGAACGAGGCGTTCGTGTTGTTGTTGCCGCCGGTCGCGACGTTCCAGGCGTTGTTCGGATCCGGCGGGACGACCGGCTTGTGGTAGCGCGCGACGTTGAAGCCGGCGGTCGGGCCGTGGCAGGTCTTGCAGTTCGAGTCGGTGACCGGGCCACCGGCGGTGATCGGGCCGGCGACGTGGTTACACGGCAGCGGCTTGCCGTCGGTGCCGCGGGCGAGGTTGCCGTTGATGTAGCAGGTGATCGCCTCGGAGGCGGTGAACGACACGTAGTCGTGGCAGCCCTTGCACGCGATGACGGTCGGGTTGGTCAGCGCCTGTGCGCCCTGCGCGGCGCCGCCGTGGCAGCCGTCGCAGTTCTTGATCGACTGCGGGTAGGTCGCCGCGATCCCGTGAAACAGGTTTGGCGTCGCGACGTCGTGGCCGTTGTGGATGCGGTGGACGAAGCTCGCCGAGTCGGCGAGCGGGTTCGAGGTGCGCGCCGGGTTGTGGCAGACGTTGCACATGCCCGCCGCCGCGCGGCCGCCGCCGTGGAACGCCGCGGTCGTCACGGTCTCCGGCTTGAACTTCTGGTGGCAACCATCGCACTTCGCCTGGGCGACGATGTCGCGCGGTGCGGCGGTGCCCGTGCCGTTCGGCACGTAGTAGTAG
>JAEUJX010000433.1 GCA_016794545.1 Myxococcales bacterium
GACACGGCGTGCGCGCTCCAGCAGGCCTGGATCGCGCGAGGCAAGCCCTGCGATCTGGAGGAGGCCCAGTTCGCGGTGGCCTACACGTCGGCGGCGACGTTCGGCCTCGCGCTGCTCGATCGCGAGCTGTTCGCGATGACGGGTCTGGCGAACACCGATGCGATGCGCGTTCGCTTCCGCGCATGGATGGCCGACCTGATGGCCAAGCAGATGTGACTACTTCGCCGGCTTCTCCTCGGCAGGCTTCGCGTCCTCGCGGAGCGAGAAGCCCTCGACGAGCTTGTCGAGACCGCCGAGGTCGCCGGGCATGCGCAGCGCCATCAGGCCGTACACGGCGTGGCCGGGCTCGTCGTAGGCGATCCACGCCTCGACGTGGAACCGCTGGCCCTGGCTCGAGCCCTCGGCGATGACGTGGTTCGCGTCGAGCGGACCGAGCTTCGCCTTCTCGTCCTTCGCGGTGTAGCCGGGATCGAACATGCCGAGCATGCCGTCGCGCGCGCCCTTGAGGCCCTTCGGCACGTCGTAGGGGAGGTCCTTCGGGATCGGGATGTAGATGAGGCCGGCGAACCGATCGGCGCCCTCGACCATCGCGACCGCGCCGGGGACGGTCTCGCCGGACGGTGCCTTCGCATCCTGGCGCTGCACGCTCGGCTTGCCGGTGAAGAACTGCGAGACGCGCGGCGTGAGCACCTTCCAGCCACCGTCGACCTCCTGGAGCTCGACGTCGAGCACGCCCGTCTTCTCGGGCGCCTTCGGCGGCTTGGGAGCGGGCGGCGGCTCGGCGGGCTTGGTCTCGGCGGGCTTGGTCTCGGCGGGCTTGGTCTCGGCGGGCTTGGTGTCCCCGCCTTTCGCCGTGTCCGTGCCCTTGGCGACCGGGTCGGCGGTGGCGGCGCTGCCGCCGGCGCCGGGGTCGCCCTCCTTCTTCTTGTCGCAGGCGGCGGTCAGGGCGAGAACAGCGGCGAAGGCAGGTACGAAGCGCATGGATCCCTCCGGACGGATGGTCGCGCGAAACCGTCGCATGTGGGGTGGTTCGAGTTAATGAATTCGCCACGGTGCGCGATTCATATTGGACCGACCAAGGTGTTTGCATACGTTCGGGCCATGGGTCGCTTCGGGGTATTCGCTTGCGTCGTTGGTTCACTTGTCGCGGCGTGCGGGGACAACGCGGGGATCGACGAGATCCTGAATCCGCCGCGAGACCAGTACGACACGTGGAAGAAGGTCGAGCCGCCCGGTGTCGTGTGCGGTGACGGCAGCCAGTACAAGATGTTCGTCAACTTCTCGGACAAGAGCGACAACCTCGTCGTCGTGTTCGAGCCCGGCGGTGCGTGCTGGGACTACGACTCGTGCGCGGGCCGCAACGGCATCCGCGGCGCGGCGAATCCGAACGGCATCCCCGACGATCACTGGGAGCTCGCTCCGTTCATCTCGCCGTTCCTCTCGCGGTTCGACGACACGAACCCGTCGCGCGACTGGAACATGGTCTACGTGCCGTACTGCACGGGTGACGTGCACACCGGCGCGACGACGGTGACGTACTCGGGCGGCGGCACCGATCCGGACCTCGAGTTCCACCACGACGGGCACGCGGTCGTGCAGCAGGCCGTCGCGTGGATCGACGAGAACTTCACGCACGTCCCGAAGCTGCTGTCGACGGGCTGCTCGGCCGGCGGCGTCGGCTCGCTCGTGAACTTCCGGTTCCTGCGCCACGGGGTGAAGGCGGCCGAGAAGGCGTACCTCATCAACGACTCCGGCCCGGTGTTCCCGTCCAGCGGCTACTCGAAGCCGCTGCACAACATGATCCGCGCGGCGTGGAACCTCGACTCGCTCAAGGCCGACATGCCCGAGGGCTTCACGCTCGACGACATGGGCACGATCAACACCGCGCTCGCCGACGAGTTCCCGGGCGACCGGCTCGCGACCACGTTCTTCCGCCGCGACTACAACTTCTCGCTCTACAGCTACGAGCGGTTCTACAGCTTCCCGCCGAAGGCCGAGCTGATGCGGATGTGGGACTCCGACACGCAGCTGCTCGTCCAGCAGTACGACACGCGCGACAACCTCTACTACTTCATCCCGTACTACCGGAACATCAACGACAGCCACTGCACGACCGTGCTGAACTTCGCCGGCTCGAACATCGAGGAGAAGGGCATGACCCTCGCGGACTGGGTCAACGACTTCGTCGCCGACAAGCCGGTCGAGAGCATGATCGAGGCGCCGGTCTTCGGCGAGGACCCGTGATCGGCTGACCGGGTTGCGACTGGCGCGAGCCGCGGTCCGTCCGGACCTGCGATGCGTCCGTCCCTCCTCGTCGCCGTACCGCTCCTCGCCGGCTGTCTGATCCCGACAGCGGCCACCGGCCCCGGTTACCAGCCCGCCGATCCGGCGCAGATCAAGGCGCAGCAGCGCGCCTCGTTCGCGCAGAGCATGGGGCATCCGACGAAGAAGTCGCCCGCCGAGCTCGATCAGACGATCGCGGCGCAGACCGCGAAGTTCAAGAAGACGAAGCACGCGCACACCACGCAGCTCGAGGCGCCGCAGCCGTTCGTGTTCGATGCGGTGAGCGGGAGCTGCTACACGGTCGTGATGCGGCTCGGCCCCGGCGCGGCGTGGGACATCGCCGGCGACTACACGAAGTTCGACTTCCAGCGCCCCGAGATCAGCGGCTCCGGTGGGCCCGGCGTCGTCGGTCCGGGCGCGGTCGCGTCGGTCGGCTGCGCGAAGGCGACCGGCCCGATCTCGCTGACGATGGCCTCGATGCTCGACGGCGATCCGATCGGCAAGGGTCCGATCACGATGGAGCTCTACGCGCGCGTGCTGACGCGGCCCGAGATCAAGAAGCTGGAGGAGGACGAGCAGCGGCAGATCGCCGAGCAGCGCGCGTTCGCCGAGGAGCAGCGCCGCCGCGACGAGCAGGCGCGCCAGGAGCGCGAGCGCGACTTCGCCCGGTCGCGCGAGGAGTCGGCGGCGCGGGCCCGGTCCTCGTCCTCGTCCTCGGGCGGCTCGTCCGGCGGCGGTCCGAGCGGTCCCGTGAGCGTGACGATCCGCAGCTCGTGCGGCCGCACCGTGCCGGTGTTCTACGGGCAGAAGCCGAAGTTCGGCTCGGGGACGCAGTCGAGCATCAGCTCCAACAGCGTGCAGAGCAAGAGCTTCCGCGTCGGTGACATGTTCTGGGTCACCGACGCCAGCGGCAACGGCCTCGACGGCGTCACGGTCAGCGATCGCACGCGGACGCTCGAGATCGACTCGTCGTGCTCGCGGATCGTGGAGCGCTAGCCGTGGCGTTCCTGATCTTCGCCGCGCTCGTCGCGGCCGTGATCATCTGGCTCGTGCTGCGCTCCGGCGAGCTGTTCTACATCTCCGTCCGCGACGGCAAGGTCCTCGTCGTCCGGGGCCGGGTCCCGGTCTCGATGCTGCAGGAATTCCGCGAGTGCGTCGCGAAGCCGCTCGTCAAGCGCGGCGCGATCAAGGCGTTCAAGACGGAAGGCGGCGGCCAGCTGTCGTGCTCCGGTGACATCGACGAGGGCCGCGAGCAGCGCATGCGCAACACGTTCATGCTCTACCCGGCCTCCAAGCTCCGCCTCGCGCCACAGCAGAAGGACCGCACGATCGGCCAGCTGGCCGGCCTGGCCTGGCTCGCCTGGATGATGGACCGCAGTCACCGCGGTTGAGCCGATCAGAGCGCGTGCATCGTCGAGCACCGGCCCGCGGGGCCGGTCTGCGCGCTGGTGTTGACCGGCGTCGCCCAGCCCTTGCCGTCGCACTGGTACCAGACGTTGTCGGACGCGGCCTGCACGCACGTGCGCGGTGCGACGGCCTTGCCGAGCGTCGAGGACTGGCAGAAGCCGTAGGTCGCGGCGGTGGCGCAGCCTGCCGAGGACGACCGCGCCACCCAGGCGCCCGCGGTACACGTGTACCACTTCGCGTCGGAGGCGGCCTGCACGCAGGTGCCTTCGGGGACCGGCTTGTCGAGCGTCGCGGATGTGCAGCTCCCGGTCGGCATCGGCGGGGTCGTCGGGCCACCGCCCGACCCGCTGGCGTTCGCGAACGCCTGCAGCGCGGCGAGGTCGCCGTTGAACCGGTTCATGTCGACGTTGCCGGGGATGCCGTTCACGCTGCCGGAGTCGGTGTACTGCCAGAACGTCCAGCGCATCCACGGCGAGGGCACGTTCGGGCACTGGCTCGAGTACGCGGCGACCCACAGCGCGTTGTTCGCGTAGCCCGACGGCGCGCCGACCTCGTCGCGCCAGAAGTAGTAGCCGGTGTAGACGATCGGATCGACGCCGAGCGCGCCCTTCACGCGATCCACCCACTGGCGCACGCGCGCGGCGACGGTCGCCGGCGAGAGACCGCCGTCGGCCTCGACGTCGATCACCGGCGGAAGATCGCCCGGCTGGTAGGTCCCGATCGCCGCGATCATCATGTCGGCCTGCGTGTTGACGTTCTGGCTCGGCCGGAAGAACTGATACGCGCCGCGGATGATCCCGTTCGCCTTCGTGCCGCTCCAGTTCTGCGCGAACTTCGGGTCCCGGAACGTGGTGCCGTCGGACAGGCGGACGAACGCGTACTTCACGCCCGCGGCCTTCGCCTTCGCCCAGTCGATGTTGCCCTGGTAGTAGCTGACGTCGACGCCCATCGTCGTCGCGCCCTGGGCGCACACGCGGGCCTCGATGATCGTGGTGTCGGTCTCGTCGTCGTCGACCACGGCGCCGACGCCCGCGCCCGCCTTGGAGTCCGGATCCGGATCGGTGCCGACCGTGCAGGCCGAGGCGACCGAGGCGAAGAGCGCGAGGAGCAGCGACCACCGATTCGTCATGGAGGCATGCGACGAGCAACCGCCGTGCCTTCCGGCCACTCTCGTAGCCAGCACGCGATGTTAGGAGCGGTCATTCCGCACCGGCGAGCTCTCTTACCGATCGAGCTCACCGCTCGTGCACCGCGCTGCGCATCGCGCGCACCGGACCGTGCGAGGATGTGGGCCCGCCTCGCTCCGTGTCGGTGGGAGCAAGCACCGCAACTAACCGTCTGCACCGAGACCTGTCATGCACGTCCGCCAGCTCTTCGATTCCGCTTCAGGCACGTACAGCTACCTGGTCTCGTCGGGGACCGAGGCCGTGCTGATCGATCCCGTGTTCGAGCAACACGCGCGCGATGCCGCGCTGATCGACGAGCTCGGTCTGCACCTCGTCGCCACGCTCGACACGCACGTTCACGCCGATCACGTGACCGGTGCGTGGCTCATGCACGAGCGGTTCGGCTCGCAGATCGGCCTCGCCGCCGTGTACGGCGCCGCGCACGTCGATCGGCCGCTCGCCGCGGGTGATCGCATCGCGATCGGCGACGAGGCGCTCGAGGTCCGCGCCACACCGGGCCACACCGACGGCTGCCTCTCGTACGTCGGTCCGGGCATCGTGTTCACGGGCGACGCGCTGCTCGTGCGCGGCGCGGGGCGCACCGACTTCCAGGCCGGCGACGCCCGGCAGCTGTTCCGTTCGATCCGCGAGCAGCTGTTCTCGCTCCCCGACGAGACCGTCGTGTACCCGGGCCACGACTACAGCGGCCGCACGTCCTCGACGATCGGCGAGGAGCGCCGGCACAACCCGCGCATCGGCCGCGGCGCGCGCGAGGAGGACTTCGTCGGGTACATGACGAACCTCGGCCTGCCGCACCCCCGCCAGCTCGCCGTCGCGCTCCCGGCGAACCTCGTCGCCGGGAAGCCCGCGACACCCGTCGCCGCGCCGGCCTGGGGCCCGGTGATCACCACGTACGCCGGGCACCAGGAGATCGCCCCCGAGTGGGTCGCCGCCCATCGCGCCGACGTGCATCTCGTCGACGTGCGTGCGGCGCACGAGCTCACCGGCGAGCTCGGCGCGCTCGCCGGCGTCCAGCACATCCCGCTCGAGGAGCTGCGCGCGCGCGCCGGGGAGGTCGCGACCGACAAGCCCGTCGTCGTGATCTGCCAGACGGGGACCCGGTCCGCGATGGGCACGCTGATCTTGCGGGCGGCCGGCCGCAACGATTGCGCAAACCTCGCAGGGGGCATGGTGCGCTGGCGCGAGCTCGGACTCCCCTGAACGGGTACGCGCGATGCAACCCCCGAGGGGGTGAGCGATCGGCGGACCCCTGCGACGTTCTCGGCGAGGCTGCGAGACCACCTGGAGCGGTTGTTCCCGGGCGAGCAGCTCGTCGAGCTCGTGCCGCTCGCACCGGACACCGGGGCGACCAGCGGCGTCGTGAAGGCGGCCGGGTACGGGCTGCCGGT
>JAEUJX010000440.1 GCA_016794545.1 Myxococcales bacterium
TCGCGCGGGTTATACAACCTGCGTCTGAAACGCGAGCGAAAAAACTCGGCCGATCGTCGAGGCACGGCACCGCTTGGCGACGCGCGTTCGGGAGGTAGTGTTCGAGCAGCATGGCCGACGACGCTCCACCGCAGACGCGCACCGCTTGCGTGATCGCCGGAGCGACTCCCGAACAGGTTGTCGCAGTCGGGATGAACGCGCGCATCGCGGTCCGCGCGAATCGCCTCGGGACGCTCGTCACCGGCCGCCCCGGCGATCTCGTGATCGACTACGCCGCCGAGCTGCCCGGCCCCGTCTACGACATCATGTACAATTCGTCGACGGGCTGGTTCTCCGTCACGGTGTTCACCGGCCTCGACCAGCCTCGCCGCTGGGACAACCGCCCCGGCACCGATCCCGGCTACCCGCGGATCGACAACATCCTCGGCGCCAGCACGCCGATGGCGATCCTCGCGGTGCTCGACGTACCGCCGGATGCGATCGGCTACGTGGTGCGGTCGCTGGGCGGTTGAGCGCTGTCCCGGATCGAAGCGCGCTCGTCCGTTCGCTCGTCCGCTCGTCCGCTCGTCCGCTCGTCCGCTCGTCCGCTCGTCCGCGATGCACATGCTCGCGGTGTGCTCGTGCTCGCGGTGCGCCCGTTTGCGGTGCGCCCCGTGCTCCCGATCCATCGCCAAGCCCGCCAAGAAGCCGTTTCGGCAGAGGCCCACCACGCCGGGCTCGGGTCGCACGTTCCAGGCTCGGCAAAGACGCCCATGCTCAGGCTTCCCATCGGGAGGTCGCCAAGATGGTGGTCATCGACGCGGCCCCTCCGGCGGCAACCGAAACGTGTCCCCCAGGTCCCGGTCAGCTCCGTCCCCCATGTGCCCGGTGCCCGGTCAGCTCCGTCCCCCATGTGCCCGGTCAGCTCCGTCCCCCATGTGCCGGTCAGCTCCGTCCCCCATGTGCCGGTCAGCTCCGTCACCCACGTACCGGGTCTGTACCCATGTACCTGGTCTGTACCCATGTACCCGGTCTGTACCCATGTACCCCGTCTGTACCCATGTACCCGGTTGCCCGTTCCGAGGGCTCCGGGGCCTTCCTTGGCGCGCTCCCCCTGAAGCCTGAGAGCGGGCGTCTTTACCGAGCCTGGAACGCTCGCCCTCTGCACGGCGTGGTGGGCCTCTGCTGAAAAGACTTCTTGGCGTGCTTGGCGATGGATCGGGCGCGACATCGAGCACGAGCGCGGGTACGTGGTCTGCGGTGCGGGGTCGCCGCGCGAACCGACCGCCACGCGATCTGCGCGAACGGGTCGCGCGGCGAAGGAGCGCGGCCACGGAGCGATCACGCCCACTGCTGGACGGCCCAGCCGCGGCGCAGCGCGTGGCGGCGCAGCCGCGTGTCGGGGTTCACCGCGATCGCGGTCCCCACGCGCTGGAGCATCGGCAGGTCGTTGTAGCTGTCGGAGTAGAAGAAGCTGCGCGAGAGGTCCACGCCGTTGTGCTCGGCCCAGCGCTCGGCGAGCGCGACCTTGTGGTGGCCGAAGCACAGCGCGCTCGGCTTGCCGGTGAACGCGCCGCCGACGACCTCGAGCTCGCTCGAGAGCACGTGATCGATCCCGACGCCGCGCGCGACCGGGCGGGCGGCGTAGCAGGTGGAGCCGGTCGCGAGCACGACGAGGTGGCCGCGGCTGCGGTGATAGTCGACGGCGACCTTCGCGGCGGGGGCGACCTCGGGGGCGATGTGCTCGCGGTACCAGACCTCGCACTTCGCGATCATCTCCGCCTCGCTGTCGCCCTCGAGGTCCAGGCACAGCTTCGTGAACACGGCCTCCATGTCGAGCACGGCGAGCTTGTAGAGCGTCGACCAGTAGACCGCCTTGGCGATCATCCGGCGGCCGAGCTCGCCGCGGCGGTAGAGGAACCTGGTCCACGACATGCCCGTGTCCACGCGGAGCAGCGTGTTGTCCATGTCGAACAGGGCGGCAGTGCGGAGCTGGATCGTCATCGGAGCACCATCAGATCGAGGAGCCGGATCAGGATGTTGGATCCGGCGTGGGTCAGCGTCGATGCGAGGATCGAGCCGGTCGCGGACCGCATCCAGCCGAACAGGAGGCCGGGGAAGAAGGTCGCGAGCGCGCGCGGGTCGCCGTCCTTGGGGAGGTGGATGAGCGCGAACATCCCCGCCGAGATGACGAGCGCCAGGCCGATGCCACCGCCGAGGATGCGGCGCTTCGGCGGAAAGCGCCGCTCGAGCAGGCCGAGCAGGAAGCCGCGGAAGAACAGCTCCTCGGGCAGCGCGACGACGATCAGCTGGACCGCGCAGAACTCGGCGAGCTTGGGGGTGAGCGCGGGCGCGTGGAGCCCGGCGAGCCCGCCGTAGCGCGAGCACAGGTTGTGCGGCACCAGGTTCGAGAGCAGATCCGAGCCGCACGCGATCTCGTAGAACGCGAAGTAGCCGAGCGCGAACACGGGGAAGATCACCGCGATCGCGACGCCGGCGGTCGCGAGGCCCCGGCCGAGCGGCGCCGCGTGGAAGCCGTAGTCGGCGAGGTCCTCGGTCCGGCGCCACGCGTAGAACACGGGCGCGTAGAGGAACAGCACGGCGACGAGCGCCGAGCCGAGGTGGCCGATCGCCGGCAGCGTGACGTTGATCCGCACCAGCACGGTCACCAGGACCGCGACCACGCCCCACGCCACCAGCGCGTCCCGTAGGTCGTTGCGCGGCGGCGCGGACGTCACCTGGGAACGTTACCTCACGGCGTGCGCAGCGGGTCGTACGAGCCGGTGATGACGACATCGGCGATCACCGCGCTCTTCAGCTGGGCGATCAGCGAGAGCTTGTCGGCGGCGAGGTCGGCGTCGTTCTTGTAGCCCCAGACCTGGACGTACGCCATCGCGGTCGGCTGCATCTCGATCGCCATGAACAGGCCGTTCTTCGACGAGTGCTGCTGCTGGCTGTGGCGGACCGGCAGGCCCACCGACGCCGAGAAGTAGTAGGCGTCGACGCCCGGGAGGTGCTTCACGACATCGACGGTCGAGGTCAGGCTCGCCTCGGTGCTCGACACGGTGGCGATGAAGTTCGACATCTCGTTGCCCGCGCAGTCGCGGACCGCGCCGGCGAGGATGCCGGTGCCCGGCGTGCGCGACACGCCGATCAGCGCCGGCAGCGTCTGCGCGGTCGCCGTCGACACGCTCTGGATCTGGCTGATCATCTGCGTCGGCATCGCCGGATCGAGCGTCTGGTTCAGCAGGAGCGTGTCGAGCGCGTTCGAGTTCGTCATCTTGAAGCCGAACCGCTTCACGCCGACCGGGAACATCATCGAGAGATCGGCGTTGCCATCCGAGGTGACCGGACCGGCGATCATGTCGGCCGTGTTCTGATCCCGGAACGCGGTGACGACGGTGCCCGGCACCGCGTTGCCGCTCTGGAAGTCCTTGACCTTGGTGGTCAGCGTCACCGCGACGGTGGTGGCCATGTCGGCATTGGGGGTGCCGAGGCACGTGAGGTCGGCGGGGCCGATCTCCGTCCAGTTGTTCTTCGAGACCTCCATGTTGGACTTGAGGGCGGCCTTCGGCTTGGTGAAGCCGATGTCGTCCACCATCGGGGCATCAGGCGTGGTCGAGCCGCCGTCGTCACCGCAGGCGGCAAGGGTGAGGAACAGCACGGACGCGATCGAAGCAAGGCGCATGAACTCGACTCCCGGCGAAAAGATGATGCTTTGTATCGGACCATCCCGGGCGGGATCAACCATTTCCACCTCACCCGTACCTGGAGGTGTGACCGCTTGCGCGTCCGCGCCACCCGCCGGTACAACGGCGCCATGGAGCTCAGGAAGATCCGCGACATCCTCGGCGAGCACGCCAGCCTGCTCGACCACCAGTGCAAGACGATCGCGTCGAGCGCGCTGACCCTGCCCTCCCCGGCCTACATCGACGAGGTCTATGCCCGGGGCTCCGATCGCACCCCGCGCGTCCTCGGCGCGATGCAGGCGATGTTCGGCCATGGCCGGCTCGCGAACACCGGCTACGTGTCGATCCTCCCCGTCGATCAGGGCATCGAGCACTCCGGCGCGTCGTCGTTCGCGCCGAACCCGGCGATGTTCGATCCCGAGAACATCGTGAAGCTGGCGATCGAGGGCGGCTGCTCGGCCGTCGCGTCGACGTTCGGCGTGCTCGGGATCACCGCGCGCCGCTACGCGCACAAGATCCCGTTCATCGTGAAGATCAACCACAACGAGCTGCTCAGCTATCCGAACACGCACGACCAGACGCTGTTCGGCAACGTGAAGCAGTGCTGGAACATGGGTGCGCAGGGCATCGGTGCCACCGTGTACTGGGGGGCGCCCGAGTCCCGCCGCCAGCTGCAGGAGATCTCCGAGGCGTTCGCGCAGGCGCACGAGCTCGGCATGTTCACGGTGCTGTGGTGCTACGTGCGCAACGCGGCGTTCAAGACGCAGGCCGGCGATCAGTCGCTGTCGGCGGACCTCACCGGCCAGGCCAATCACCTCGGCGTGACGATCCAGGCCGACATCATCAAGCAGAAGCTCCCCGAGCTGAACGGCGGCTACAACGACCCCGCGCTCAAGGGCCTCGGCAAGACGCACAAGAAGGTCTACTCGGAGCTCACCAGCGACAACCCGATCGACTGGACCCGGTGGCAGGTCGCGAACTGCTACATGGGCAAGGTCGGCCTCATCAACTCGGGCGGCGCGTCGGGCGACAACGACCTGCGCGACGCGGTGATGACCGCGGTGATCAACAAGCGCGCGGGCGGGATGGGCCTCATCGCCGGCCGCAAGGCGTTCCAGCGCCCGTTCAAGGAGGGTGTCGAGCTGCTCCAGGCGATCCAGGACGTGTACCTCTCGAAGGACGTCACGGTCGCCTAACTGGTAACGTGGTCTGACGACATGCCGAGGCTCGGGGAGCTGCTGGTGGCGGGTGGTTCGCTCACCACGGACCAGCTCGAACAGGCCCTGCGCGCCCAGGTCATGTGGGGCGCGCGCCTTGGCACGAACCTGATCGAGCTCGGGTTCGTCGATCTCGACACGCTGTCGAGCGCGCTGGCCCAGCAGCACGGCATGCCGGCGGCGCTCGCGCGGCACTTCGAGCGCGTGGACAAGGAGCTCCAGCTGCTCCTCCACCCGGACGTCGCCCAGCGGTTCAACTGCATCCCCCTCCTGCGCGTCGGGACCGACCGCAAGATCGTGATCGCGGCGACCGGCCCGCTGCCGCCGAAGGCGCTCGCGATCCTCGCCGACGAGCTCGTCGTCGAGCCGCACCTGCTGATCATCTCGATCGCCGCCGAGCTGCGCGTCCGGTACCAGCTCGAGCGCGTGTACGGCATCCAGCGCCAGTCGCGCTTCGTGCGCACGCCCGGCGCGTCACGGCAGTCGTTCCACGAGATCAAGGTCGACCTCGTCGAGGACAGCGAGCCCGACCTCTCGCTCGAGCGCCTCGAGCGCGCGCCGACCACGCGGTTCACGGCCGAGGAAGATGTCGACGAGGACGGGGGCGACGCGGGCGACGCGGAGCTCGAGATCGATGTCGACATCGGCGAGCACGACGAGCCGCTCGAGCCGACGATCGAGCGCGACGCGAGCCAGGGGCGCGCCATGCTCGCGAGCCTCGACGAGCTGCGCGCCGAGACGCAGGAGGACTTCGGCGACGGCTCGGTGATGACCGACCCCGAGGCGAGCCCCGGGCGGGAGCGCCGCCGGTACGTGCGCACGATCGCCGACGAGCCGGCGGAGGCACCGCCCCCGCCCCCGCCGCCGCCCCCGGCTCCGGTGCGCCGGTTCTCGGGCGGGCCTCCGGCCACGCAGAGCCCGCTCGGGCGGATCGCGCTCAAGAAGGTCGCGACGGGCCGGTCGCGCGAGGAGACCGGCGCGGGCGGCAACACGCTCGGCGAGGTGACGCGCGCGATCCGCCGCGCCCACTCGCGCGACAAGGTGGGCAGGCTCGTCATCGACGCGCTGTTCCGGTTCATGCCGTCGTGCCACGCGGCGACGATCCTCGTCGTGCGCGGCGAGATCGCGACGAGCTGGAAGGGGTTCTGCCGCGCGGGCGGTCCGGAGGCGGACGTCGCGGTCCCGCTCGAGAAGCCGTGCCTGGTCGCGAAGTCCGTGCACCGCAACACCACGGCGCGCGCCGACGGATCCGACCTGAACGCGCTCGACCACGCGCTGATGCAGGCGCTGTCCGCCCGGGGCGAGCTGATGGTGGTTCCGATCTCGATCGTCGGCCAGGTGCTGGGCGCCCTCGCGCTCGTGGTCGAGCCCGACGCGAATTCGCTGACGCCCGAGTCGATCGCCGCGGCCGCCGGAGCCGGATTCGCCCGCCTGATGCGCGACGCGAGCCGCTAGCGGGGCGGCTCCGGCGTTGACGCGGCGGGCTGGCTTTGGCACGTTCCGGCCGATGTCGACCGACGAGTCCGAGATCCCCGGGACGCAGCGGAAGAAGCACCGCCACGATCTCGGTCACGAGGACCACGGCCCGAAGGTCGCGGCCGGCACGACGCGCGCGATCCAGGCGCTGCTCGGGCTGTGGATCGCGCTGACGTTCGTGCTCGTGATCTACACGATCGTCGACGGGAGCCGGCCACGCCCCGCCACGTCGAGCGCACCTACATCAGAGACGTCCCGGTAACGGCGCCCGCATCTCGCGTTTGGCCACCGGATCGGTCATGGTTCGCGTTTCGGGGTGGGCATGATTCCGGAGGACGTCATCACGCAGATCCGAGACGCCGCGGATATCGTCGCGGTGATCGGGCAGCACGTGCAGCTGCGGAAGGCGGGCCGGAGCTGGAAGGGCCTGTGCCCGTTCCACGGCGAGAAGACCCCGTCGTTCAACGTCTCGCCCGACAAGGGCTTCTTCCACTGCTTCGGCTGCCAGAAGCACGGCGACGTGTTCACGTTCGTGATGGAGCTCGAGGGCAAGAGCTTCGTCGAGGCGGCCGAGCAGCTCGCGGCGCGCTTCGGCATCGCGGTCCCGCGTATCGAGGAGCCGCCGGAGGTGCGCCGCGCCCGCGGCGAGCGCGTCGCGATGCTCGACCTCAACAAGGTCGCCGCGGCGTTCTATCGCGAGCTGCTGGTCTCCGACCCGCGCGGCGAGCCCGGCCGCGCGTACCTCGCCAAGCGCGGGGTGTCGGCCGAGACCGCCGAGAAGTTCCACCTAGGCTATGCGCCGCCCGAGTGGGACGCGCTCGCGAAGCACCTGATGGCCAAGCGCGCGGATCTCGAGCTCGCGGTGAAGCTCGGGCTGCTCGCGCCGCGGCCGTCGGGGCGCGGCGGCGGCTACTACGACCGCAACCGCGATCGCCTCGTGTGCCCCGTGATGGTGCCCGGCGGCGAGATCGTCGGGTTCTCCTCGCGCCTCGTCGCGAAGCCCCAGCCGGGTCCCGACGGCAGCGAGCCGCCGAAGTACATCAACAGCCCCGAGAGCGCGGTCTACAAGAAGAGCAAGCTCCTGTTCGGGCTCGCGCAGGCGCGCGAGGCGATGGCCACCGCGCACCGGGTCGTGCTCGTCGAGGGGAACTTCGACGTCATCACGCTGCACCAGGCCGGGTTCTGCGAGGTCGTCGCGCCCCTCGGCACCGCGCTGACCCAGGAGCAGATCTCGATCCTGCGCCGCCTCGCCGATCGGATCGTGCTGCTCTACGACGGCGATCGCGCGGGCTACAAGGCGACGATGCACGCGCTGCAGATGTGCGTGGAGGCCGACGTCGAGGTGGCCGTCGCGCGGCGGCCGGGCAACGCGAAGTCGGGCATGGCGGGGTCCGGCGGGCTGCTCGGCGACGGCATGGATCCCGACAGCCTCGTCGCCTCGGGCGGGACCGAGGTGCTGCGCGAGGCGGTCGATCGCGCGCTCGGCGGGATCGAGTTCTTCGCCGAGGAGGTCTGGGGCAAGGCGCGCGGGAACGCGGAGGCCAGGACGCGCGCGGTCGAGGACGCCGGGCGGCTGCTCGCGAAAGTTGCCCGGCAGCTCACGCGCGACCAACATGTCCACAGGTTGGCGACTGCGCTCGGAGTGGATGTCGCCGTGGTGCGCGGAGCGATCCCGCGCCAGGGGCACGGCCAGGGCGGACCGGGCGGTCCGGGTGCGGGGAGCGGCGGGGGGTCGCATCGCGCGCCGGGTCACCCCAATGCCCCCGGCGGACACCCGGGTTCCTCGTCGGGCGGACCCGAGGGAGCGGGCGCGCCGGCCGCCGCGGCCGACGTGCGAGTCCCTCTGTGGGAGCTGGAGGTGATCTGCCTCCTGGCGGACCACCCTTCGTTGATCGCAACTTCCGAGGCAGACAAGGCTTTTTGGCTCTTGACGGACACACGCCTTCGCGACATGTATTCCGCGGCCCGGGATGGACGGTCCCTCCTGGAGCTTGCCCCCGTGTCGTTGCCCAAGTCATCGGCTGAGCTCGTGCTCTCCGGCAAGTACGCCGAGGAGAAAGATCCTCGCGTGAAGCTCGCGGAGAAGGTC
>JAEUJX010000457.1 GCA_016794545.1 Myxococcales bacterium
CGGCACCATCCGCCGCGAGTACGACTGGGAGGTCGCGACCGACACCGAGACGACGTGGCGGATCGGCGACGGAACCGCAGCGTTCTACAACTACCTCTACGGCACGATCGCCGGCTTCACCGAGGACGAGTCGATGCTGTCGAACATGGTCCGGGAGGGCTACATCGACCGCGCCGAGGCGCTGAAGCGCGGCAAGGAGTACTCGAAGCCGCGGTGGCCGTCGATCCGCGAGTACGCGCAGCTGGTCGGGTTCTCCGCCGAGGAAGCGCTGCAGATCATCAACTCGGCGCCGAAGCTGTACTGACCGTTCGTCCGCTATCTAGGACGTCGAACGCTCGCACACGTCGGCGTGGTATCGCAGGGGTATGCACCCCGCGAGCGCACGGCTGATCGAGACGATCCGCACCTCGATCATCGGCGACGACGCTGCCCTGGAGGGCCCGTACGGCGTGCGCCGCGTGACCTACGCGGACTACACGGCCTCCGGGCGCTCGCTGTCGTTCATCGAGGACTTCATCCGCAACGAGGTGATGCCGCTCTACGCGAACACGCACACCGAGACCTCGGGCACGGGCCGCCAGACGACGAGCTTCCGCGACGACGCGCGGCAGATCATCCATCGCGCCTGCGGCGGCGGCCCCGACGACCTCGTGATCTTCACGGGCTCCGGTGCGACCGGCGCGATCAACAAGCTGATCGAGTGCATGAACCTCCGCATCCCGGCGGATCTGGACGCGCGCTACCAGCTCGGCGAGCGCATCCCGGAGGCCGAGCGCCCGGTCGTTTTCATCGGCCCGTTCGAGCACCACTCGAACGAGCTGCCGTGGCGCGAGTCGATCGCCGATGTCGTGGTGATCGACGAGGACGCCGACGGGCACGTCGATCTCGCCCACCT
The DNA here is from genome assembly GCA_016794545.1 of Myxococcales bacterium. Taxonomy (GTDB): domain Bacteria; phylum Myxococcota_A; class Polyangia; order Haliangiales; family Haliangiaceae; genus JABFXX01. The sequence goes on from JAEUJX010000457.1 coordinate 896, forward strand.
CGAGCGCGAGCTGATCGCGCACGCCGCGCGGCCGCTCAAGATCGGCAGCTTCTCCGCCGCGTCGAACGTCACGGGCATCGCGTCCGACACCATCGCGATCTCGCGGCTGCTGCACCAGCACGGCGCGTACTCGCTGTGGGACTTCGCCGCGGCCGCTCCCTACGTCCAGATCGAGATGAACCCGGCGGCCGACGCGCTGGCCGCGAAGGACGCGGTGTTCATCTCGCCGCACAAGTTCATCGGCGGCCCGCAGACGCCCGGCGTGCTGATCGTCAAGCGGCACCTCCTCCGCAACACCGTGCCCGCGTGTCCCGGCGGCGGCACGGTCGCCTACGTCAACCAGAGCGAGCACCGCTACCTCGTCGACCCCGTACACCGCGAGGAGGGCGGCACGCCGGCGATCATCGAATCGGTCCGGGCGGGGCTCGTGTTCCAGCTGAAGGAGGCGGTGGGCGCGGAGGCGATCCACGAGCGCGAGGTCGACTTCATCCAGCGCGCGATCGCCTCGTGGTCGAACAACGAGAACCTGCGCATCCTCGGCAACCAGGAGGCGTCGCGCCTCTCGATCGTGTCGTTCGTCGTGCGCCACCGCGACGCGTACCTGCACCACAACTTCGTCGTCGCCCTGCTCAACGACCTGTTCGGCATCCAGTCGCGCGGCGGCTGCGGCTGCGCGGGCCCGTACGGTCACCGCCTGCTCGGCATCGACCTCGAGACCAGCAAGGAGTTCGAGCGCGAGATCGTGCGCGGCTGCGAGGGCATCAAGCCGGGCTGGGTGCGCGTCAACTTCAACTACTTCCTGTCGGAGATCCAGTTCCAGTTCCTGCTCGACGCGATCCACCTCGTCGCGAACGAGGGCTGGCGCCTCCTGCCCCACTACACGTTCGAGCCCGACTCCGGCGCCTGGCGCCACCGCGGATCGGTCGCCGCGTCGGTGATGCGGCTCGACGAGCTGTCCTACCGCACCGGCAAGCTCGCGTTTCGCTCGCGCCACGCGAGCGAGCCCGAGTGGGCGCTGCCGACGTACCTCGACGAGGCGAAGAAGGTCATCGCCGCCGCCGCCGAGGAGTTCAAGACGCTCGAGCTGCGCGAGCCGCCCCGCAACGCCGACTTCGAGGCGCTGCGCTGGTTCCCGCTGCCGAGCGAGATCCTCGGCGAGCTGCGCGGCGTCACCGCTCCGGCGCGCTGAGCACTCGCGCGCTTGGCAGATCGCCAACGACGTTGGCGCCGCGACCGCGCAACACCGCGAATGCGCGTGGCGCGCGCTGGCCCGCGATGTGCTCGTTGTTGATTGATGCGCTCGCTCCTGCTCCTCGCCACGCTAACGGCCTGCACCTCGCCCGAGCCGGTCGGTGAGCCGCAGCTGTTCACGGCGGTCGACCTCTGGATCGCCGTGGCGCCGCCGCAGCCGCGCGACGTGCTGATCGTGATCGAGCGATCGCCGGCGATGGAGCCGTACGAGGCGGCCGTCGCGCAGACGCTGAACACGATCGGGCTAGAGCTCGCCCGGTGGGGGGACACGCACATCGGCGTCGTCGCTTCGGACTCCGAGACGGGCGAGCTCGTCGACGGCTACCTCGTCGATCAGGTCGACCTGCTGCGCGTGCGCACGACGAACTACGCGGGCACGCTCGCCGAGGTGCTTCCACAGCGTGGCGCGCTCGGGCACGCGAGCCCCGCACCATCGCGGCCGCTCGAGGTCGCCACGCGGGCGCTACGCGAGCCGGCAAACACCGGATTCCGGCGGCGGAGCGCACCGCTCGCAGTGGTGATCCTCGCCGCGACCGATGACGCGTCGACGGCGCCGGTCGCCGATCTCGTGCAGGTCATCAAGGAGGCGCCCACGCGGATCGGCGACGCGATCGTCGTGATCGGCGCACGGCTCCCGGCACCGCGCCTCGAGGCCGTTGCCGCGGCGATGCCGAACCGCGCGTTCGTCGGGAGGATCGGGCCCGGGGAAGCGGACGTCTGGGTCGGCACGCTCGCGCCACGCTGGCCGTTGATCGGGCCGCCCTGCTTCGAGCGGCCGCTGCTCGACGGCGATCCGGCGAACTGCACGGTGACCCAGGAGAGCGAAGACCATACCGACCAGCACCTGCTGCCGATGTGCGACGCCGCGAGCACCAACATGCCGTGCTGGACGATCCGCCGCGACCCGCAGAACTGCGGCTACGCCAATACCAGCGACCTGACGTTCGAGGCGCACTATCGCGAGCGGCCGGACCGGCTGCTCTACGTGCACGCGCAGTGCGCGACGGCTCAGCCGTAGATCGCGATCAGGATCGTCGCGGTCGCGCCGCCGATGATCGACAGCATCAGCGGATCGCGCAGCATCGCCTCGGTCGGCGACTCGTCCTTCGGCTTCCACAGCGCGAGCGACATGAAGCGCAGCATGCCGAGCGCGACGAACGGCGACGACCACACGAGGTGGCGCGTGCCGAAATACGCGATGGTGTGCGGCTGGAGCGTGTAGACGAGGAACGCCACGCTGGTGATCGCACCGAGCGCGTAGATCGCGAGCTTCAGGTGCGGCAGCTTGTAGCCGGCGAGCGCGGCGCGGGTGGCGGTGCTCTTGCCGCTGTGCTCGGCCCACGCGAGCTCGTGCGCGCGCTTGCCGAAGCCGAGGAACAGCGCGATGAGGACGGTGCAGGCGAGCAGCCAGCCGGAGACCGGGACCGCGATCGCGGCGCCGCCGGCGAGCACGCGCAGCAGGAAGCCCGAGGCGATGAGGCCGACGTCGATGAACGCGACCTGCTTCAGCTTCAGCGAGTACGCGATGTTCTGCGCGAGGTAGAGGCCGGCGAACAGGAGCACGTACGGGCCGAGCAGGCCCGCGGTGACGAGGGCGCCGGCGGCGAACGCGACCGCCCAGAGGAGTGCGGTGCGCGGCGAGAGGTCACCCGCGGCGATCGGGCGGTGGCGCTTGGTCGGGTGCTCGCGGTCGGCGTCGACGTCGCGGACGTCGTTGAAGATGTAGACGGCGCCGGACAGCGCGCAGAACGCGCCGAACGCGATGAGGGCGCGGATGACGTAGTCGAGGTCGGTGAGGTGGCGCCCGAACACCAGCGCCGCGACCACGAACAGGTTCTTCACCCACTGGTGCGGACGCAGTGTCTTGATCAGGCCCAACGTCGCTCGCACCGGCATCGAGGGGTTCTTGTAACACGGAAGGTGCCGGTCTCCACGTTTCCATCTGCGGTGCGCTCGGTCACTACGTGCGCGAGATTGCAGGAGATCGAGTTGTTGCGTAGCCGGCCCGCCGTCCCGTAAGGTGCGACGGTGCTGAAGAATCGGTGGACGGTGATCTGCGTTGGCCTCGCGGTCAGCGCGGTCTTCGTCTACCTGGCAATGCGCGGCATCGACTTCGAGTCGGTGAAGGCCGCGTTCTCGAACCTCGAGCTGTGGCCGTGGCTGCCGCTCGGCATCGCCTCGTACCTCGTGTCCCACGTGATCCGCGGCCTCCGCTGCCGGGTGCTCGTGCGCAAGCACGCGCGGCTGTCGCTCCCGACCGCCACCAACATCGTGGTCGTCGGCTACGGCGCGAACAACGTGCTGCCGGCGCGGCTCGGCGAGCTGGTGCGCGCGGGCATGCTCGCGGAGCGCGCGAAGATGCCGCTCGCGCAGTCGCTCGGCGTCACGTTCATCGAGCGCGTGCTCGACGGCCTGGTGATGCTGCTGTTCCTCGTGGTCGCGAGCTTCACCGTCGAGGTCGCCGGCTGGATGCGCGAGCTCGTGTACGTCGCGCTCGCGGTGTTCGGGCTCGCGACGGTGGTCATGGTCGTCGGTGCGGTGTGGCCGAACGTCGTGATCGCGCTCACGCGCAAGCTCACGTCTCCGCTCGGTGCGAGGTGGCAGGGCAAGTTCGAGAACCTCGCGAAGCACGTCACCGACGCCGGCGCCTGCCTGCGCGACCCGAAGGACGCGCTGTCGCTCGTCGCGCTCAGCATCGTGGTGTGGGCGTTCGAGGCCGGCATCTACGTGGCGATCCTGCCGATCTTCGGCATCCCGATGACGGTGCAGTTCGCGGTGATCACGATGTGCGTGACCGGCTTCGGCATCCTGCTCCCGTCGAGCCCGGGCGCGATCGGCCCGTATCACTACTTCGCGTCCCAGGCGATGATGGTGCATGGCATCGCCGCTCCCACCGCGCTCGCGTACGCGACGCTCGTCCACCTGTCGTGGTTCATCCCGATCACGATCTGGGGCGCGGCGGTGATGCTGTGGTACGGCGTCGAGCTGTCCTCCGTCGCCCAGCTGTCGCAGCGCACCGACGAGGTGGCCACGCCCGCGGCCGCCCCCGTTCCACCGGGCGCATGAGGCTCGCGCTCGGCGCCGCGCTGCTCGCCGCGTGCGGGGAGCCGCCCGCGTCCCCGCCCGCGTTCGACAAGCAGGTGCTCGACACCGCGTTTCGCGCCGAGGGCGTCGCGATCGTCGACATCGACCGCGACGGCGTGCTCGACCTCGCGACCGATCAGTACTGGTACCGCGGCCCGGACTTCGTCCCGACCGAGATCCGCACGCCGGAGACGTGGGACCCGGCGGACTACAGCGACGCGGTCGGCGTCTGGCCGCGCGATCTCGACGGCGACGGCTGGCTGGACCTGATCGTCGCCCCGTACGCGGCCGACGCGATGTACTGGTACCGCAACCCGCAGGGCGCGGGCGGCCACTGGCAGCGCCACCTGATCGCGCCCGAGCTCCACGCCGGCATGGAGGTGCCGGTGTACGTCGATCTGTTCGGCGATGGCCGCGGCGTGATGCTGATGGGCATCGAGAACCCCGGCGTGCTCGCGTGGTTCGAGCCGGCGCCCGATCCGTTCGCGCCGTGGATCGCGCACCCGATCAGCGAGCAGGGGTTCGGCGGCGCGTACCGCTACTACCACGGCCTCGGCGCGGGCGACGTCAACGGCGACGGTCTCGTCGACGTGCTCACCACCGCCGGCTGGTTCGAGCAGACCGCCGCGCGGACCAGCTGGCCGTTTCACCCGCTCGCGATCGGCCCCGATCCGTGCAGCACGATGTTCGCGCGCGACGTCGACGGTGACGGCCGCGCGGACCTCCCGTGCGCACACCCGCACAGCTACGGCTTCGATGCGTGGCTGCAGGAGGCCGACGGCACGTTCACGCCCCGCTCGATCGACACGTCGATCTCGCAGATGCACTCCGTGGCGATGGGCGACCTCGACGGCGACGGCATCCCCGAGCTCGTCAGCGGCAAGAACTGGCGCGCGCACCCGCTCGGCTACGGCGACCCGGGCGACGACGACCCCGCGTACCTCGCGTACTGGACGATCGAGGCGGACGGCACGCTCGAGCGCCACGACATCGACGACGACTCCGGCATCGGCCGCACGATCACGATCGGCGACCTCGATGACGACCGCGACGCCGACATCGTGATCTCGAACAAGAAGGGGCTGTTCGTGTTCCGTCAGCGCTGAGGCGACGACGGCAGGTTGATCTGCCACAGCGCGCAATACCAGCCCGCGACCGTCACGACGCAGTGGCGATCGCACTTCGCCGAGAAGTGCTGGTCGTCGATGAACAGCGCCTTGGGATGCTCTGCCTTGAACGTGCGGAGGCCCTCGCAGTTCGGCAGCACGTATCTCCCCGGAATGGTGCCGAGCATCTTGTTCGTGAACGTCTGGCCGTAGACCTGGAGGCTGAACGGCATGCCCTCGAGGACCACCACCTCGAACCTCCGGTTCGGGAGCATGTGCACCTCGTCGGAGCCGTCGGTGTGGATGAACATCGTGCTCTGCGTGACGTTCAGGCGCGGCGAGATGTAGCCCTTCTGGATCTGCAGCACGTCGAACGCCGGCCGCAGCCACAGGTGCAGCGCCGCGATCGCGAACACCACCCAGAACCACGGCTTCCGGTGCTTCGACTCGCACAGCACGAGCAGCGCGCGACCGAGGACGATCGCGAGCGCGAGCGTCGTGGTGTAGCTCCAGCGCGGGACCGCGAAGTCCTTCGACAGGAACGACACGAGCAGGCCGCCGGCGAGGATCCAGCGCTCGACGCGCGTCGCGTGCCGGAGGGCGAGCGGCAGCACGAGGAGCGCCAGGTTGAACAGGAGGCCCGTCGCCATGAAGCGCGACGCGAAGAACGCGCCGAGCGGCCAGCTCGGGTGCCAGATCCAGCCCTCGAACGCCCCCTTCGCGAGCGAGCGCAGATCGGAGCCCTCGAGGCCGGCGAAGTGGAAGTACGTGTCGATCGGAACGCCCGTGCCGATCTTGATGCCGAGGAAGCTGAACTGCATCGGCGCGATCGGGCTGCCGTACGCGTAGTACTTGTAGATCTGGATGCCGATCGCGGGCACGGCCCCGAGCGCGAGCACGCCCGCCGCGCGCCAGAGGACGCCGCGCTGCTCGAACCGCACGCGCAGCTTCTCGCGCTGGCCGAAGATCGCGTACGCGAGGATCGGCGCGAGGACGATGACGATGTACACGCCCTGCGAGCGCGACATCGTGAGGAAGAACGTCGCCAGCGCGAGGCGGCCCCAGCGCCGCAGCGGCCGCTCGTCGGCGCGGAGCCGCAGCATCGCGTACAGCCAGTACGCGAGGATCGCCGTCACCGCGAAGTCGACGTAGCCGGTGAACGGCTGCTGGTTGACCATCGGGATCGCGACGTACGCGAACGCGCCGAGCGTGCCGCCGCGGCTCGAGCCGGTCAGCTCGCGCATGAAGAGATACACGGCGATGACGCACAGCGGGAACAGCACGAGCGGGAAGCCCATGAGGAGCCCGCGCATGCCGAAGACCTTCAGGAACGGCACGTGCAGCAGCTCGAGGAACGGGACGTGCCCGACCATCGCCCAGTCGTTGAACTTCTCGGCGTTGAGGTCGCCGTCGAGCATGAGCTCGACGACCGGCGTGGTGCGGTAGCCGAAGCCGTCCCAGCTCATGTAGCCGATGAGCTGGTAGTGGATGACGTACGCGTAGACGAGCCACGCGGCGAACAGCCACAGCTTGTTCCGGTCGAGCCAGTCGGCGAAGCGCTCGGTCATGGTGTGATCCGCCATCCGAAGCAGCGCCACCCCTTGATCACGCACTCGCGCTGGCAGTCCTTGGTCAGGTCCAGATCGTCGACGTAGAGCACGTCGGGGTGCGCGTCGTTGAACGCACGATAGCTCGCGCAGCGATCGCCCGGTGGTGGTGCCGGCACCGTGCCCACGATCTCGTTCGAGAGCCGCTTGCCGTACATCTGGAGGACGAAGTGGTTCGCGGTCTCCTGGACGATCGCGAGCTGGTAGTCGTGGTCGGGGAACACCGGGACCTCCCAGCCGCCGTCGATGAAGTGCTTGCTGCCGACCACGTTGAGCTGCGGCGAGATCGCCTTCCGGGTCTTCAGCTGGATGAGGTCGAACTCCGGACGCAAGAGGTGGATGACGACGAGCCCGAGCACGACGAAGAACGCCGCGCGCCACCGCGTGGTCGCGGCGAGCGCAGCCAGCGAGCGCCCGAGGACGAGCGCGATCGCCAGCATCAGCGTGTAGCTCATGCGCGGGATCGCGAAGTCCTTCGTCAGCAGCGAGACCAGCAGCCCCGAACCGAGGACCCACTTCTCCAGCCTCGTCGCGTGGCGCAGGAACACCGGCAGCAACAGGACGGCGGCGTGGAACAGCAGGCCCGCGGCCATGAACTGCGACGCGTAGAACGCGCCGAGCGGCCACTTCGCGTGCCAGACCCAGCCGTTCCAGAACCCGATCAGCAGCGACTTCACGTCGGTGCCGCCGAGCCCCGCGTACTGGAAGTACGTCTCGACCGGCACGCCCGTCCCGATCTTGAGGCCGAGGAACGACAGCTGCATCGGCGCGATCGGGCTGCCGTAGGCGAGGTACTTGTGGATCTGCACGGCGATGGCCGGCGCCATCCCGACGGCGATCGCGAGCACGGCGAGCCGCAGGCCCTGCTTGTCCGCGATCCGCAGCTTCCAGCGGTCGCGCGCCAGGAACAGCGCGTACGCGAGCAGCGGGAACACGACGACGAGGACGTACGGCCCCTGCGAGCGGGACATCGTGAAGAGGAACGTCGCGATCACGAGGCGGACCGCGTTCTTCACGCGCCCCTCGGGCCGGCGCACCCGCACGAGCGCGTAGAGCCAGTAGGCGAGGATGCCGATGACGGAGAAGTCGATGTAGCAGGTGAACGGCTGCTGGTTCACGAGCGGGATCGCGGCGTACGCGAACGCCGAGAACGTCGCGGCGCGCTTGTCGCCGGTGAGCTCGTGCGCGAGCGCGTAGACCGCGTACACGCACAGCGGGAGGACGACCAGCGGGAACCCGATGATGAGGCCGCGCAGCTCGAACAGCCACAGGAACGGGAGGTGCGCGAGCTCGACGAACGGCGTGTAGCCGACCAGCGACCACTCGTTGAACTTGTCCTTGCCGAGATCGCCGTGCTGGAACAGCTCGATGATCGGAAAGCCGCGGTGACCGAACCCGTCCCAGCTGAGGAACCCGATGAGGAAGTAGTGGACGTAGAAGACGTGGATCAGCCACGCCGCGAACAGCACGTAGCGGTACTTGACGATCCAGTCGGCCAGACGCTGCCTCATGCCGTGACGGGCGCGACTCTAGAGGAAATCGTTGTCCCCGTCCCAGGCCCGGCGTGTTAAGGAGTGCTCGTGACGACCGCTCCGAAGTCCACGACATCCTTGCGCGACCGGCTGTTCCCGCGCCGCCCGCTCGACGCTCAGGAGATGTTCGGAGCCCGCGCGATGCGCCGCATCGTCCGCGCCCTGCCGCCGGTCGAGGCAGCGTACGCGACCATCCGGTTCACGATCATGCGCTCGAAGCTCCTGAGCGTCATGGACCTGCTGCTGCCGCCGGACGGCCGCATCCTCGATCTCGGCTGCGGCTTCGGCCTGTTCGCCGCGTACTTCGCGCAGACGCAGCCCGCCCGCCAGATCACCGGCGTCGACTTCAATGCCAAGCGCATCGAGATGGCCACCGGCGTCATGCAGTCGCTCGGCCTCACCGGCCACGACTTCATCGCCGGCGACGTGCGCGACCTCCACGTCGATGGCGGCTTCCAGGGCATCTACGTGCTCGACGTGATGCACCACGTGCCGAAGGAGGATCAGGAGAAGCTCCTCGGCACCCTCTACAACCTGCTCGCGCCGGGCGGCGTGCTGATCCTGAAGGACATCACGACGGAGCCGTGGTTCGGCCTCAAGTTCACCGAGTACCTCGACCGCGTGATGGTCGGCTGGGACGAGCCGCTCGCATACCGCCACCACACCGAGTGGGGCGACATGCTCGCCAAGCTCGGCCTGAAGACGCGCGCGGTGCGCGTGCCCGACGTGCTGCCCTACCCGCACGTCGTGATCGCAGGCTGGAAGACCTAGCCTTCGCGCCAGGTCGGCGGCACGGCCGGCAGGTCCATCAGGCCCTCGATCACGCCGGTGCCGCGAGCCGCGTCGCCGAACACCGGCAGCTCGATGCCGAGCGAGCGCGCGATCGTCAGCCAGAGATCGTTCGTGGTCTTGCCCGGGAACCGCACGAGGCGGCCCGACCGCAGGCGGCCGCCCGCGTTGCCGAACAGCTGGATCGGCAGGTTGTCGAACGAGTGGGAGCCCTTGCGCATCTCGCTCCACACGACGACCAGCGTGTTGTGGAGCAGCGAGTTGCCGTCGAAGTCGGGCGTGTCGCGCAGCGTGCGGAGGAACGCGGCGAGCTCGACGTTGTACCAGCGGTGGATCTCGGCGAGCTCCGTGTCGGGGCCTTCGTTGCCCGCGTAGTGCGACAGCAGGTGGTAGCCGAGGTCGGTGAAGCCGGGGA
>JAEUJX010000471.1 GCA_016794545.1 Myxococcales bacterium
GACGCGCTCGATGGGCTCGACGACGCGCTCGACGGGCTCGACGACGCGCTCGACGAGCTCGACGACGCGCTCGATGGGCTCGACGACGCGCTCGATGGGCTCGACGACGCGCTCGACGACGCGCTCGACGAGCTCGACGACGCGCTCGATGGGCTGAATGGGCTCGACGCGCTCGATGAGCTCGACGGGCTCGACGAGCTCGATGGTCTCGACGTGCTCCATGCTCGGCGCGGGGAGCGCGCGAGCTCGGCAAATCGGCCGACGAACAGGAGCGCGGCCTCGTCCAGGCCCAGATCGGTGGCGCCGTCGGCGGTGGCCTGGGCGAGCTCGCCGAGCACCATCAGCTCGGAGAGCGGAGACCACGCACCGGCCTCGCCGATGCCAAGAGTGTCGGCGAGGCTGTCGTCAAAGTGGAAGGACAGGCACTCGTCGCCGCGCGCGTGATGTTCGTGCGTACAGACGTACTCGGCCCCGGGGCGGCCGACGAGCACGGAGCCGGCGACCAGCTCGTACGGCGTGCCTTCGACGCGGTAGCCGAAACTCCCGCGGCGCACGTACGAGATGCAGTGATCGATGTGGCACTCGGGAACGACGGAGTCGCCGGGGCCCGACGAGCAACGGTAGTCGACGACCCGGATGGGACCGTCGTGGAGCACGCGTGCGGCGACCACGCCCGAGCGTACCTCGCCCCGGGGCGGTGACTTGGAGAATCTTGCTGCGCTGACTCCGTGCAACGCGCGCGTCTCGGCGAGGCACTCGGCGAGGCACTCGGCGAGGCACTCGGCGAGGCACTCGGCGAGGCATTCGGCGAGGCATTCGGCGAGGCATTCGGCGAGGCATTCGGCGAGGCATTGAAGGATCAGGTCCGGCGTTGCACACTGAGTCATGCCGTCGCCGCGCTGGCTGCTGTTCGTGCTCGCCGCGTTCGCGTGCGGGCCGAAGGCGCCGCATCAGCCGCTGTATGCGGCCGGGAGCGACAAGGATGACGGGCACGGGCTCCTCGCGCAGGCGTCGTCGAAGCTGATGACCGGGGCCGAGACCGAGGACGGGTTGCCGGCGCGGCCGGTGACGACGCCGCGGCGCTACATCGACGAGGAGTACAGCGGCGAGCCGTACGGCGGTGATCCGTATGGCGGGGCGGCGTATGGCGGCGCGAGCTACGGGTCGTACGTGCCGCCGCCGTGGGGCTATCCGTCGGTCAACCGGACGCCGCCGTATCAGCAGCAGGTCGGGCTCAGCGGCGTGATCGAGGGGACGGTGACGTGGCGCGGCGCGCTGCCCGCGAAGGTCGTGTCGGCGTGCGGGCCGATCGAGCCGCTCGCGATCTCCCGCGAGCGCGGCGTCGCGGGCGTGCTCGTGTACATCGAGCGCGTGACGACGGGGCGGGTGTCGCCGAACACGCTCGGCGAGCAGCGGCCGGCGATCGTCGGGGGCTTGATCGTGAAGCGCGGGTGCGCGCTCGCACCCCCGCTGCAGGTGGTGAATCCGCTGCCCGCGCAGCTCGCGATCCACGGGGATGCGACGCGGATGACGCTCGCGATCACCGCGGCGGGGGCGATGAGTGGAGCGAAGGTGCAGGAGCTACAGGAGGGCGGTCGCGTCGCGTTCCAGTTGAGGCCGGGCGTGACCCGGGTGGAGTCGGAGGACGCGACGATCGGCGCCGCGTTCGCGATCGGCATCGACTCGCCGTACTACGCGATCACCGACGAGACCGGGCGGTTCCGGATCGACGAGCTGGCGGCCGGGACGTACGAGATCACGATCGTGCACGCACCGATCCCGACCGTCGCGGGCGGCAAGCTGACCTACGGCGCCCCCGTCACCGTCCGCCGGACACTGCGCGTCGACGCGGCGCGGACATCGCGGCTGGACGTCGCGCTCGGCGCCAGATAGCTCAGAACGGGATGTCGTCGTCGGGGCCGCCGCCACCGCCGCCACCACCACCACCGCCGAAGCTGCCGAAGTCCGCATCCGAGGGCGGAGGCGGACCGTCGTCGCGCTTGCCTTCACCGCGGCCACCACCGCCGCCGATGAACACGACCTCCTGCGCGATGACCTCGGTGATGTAGCGCTTCTGGCCTTCCTTGTCGTCGTAGCTGCGGGTCTGGATGCGCCCCTCGATGTAGACCTGGCGGCCCTTCGAGAGGTACTTCGAGCAGACCTCGGCGCGCTTGCCCCACACGACCACGCGGTGCCACTCGGTGCGCTCCTGGCGCTGCCCGTTCTTGTCGTTCCAGCTCTCGCTGGTGGCGATGCGCAGCTCGCACACGCCCTGCCCGCTCGGGGTGTAGCGCATGTCCGGATCAGCGCCGAGGTTACCGATCAGAATGACCTTGTTGACTCCACCAGCCATGACGTTCTCGCTTGTTCGTTCAAGTCCCCGCGGGTTGCCCGCAGGTGTGTTTGGGTCCGAGAACACCACGTTCTCGTCGACGAGTTGGCTGTACCACGCACCTGTGACAGGGTAGAACCTCGTCGATGTACCGATCTCTCCGTGTCTGTGTGGTCATCCCCGCGTTCAACGAGCGGCAGAAGATCTCGCAGACCGTGGTCACGGTGCCCGACTTCGTCGACGACATCCTCGTCGTCGACGACGCCTCGAGCGACGACACGGGCGAGCGTGCGATGGAGGCGGCGCGGCGGCGCGTGCGGCCCTCCGGAGTGGAGGTCATCCGGCACGTCCAGAATCGCGGCGTCGGCGCCGCGATCAGCACGGGGTACCGGCGGGCGCTCGCGCTCGGCGCGGACGTCGCGGTCGTGATGGCGGGCGACGGCCAGATGGATCCCGAGGATCTGCCCGCGCTGCTCGATCCGATCGCGTCGGGCGAGGCCGGCTACGTCAAGGGCAACCGGTTCGCGCATCCCGACATCTGGTCGGCGATGCCGCCGTCGCGGATCGTCGGCAACGTGCTGCTGTCGGCGGCGACGAAGGTGACCTCGGGCTATCGCCACGTGTTCGACTCGCAGTGCGGCTACACCGCGATCGCGCGCGAGGCGCTCGCGAAGGTGCCGCTCGACGAGCTGTTCCCGCGGTACGGATATCCGAATGATCTGTTGAGCCGGCTCCACGTCGCCGGCGTGCGCGTGCTCGACGTGCCGGTGCGGCCGATCTACGGCGAGCACTGGAGGAGCGGCATCCACCTCGGCACCGTCGTGCACCCGATCCCGTGGGTGCTCCTGCGGTCGTGGGGCACGCGGCTGGCGGCGCAGGCGCGCAAGCGCACCGCGCGGTCGTGAACCGGTGAGGATCGGGCTCGTCACCACGTCGTATCCGCGGTCGGAGCACGATCCGGCGGGCAGCTTCGTCGCCGCGCACGCACGGGCGCTGCGCACGCTCGGTCACGACGTCGACGTGATCGCGGCCGGTCCGCGCAGCGCCGGCGACGGCGTCGTGCGCCTGCCCTCGACGCTGTTCGAGCGCGGCGGCGCACCGGATGCGCTCGAGCGCGCGCCGCTCGCGCTCGTCGGACCGGCGATCAGCTTCTCGGCGCGTCTCGCGGCGGCCGTGGCGATCCGGGCGCGCCGCTGGGACGCGATCGTCGCGCACTGGCTCGTGCCGTCGGCGATCGCCGCGCTGCCGACGCGCGTGCCGCTGCTCGCGATCGCCCACGGCGGCGACGTCCACACGCTGCGCCGCGCGCGGTTGCTCGCGCCCGTGCTCCACGCGCTGCACCGCCGGGGCGCCGAGCTGGTGTTCGTCAGCCACGAGCTGCGCGCGATCGCGATCGCCGAGGTGCCATCGCTCGCGGGCTGGCTCGAGCGCGCGACCGTGCAGCCGATGGGCCTCGACGTCGCGCGGTTCGCGGCGATCGAGCGCGCACCGACGACGCCGCCGACGATCGCGGTCGCGGCGCGGCTCGTCCCGGTGAAGGGCATCGACGTGCTGCTCGCTGCCGCGGCGCGACTCCGCCGCGAGACGCGCATCGTGATCGCGGGCGATGGACCGGCGCGCGACGAGCTCGAGCGCCGCGCGGCCCGCATCCGCGAGCTCGCACGCCGCGCGGACGTGCAGTTCCTCGGCAGCGTGGACACGACCGAGCGCGATCGCCTGCTCGGCCGCGCGAGCGTGGTCGTCGTTCCGTCGCGCGTGCTGCCCGGCGGCCGCACGGAGGGCATGCCGATGATCGCGCTCGAGGCGCTCGCGGCCGGCGTGCCGGTGGTGGCGAGCGAGGTCGGCGGGCTGCGCGAGCTCGCCCCCGCGGCGCGGCTCGTCCGGCCCGAGGATCCGGGCGCCCTCGCGGCCGCGATCGACGCGGTGATCGCCGCGCCGCCGCCGGCCGCCGTGCTGAAGGCGGCCGTGGATCACCTGGCCTGGGAGCGCGTCGCGCTGCGCCTCTGCGAAGCGAGCGCGCCGGCCACGCGCCGCGATGCGTAACCAGCTTCGCACCGCGGTCCGACCTTTACCGAACGAGATTCTCCCAAGTCCAAGAAATCACGTGACGAATCCGTGGCGGCCATGCGATGACATTGCAGTCTAATGGCGGCACAGAGCGTGCTTGATGCCGAGCCGATGTCCGAGGGTGCCCGGTACGACGTCAGCGTCATCTTGCCGTTTGGGGACGACGAGGAGTTCGTGGGGATCGCCGTTCGCCGGACCGCAGAGCACCTGCGGGGCCTCGGCCTGACGTTCGAGATCATCGCGGTCGACGAGGACTCGCACGACAACTCGCACGCCGTGCTCGCGCTGCTCCGCGGCGAGGTGCCCGAGCTGCGCGTGACGCACGCCTCGGCGCGCGGCCGCGGCATCGATGTCGGCGCCGGCCGGGCACAGGGCACGCTGCTCGTCATCGCATCGCCGGATGTCGCGAGCGCCTCGCTCGACGGCGTCGGCGAGGCCTGCCGCCGCCTCCTCGCCAACGACGGCGACGCCGAGGTCGCGCTGTCGAAGTACACCGTCGCACATCGCATCCGCGCGCTCGCCGCGTTCCGCGGTGCGCGCCTCCTCGGTCCCGCGATGCACCGGCGCATCCTGAAGCGCCTCCACGTCCAGAGCCTCGTGGTCCGCGTCGCCGGACCGACGGGCGTCGCCGTGAAGACGGCCGTCAGTCGGTTTCGCGCGTTCGCCCGGTTCGCCTGAACGCCCCCCGGCGCCTCGCGTCCTCGTCTGCTAGAGTCGACGCGTGTACTGGGTCCTGGCCATCCTGGCCCTCGGGTTTCTGATCGTCGTCCACGAGGCCGGCCACTACTTCGTCGCCCGGTGGTGCGGCATGCGGGTCGAGCGGTTCTCGCTCGGGTTCGGCCCCGCGATCCCCGGCCTCAAGTGGAAGTCGAAGAAGACCGGCACGCAGTTCCAGATCGCGCCGATTCCGTTCGGCGGCTTCGTCGAGATCCGCGGCATGAACATCGCCGAGGAGGTCGACCCCGAGGACAAGTACGCGTATCCGAACCGCCCCGCGTGGCAGCGGTTCCTGACGATCCTCGCCGGTCCGGCGACGAACTACCTCTCGGCGATCGTCCTCGCGTTCCTGCTCTACACCTGCCACGGCGTCCGCGGCGACACGCTGTACGTCGGCGTCGACGACGTGATGCCCGGCTACGACGCGATGGGCAAGCTCGAGCCCGGTGATCGCATCACGCACGTGGACAAGGAGCTGCTCTACGCGACCGACGCGAACGAGCGCTCGCTCACCGGCCGCGTCAGCGCCAAGAAGGGCGCGCCCGTCGTGCTCACGGTGACGCGCGACGGCACGTCGCTCGACGTCACGATCAATCCCAAGCTCGACAAGAACGACAAGGGCGAGCCGATCTACCTGCTCGGAATCCACAAGACGATCCAGACCGACATCGTGTCGATCGGCGTGCTCGGTGCCGCAAAGCGCGCGCTGATCTATCCCGTCGAGCAGACCAAGCTGATCGTCAGCGGCCTCGCCGACATCATCACCGGCAAGCAAGACGCCGATCCGGGCGGACCGAAGCGCATCCTCGACGAGTTCTCGCGGCACTTCAAGGCCGGGTTCGTGCGCGGCATCGAGCTCCTGATGATGCTCAGCGTCTACCTCGGCCTGTTCAACCTGTTCCCACTCCCGGCGCTCGACGGCGGACGCCTGGTGTTCCTCGGCTACGAGATGATCACCCGCCGCCGCGCGAACCCGAAGATCGAGGCGATGGTCCACATGGGCGGGATCATGGTCCTCGGCGTCATCATGATCCTGGTGACGCTGCACGACTTCCACGTGTTCTGACCCACGGAACCCGTCGCGCGTGCGGTGTGTGCGAACAACGCCGTTGCAGACTCCGCGCGCGCGGCTATACTTAGTGTCATGGGGACACCATTCGGGATCGTCGCGGGGTGCGAGTTCAAGAACGTCGAGCCGGGGAAGTCGGCCCTGTGGGCGAGCATCAAGGTCGAGCCGCGCGGCAAGGCGCTCGAGGCGGAGCGCGCGCCGCTCGCGGTGGCGCTGGTGATCGACGTCTCGGGCTCGATGCAGGGCGATCCGATCGCCCACGTGCTGAGGAGCTGCGAGCTCGTCGCGGATCTCCTGTCCGCGAGGGACCAGCTCGCGATCGTGACGTTCTCGACCGCCGCCGGCGTGCGCTGCGGCCTGACGGCGGTCGACGACGCGGGCCGCGCACAGATCAAGGCGTCGCTCGAGGGCGTGCGCGCCGACGGCAGCACGAACATGCACGGAGGCCTCGAGGTCGCGGCCGGGGTGCTGATGTCGGCGCCCGCCGGGCTGCGCCGCGCGATCGTCCTGCTCTCGGACGGCCAGCCCAACGTCGGCCTCCAGTCCGCGAGCGACCTCGCGGCGTACGTGAAGTCGCTGAAGCTCGCCGTGTCGACGCTCGGCTTCGGGCTCCACCACGACGAGAACGTGCTCGACGCGATCGCGAGCGCCGGCTCGGGTCGCTACGCGTACATCCCGGATCCGGTCGTCGCGCGCGTCGACCTCGCGCGAGCCGCGCTCGCGCACGGCGGCGTCGTCGCCGATCAGCTCGAGCTGCGCATCGAGCCCGCCGACGGCGTCGAGCTCGTGCAGGTGCTGCCGGCCGCGCAGCTCCGCCACGGCAAGCAGGGCATCGCGCTGACGATCGGCGACGTGTTCGTCGACGAGCCGCGCTCGCTCGCGCTCGAGCTCCAGCTCGACCTCGGGGCGAACGCGCGCGGGCGCCTCGCCGAGATCGTGGTCGAGGGGCGCGCGTCCGATGGCACCTCGCACCGCGCGACGGCGACGCTCGACGTCGACATCCGCACCGGTCCGCGCGTCACCGACAAGGACGCGCAGCGCGAGATCATCCTCGTGCAGGCGGATGCGGCGCGCGCGCAGGCCCGTGCGCAGGCCGACCGCGGCGCGCTGCCGGCGGCGGCGGCGATCCTGAAGGCGCTGGCCGCGCGGATCGACGCGATCGACGGCTTCGTGCGCGACGACGGATCGGTCATCGCCGACCTGCGCGAGACGCTGCAGGACGAGATCGAGCAGTACGAGCGCAAGTCGACCGACGTCGAGCGCATGCACCAGCGCAAGGCCTCGATGGCGTACAAGTCGGCGACGCCGGGGATGGCGATGCCGGCCGCGATGCCCGCGCCCCTCGCCGCGGTGCTGGTCGGCATCGGTGGACCGGTCGCCGGCCAGACCTTCTCGCTGCTCACCGAGAACACGATCGGGCGGATCGCGGGCAACGCGATCCCGATCGCCAGTGGTGCCCTCTCCAAGCGACATGCGCGTGTCATGTTTGTCGGCGGCGAGTTCCAGATCGTCGACATGGGGTCGACCAACGGCACGAGCGTCAACGGCAAGCGCGTGACCTCTCGGGCGCTCGCCGACGGCGACCTCGTCGAGGTCGGCGACGCCGTGTTCCGGTTCCAGCTCCGAGCCTAGGCGCCGCGATGCGCTAAGGTTCGGGCCCGTGCTGGCCGGCGAGGTCCTCGACCGCATCCCGATGGACCCGGGCGTCTACTTGTTCAAGGACGCCAAGGGCGCGGTGATCTATGTCGGCAAGGCGAAGAACCTCCGCACGCGCGTGCGGCAGTACTTCCGCGAGGGCGGCGACGAGCGGTTCTTCGTCGCCGCCGGGTTTCTCGGGCGCGCGGTCGCCGACGTCGAGACCATCGTCGTGTCGTCCTCGAAGGAGGCCCTGCTCCTCGAGAACCACCTGATCAAGAAGCACCAGCCGAAGTTCAACGTGAAGCTCCGGGACGACAAGCAGTACCTCGTGCTGCGGCTCGTCGATCCGGTCGTCCACGCCTCCGGGGGCGGACAGAAGCGCGATCAGTTCCCGCGCGTCGAGGTCGTCCGCAACATCCGCGACGATGGGGCGAACTACTTCGGCCCGTACCACTCGGCGACCAGCGCGCGCGAGACGCTGCGCACGCTCAACCGCCACTTCCAGCTGCGCACGTGCACCGACCACGTGCTCGAGACGCGCGGCCGCCCGTGCCTGCAGTACCAGATCAAGCGCTGCTCCGGCCCGTGCGCGGTCGACGTGACGCCGCAGAGCTACGGCGAACAGGTCGACGACGTGAAGATGTTCCTCCAGGGCAAGAACGCGGAGCTGTTGACCCGCCTCCGCACGCGCATGCAGGCGCGCGCCGAGCGCGAGGACTTCGAGGTCGCCGCGGTGCTGCGCGACTCGATCGCCGCCGTCGAGCGCACGCTCGCGAAGCAGAACATCGTGCAGGACGACTTCGTCGATCAGGACGTCTGGGGCCTGTATCGCGAGGCCGACACCGTCGAGGTCGTCGTGCTGTTCGTGCGCGCCGGCAAGCTGGTCGGCCGCCGCGCGTTCGCGCAGAAGGACCAGGAGCTGCCCGATGCCGCGGTGATCGGCGAGCACCTCCAGCAGTACTACGCGACGGGTACGTACATCCCCGACGAGGTCGTCGTCGGCGTGGAGCTCGAGGACTCCGAGGTCCTCGCCGAATGGCTCGGGATCTCGCGCGGCAAGAAGGTCAAGATCCTCGAGCCGCGCCGCGGCGTGCGCGCGAAGCTCGTCGAGCTCGCGGATCGCAACGCGGCCGCGTCCGCGGTCTCGCGGCGTGGCAAGGACGCCGATGCCGAGGCCTTGCTCGCGAAGGTCGCGAAGCGCCTGGATCTGCACCGCCCACCGCGCCGGATCGAGTGCTTCGACATCGCGCACATCCAGGGCACCGAGACGGTCGCGTCGATGGTCACGTTCGTCGACGGCGTGCCGGCGCGCTCGCTGTACCGGAAGTTCAAGGTCCGCACCGCCCTGAACAACGACTTCGCGGCGATGTACGAGGTGCTCACGCGCCGGTTCAAGCGCGCGCGGTTCGAGCGCACCGACGACGACGATCCGGCATGGTCACCGCCCGACCTGCTCGTCATCGACGGCGGCAAGGGCCAGCTCGGCATGGCGGTCGCGGCCCTCACCGACCTGAAGGTCCCGCTCGGCGGCGACCACGGCCTCGAGGTGATCGGCCTCGCGAAGGAGCGCGACCTCGACGCGGGCAGCGCGCCCGACCGGATCTACCGCCGCAACGTGAAGGACTCGATCGCGCTGCGCGCGAACTCACCCGAGCTCTACGTGCTCGCGCGGATCCGCGACGAGGCCCATCGCTTCGCGAACACGTTCCACCAGGATCGCCGCGGCAAGCAGACGCTGAAGAGCGAGCTCGACTCGATCCCGGGCATCGGCGCGACGCGCCGCCAGCGCCTGCTCAAGCACTTCGGCAGCGTGCGCGCGGTGCGCCTCGCCTCGATCGAGGACCTCGCGAAGGCGCCGGGCATGAACAGGAAGGCCGCGGAGCAGGTGCGGTCGTACTTCTCCGAGCGCGAGGGCAACGCGGTGACGAGCACCGAGGCCGCCATCGATCGCGACTTCGACGCGAACGTCGAGGGCCTCGAAGGCGACACGATCGACAGCGAGCTCGTGGAGTCGCTGCCGGTCGACGACGCCGCGATCGACTGACGGCGCGACGCGCGTGCGACCGCGCGTTGCCACATCTGCGACAGGTTGCGACGCCTCGAAAAGTGCGGTCGCACCCGGGGATTTCTGCATCTCCCACATGGCGAAGTCGAAGAACGAATCCATAAGATGGGAAGTCGTGTTTGTGATCTCTGGTTGGTGCAATCGCGACACGCGATCGGTTTCTCAGACGCAAGGAGCAAGGAACCACATGCGCACTTCGATGATGCTCGCGGCTCTCGTCTCGCTCTCGTTCGCGGCCTGCGCGACCGAGGACACCGTCTACGAGGGGGAGGTCCTGCCCGGCAAGACCGTGCAGAAGGTGATCTGCCCGACGGGCTGCAGCGAGGACGTTCAGACCTCGCTCGACAACGGCGAATGGGCGCCGCTGTCGAGGAGCTCGTTCATCAATCTACACACTGCTGTACCAGGAACGAGCCAGTGCAACGCGAACACGCAGGCGGGTGGCTGCCAGTTCGCGTGTGATCCGGCGAAGTTCATCGAGAGCCTCCCGATCGGCACGTGCGCGGCGCTGCGCTGCGACTTCCCCGATGGCGGCGAGGTCGTGCTCGGCGGCTGCCACCACTAAGGCGCGATCACGCCGCACGCGATCCGCGTCGTCGGCGTGTCGGCATCGTGCACGACGATGACGTGCCCGACAACGTCGGTCGCCGCGTCGCCACCGATGCTCCACGCGATCTCGGGCGGCGTCGCCGCGCGCGTGTGCTCGGCGCTGCCGGTCCCGGCGGTGCAGGCGATGTTCGGGATCCCCTCGCCACGCGCGGTATCCCAGTGACCGCCCTGCGCCGTCGCGTCGGCGCAGCTCGCGCCCTGGTGGATGTGCACGGGGTACGACTTGCCGCTCGCACATCCGTTCAGCGTCAGCTCGAGCGTGACGTCGGTTCCCGACTGCACGAACGTCGCCGTTCCCGTCATCGTCGCCGTCCCGAGTCCCGACAGCGCAGCGGCCGCCATCGGTTCGTCTCCATCATCACTGCCGCACGCGCCCAGCGTCACGGCGAGCATCATCGCGATCATTCTGTTCGTCATGCCGGCTCGTTCTGCGCGCGCCGTGCCCGAAGTCGCCGGCCGCAACCCGAGGAAACTCCTCGGCCGCGTTGCAGCCGCAACGACGCCCGTCGGCGAGTTCGCCGGAAGCCGTCGCCGGTGCGATGATACGGCTCGCGCATGCGACCGGGACTCGTGGCGACTGTCCTCGTGGGCGTGATCGCGGCCGGGTGCGCCGAGGTCGCGTCGGACGCCTGCGCCGACGGCACCTACTGCCCGGTCGGATCGACGTGCGGCACCAACAACGTGTGCATCGCCCACGAACGAGCCTGTTCGCAGTTCGCGGACGGCATGCCGTGCCTCGTCGACAAGGCGACGAGCGGGTTCTGCGCCGACGACGCGTGCTCGGTCGGATTCGAGGTCATTGGCTACGGGCTCGAGATGCCAACGCGTTCGGCGCTCGCCGGGATGAGCGTCGAGATGCGCGGACACCCGGAGGTCGGAGTGTCGCTGACGAACGTCAACGGGTACTTCAGCCTTCGCACGCCGCGCCTGACCACGGGCGTCATCACGCTGACGTGGCCCGAGGCGTTCGTCACCATCACGCGCCCGGTCACCATCCGCGAGGCTCCGGTGACGCTCGAGCTGAGCTACGGCGGCATCCCGATCGTCCCGAGGCTGATCGCGCAAGCACTCGCGAGCCAGGCCGGCATCACGCTATCGCCCGAGCGCGGCATCGTCATGGGTCAGGCGTACGATCTGACGAGGGGCACGGATGACGCGGGCGGGCTGTCAGTGTCGGTGCCGCCGGGTCGCTGCGCCGGGCCGTTGTACTTCGACGCGAGTGGAACCATCGTTCCCACGGCGAGCGCGACGATCGCCGGTGCCGGCGTGTTCGTGCTCGGGAACTGCGAGACCGGCGATCTCCCGCTGACGATGACCTCGGCGATCGGACCGTGCCGCACGCTCGATAGCAACGAGACCACCACGATCGTGATCACCCCAGAGCCGGAGAAGGTCCTCTCCCTGGGGCGCATCGCCTGCGCCCCGCCGTGATCAGAACCGCACGCGGACAGCGACGCTGTCACGCGCGGGCACGACCTCGACCGCCCGTGGCTGATTGAGCGCCATCAGCAGGCCACCGGCGACCACGCCGAGTCCGCCGACCGCGAACGCACCGATCGACAGCCTGTCCTGGAGGATCGCACGATCGCGCAGCGCGGTGTCACCGGGGACGCTGGTCGGCGAACCGACCGCGGCGACGCGGCGATCGAACTCGTCGAAGTTCGAGCGCGCCACGAGCTGCAGCACGATCCCGCCGGCCACGAGCGCACCCGCGCCGCCGAACGCGGCATAGGGAGCCCAGCGCGGGAAGCGGCGCTCGTAGCGGACCGGCGCGACCTTGACGATCGTCTTCACGGGCGCGAGCACGAGCGCGACCGGCGTGCGAGAGCCGGCAGACACGTCGAGCGTCCTCGTGAGGGTCTCGTACCCTGCGAGCGTCGCGACGACCACGTGCTTGCCCGGCATCACGCGCACGGACTCGCGCAACGGCGCGACGCCGAGCGGCACGCCGTCGAGCGCGATCGCCGCCGCGGTCTGGTCGGCCCGCACCTCGAGCACACCGACCTTCGCCTCGAGCGCGGAGAGTCGCCGCTTCACGGTCGCGCGCTGGTCGTCGGTCAGCGTCGCGTCGAACTCGCGCAGCAGCGCCTCGTACGTGACGATCGCGTCGAGGTGTCGCTCCTGCTCCTGGTACGTGAGCGCGACGCCGTTGAGCGCGCGCCAGCTCGGCTCCGCGGCGTACGAGCGCTGGAACGTCGCGCGCGCCGCCGGATAGTTCGCGTCCTCGGTGAACAGCCGCGTGCCCTCGTCGAGCAAGCGGCGCGCCTCCGGATCTTCGGCGTGCGCGCTACGGGCGAGCAGCGTGGCGAGCGCGGCGGCGACCAGCAATGCGCGCACGGTTCACTCCGTCAGCTCGAGCTGCTTGCGCCGGCGCTCCGCCGCGTCGTCGACGGTCGGCGCCGGTGCAGGTGCTGGCGCCGTCGCGGGCGGGGGCGCGGCGATGCGCGGCTTGCGAGCAGCAACCGGCTTCTTGTCGGTGGGGGTGGCAAGCGCCTGCGCCGGTTGCGCCGGCGGCTTTGCGAGCGGTGCCCCCGGTCGCGCGACTTCGGTGGGAGTCGGGACCGGTGCGCTCGGCGGAGGCCGCGAGGTCGTCGAGGCGCGAGATTCGCTCGCGTGGCTCGTGTCGTCGCCGCCGCGTGTCGCCGCGAACACGGCCGCACCCGCGATCGCGAGCACCGCGATTGCGGCGGCGATCCAGCGCGTCGACCCACGCGCCGGCGGCCGCACCGGATCGACCGCAGGTGCCGGTGCCGGTGCCGGGGGACGTGTGACCTCGTCGAGCAGCGCGTCGAGCGACGAGTACCGCTCCGCGGGATTCACCGACAGCGCGCGCAGCAGGGCGGCGCGAACCTGCGGCGGGACGGCGCGATCCTCGCGCGGCGGGCGTACCTTGCCCGCGTAGACGTTGCGCACCATCTCGCGATACGTGGTGCCCGCGAACGGTCGCTCGCCGTAGAGCGCCTCGTAGAACGCCACGGCGAAGCCGAACTGATCGCTGCGCGCGTCGGCGACCTCGCCGCGGTGCTGCTCCGGCGCCATGTATGCAGGCGTCCCGAGCACGAGTCCGGTGTGCGTCAGCGCGAGATCGAGCGGCGATCCGTCGGAGACCGCCGGCTCCTCGCGCTCGCCGCGGTTCGCGACCAGACCGAAGTCGACGACGCGCACGCGGCCGTCGTCACCGCGCAGGATGTTCTCGGGCTTGAAGTCGCGATGCACGAGCCCGGCGGCGTGGGCGGCGGCGAGCCCGCGGCCGGCTTGCTCGAACACGGCCGTGATCTCCGCGAGCGAGCGCGGCTCGGCCAGCCACTGGCGCACCGTGCCGCCGCCGACCAGCTCCATCACGATGAACACCGGCTCGCCGGTCCCGATCTCGTGGACCGGCACGACGTTCGGATGCGACAGCCGCGCCATCGCCTTGGCCTCGCGGAGTAACCGCGGCCGCGCGTGCTCGTCGTGCAGCACCTTCACGGCGACCGTGCGGCCGAGGTCCGGATCGGTGGCGGTGAACACCGTGCCCATGGCGCCGGAACCGATCACGGCACCGAGCTTGAAGCGCCCGAGCATGCCCCCCGGCTCGACGGTGCACTTCCTCGGCTCCACCACTATTCACGATAGCGTGTATCGTCGAGCCGATGGGGAAGATCGCGCCGGAGACGGCGCTGGAGGTCGTACGCGAGCTCGTCGATCGCGTGATCACGACGGCGGACGAGGCCGAGCTCGTCGAGCTCGTGCTCGGGACGGTGATCCACGCGCTCGACGCCGATCGCGGCCTCGTCCTGCTCACCGACCGCGCCGGTGCGACGACGACGATCGACGCGCGGGGCAAGCGCGGCCGGCTGTCCGCGCACGAGCAGGCCGAGATCAGCCGCTCGGTCGTTCACGAGGTCTGGCGCACCGGGAGCGCGCTGCTGCTCGAGCCCGACGTCGGCGAGGGTTCGAAAAGCGTACAGGCGCTCGGCATCGCGTGCGCGCTCGCTGCGCCGCTGCGCGTGATCGGCAAGCGCGAGGCGCGTGGTGTGCTCTACCTCGACTTCCGCGACGTCCACGTCGAGATCGGAGAGCCCGATCGCCAGCTCGTCGAGCTCGTCGCCGACGTGCTCGCGCTCGTGCTCTCGCAGCGCCGCGAGCTGAGCTCGGTCAACGAGGACCTCGAGGCTGCCCTTGGCCGCGAGCCGGTGCCGCCGCCGACCCTCGACGAGCTGCTCGCCCCCCGCTCGATAGCACCGCTGCGCGCGGACATCGAGACCGCGATCGTCAGCGACCTCCCGTTGCTGCTGCTCGGCGAGTCGGGCACCGGCAAGACGCTGTTCGCGCGTGCGGTCGCCGGGGCGTCGCGCCGGGTCCCGGTGGTGCGCGCGATGCTCGGCTCCGCCGACGATCTCAACACGATCACCTCGGAGCTGTTCGGTCACGAGAAGGGCAGCTTCTCGGGCGCGGTCACGGCGCGCACCGGGCTCGTCACGTTCGCCGACAAGGGCACGCTCGTACTCGACGAGATCCTGAACCTCCCGCCGCACGCACAGCAGCTGCTGCTCGACTTCACGCAGTTCGGCACGTATCGCCCGCTCGGCTGGGCGCGACCCGAACCGCGCCGCGCGCAGGTCCGGATCGTCGCCGCGACGAACGGCGACATCGCGGCCGCCGTGGCCGCGGGGACGTTCCGCGAGGACCTCTACTTCCGGCTGTCGGGGCTCACCGTCACGTTGCCGGCGCTGCGCACGCGGCGCGACGAGATCCCCGAGCTCGCCGAGGGCTTCCTCAAGCGACTCGATCCCGATCGCGGCTGGACGCTCACCGTCGACGCGCGCCGCCGCCTCCTCGCGACCGACCTCGCGTGGTCGGGAAACCTGCGCGAGCTCGAGCTGACCACGCGGCGCGCCCGCGACCGCGCCGTCGCTGCCGATCGCGACGCGACGCAGATCGACGTCGTTCACCTCTCCGGCGTGCGGACCTCCGCTGCACCGTCGGCCGGCGCGTCGCCCGACGACATCGCCGGTGCGTGGCGCGGGCTCGCCGCCGAGCGCACGCGCCTCGACGAGCGCGAGACCGAGCTGATCAAGAAGGCGCTCGACAAGCACCGCGGCGTGCTCGCGCGCGTCGCGGCCGAGCTCGGCGTGGCGCGCTCGAGCCTCCAGTCGCGGCTCCAGACGCTCGGTGTGAAGGGCATCAAGGACTAATCGCAGCGGACGTAGTAGCCGCCGCCGTCGAGCGAGTCGACGTCCGGCTTGCCCTGCAACACGCGGTGGACGATGAACTCGCGCGACTGGCAGTGCGGTTGATTCGCGAGCTTCACCAGGATCCAGCCGCGCTTGTAACGGTTCTTGCCCTTGTTGACCCGATAGTAGTCGTACTTGGCGTCGCTCTTGACCCAGGTCTTCTCGTCGAATGCCTGCCAGGTCTTGTAGCTCGTGCCGATCTTGAGCACCTGAGCACCCTTGAGCTCCTTCGGGACGCGTGCCTTGACCAGCGCCTCGACCTGCGCGTCCCGGTACGGCGGCATCTCGAATCTGTCCGCGCGCGCGTTGTCCTCGAAGCGCGCCTTCAGCTTCAGTGCGACCTCGTCGGCATCCTTGAACAGGTCATCGGGGATCGGCTCGCCGATCTGCTTGAACCTCTCGACGAAGCCCTTGGTCATCGTCGTGAACCAGGCAGCGCGATCGAACACCAGCTGCTGCATCCAGTCCGGAACCTGCTTCTCGGTCCCGGCGATCACCGGCGCGGCATCGCGGACGATCTGGCGCGAGGTGAGGTTCGCGGCGTCGAGGGACATGCCGAGCAGTACCTTCTTCCTCATCACATCTCCGCCCGCTGCGGCCATGCCGCAGACGGCCGTCGGGTGCGCGGCCGGATTGGACTTGTGGTAGTCGTGCGCCGAGTCCACCAGTCCCGGGTAGCGTTGACACACCGCGTGGATCGCGGCGAGGTCGGCCTTCTGCCTCTTGTAGACCTCGGCGTCGTCGCGGGTCGAGGCCTGGTCGTCGAGGAGCGCCGGATCCCAGTGACGGATCAGCTCGCGGACCGTGGTCCAGTACTCCTGGATCTCCGTGCGGAACGCGCTGCGACGCTTCTGCTGCGCCTGTTCGACCTCCTTCGCCGCAGCCGCGGCCTTCGCTCGCGCCTGCACCTGCTCGGTGAACGCGGCGCCAGCTCGAGCCATCGCCTCGCAGACCGGCTGGAGCTTGTCGACGCGCGCCTGGATCGCCCTGGCGCGTGGTGAGGCCTTGACGTCGGCGGGCAGGTTCTTCCAGTACAGGCCATACTTGAACAGCGACTGTGGACACGCCTTCATCGCCCACGTGACGCGGTCGGGGTTGGAGTCGTCGGCGAACCTGGTGCCGTCCCATTCCTTTGGCATCGGTTGGTGGTCGAGCTCCCACTCGATCTGCCGCATCTGCTCGTCATGCCGCTCGTCGGCGGCGACCTCGCCCGACGACACGGCGAGCACCACGGTGGCGATCAGCGGGAGGTTCCTCATGGCGATCACCTGGCCACCATCAGCGTGCGACAGACGGTCAGGTGGGCATCGGCGGAGCTCTGCGGGCTCCACCCCTGGCACAGCGCGGCGCCGTCGGTGGTCGGGAGATACGCGTAGACGAAGTTCTGTGACTTCGAGCGATCGTCGTCGTTCGGCCGCGTGACGCTGTAGATCAGCATGCCGTTCGGGCCGTCCTCGACGCGTCCGATCGCGCCGATCACCGTGTCCTCGCGCACCAAGGACTCGAGCGAGGTCCGCGTTGGCATGCCGCGCGTGTACTTGACCTCGACGGTGGTGCTGCCGTTGCCCCCCGGGCGGACGTCCCAGTAACCGGGCTTGGCCTCCGTGACGGTGACGGAGTCATCGCCGGGGACCGCGAGCGCCAAGCCGCTCGAGCCGAGCGGAACGGAGGAGCTGTCGTTCTTCTTCTTGCAGGCGGGTGTGATCACGGCGAGCGCGAGGACGAGTAGGTGTCGCATGGCCAGGACAACTGCTCGCGACGTGCCAGGCGCCGGCGCTCGCAAGTCGTGATGCCGACACGGGACTTCGTCGCCGGATGCCGACGTCGGTCGGCGAGATCGACGGAGTCCGGCGTTGGCTCACATCGCGGTCTGGCTCGCCACGAGCACGAGCCGCACGAGCCTGGTCGCCATGTCATCGGCCGACGACGCGCGCACGCGGAACGCGTCCGGAAACGCCCGCATCGCGAAGTCCACCCAGACGTGAAACCCGTCGACCACGATGTGGAGCTTGTCGTCGTAGGTTCGATTCACGACGAACGTCGCATCGACGTCGACGATCCCCTTCGCCGTGGCCCACGTGCCCCGGATCCACGACGTGAAGGGCGGCATCTGGAGCTGCCAGCCCGCGGTGGGCCAGGTAACGAAGGCATCGGTCCCGATCTGGCCGACGAACCGCTCGCCGCGAGCGTTCGTGAACGTGAACGCGACGGGCCCCAACTCGAAGCCGCTGATCGTGGGGAACCCGCCGCCCGACGACGTGAAGCGCGCCGCCGTGCCACGCGCGTAGAGCGTCACCAGGTCGACGAGACCCGCCTGGAACCCGTCGGCGACGAGCTCGCCACCGACAGCCCCTCCGACGAACGGAACGGAACCAACAACGGGGTACGCGACGCTGTTGACGTAGATCGTCGCCTTCACGTCGTCGAACAGCCAGGTCGCGCCCTCGACGGTCTTCCATCCCGAGACACGCGCCGTCAGCGAGACCCAGCGCTCGCCGTTCGGGTCGGCAACACGCCCGAAGTAGCTCATCACCTTGGTCGTCGCGTCGTAGGTCGCGTCGCCCGCCACCACGTTGGGGCCGACCGTGCCCTCGACGTGATAGCCGGCGGTGCCGACCGGGATGCTCGCGAGCCCGGCCTCCGCCGGCGTGGTCACTGCGAGAACGAGAAGGACGAGGAGCGTGCTGATGCAGTTCATGCCCGCGACTCGTGCAACGCCGGGGCCACGCGGACATGCGTGCCGGTGGCCGACGACGCGCAGATCGCGGCCCACGTTGCCGACGGCCGTCGGCGATGGCGACGACTCAGCGTCGCAGCGTCGTCGCGCGCTTGTGGTGGGCGAGGAGCTCGGTGCGCTTGGCCGCCGGCAAGCGCGAGATCGCGCGCCGTGCACACGCGGGTGAGAGGAAGCGCGCGTAGCGCCGGAAGAATGCCTCGACCATCAGCGGCTCGGCGCGCGAGAGCTCGCGCAGCACGTCGCCGACGGCCGAGTGGTCGATCTCGTTCGGCGACCACACGATCGCCGCGCACACGACCAGGATCGCATCGACGACGCCGGCCGCCGCGTCGCCCTCCGGTGCGAGCGTCGCGAGCGCGATGCACGCCGCGCGGCGCTGATCGGCAGTCGACGCCTCGCGCCACGCCACGAGCGCGCGCAGCACTTCGAGGCGCCCGTCCTCGCGCGCGAGGAGGCGGCCGAGCACGCCGGTCGCGAACGCATCGTTGTCGGCGGCGGCCGAGAACTGGCCCGCCGCGTAGAGCCGCTCGAAGCTCGCGAGGTCCGATGCGCGCAGCGAGTCACCCAGCGGATCGGCGAGCATGACGATGCCCGCGTGCTTGAGGGAGCCACGCTTCTCGAGCAGCGCGCAGGCGACACGCTTGCCGACCGCGTCGGGAAGCTCGGCGAAGCCCTGCGCGCGCCACCACCGCCGCACGATCGCGCGCAGCTGCGCCGGCGTGCGCCGCGTCCGGCCCAGGCGGCGCCGTAGATCGGCGAGCGGGTCGCGGACGAGTCCCATTCACCACCCTCGCATTCCAAAAGTTGGGAGTCCATGGAGGGCGATGTAGGATAAGGTACTCCTGGGAGTCGCTGGAGTTTCTATGTCCAAAAACCGAAAGATTCGCGAGGCTTCCGAGGGCTCGTCCGACCGGCGCCGCGAGGTGATCGGCGTGATCGGGCTCGGGGTGGCGCTGTTCCTGCTGGTCGCGATGGTCTCCCTCCAGGCCGGAAAGCTGGTCATGGGGCCATTCGGGCGGGCGAGCGCGGGGCTCTACTACGGGCTCGCCGGCGTGTGCGGGTACGCGCTGATCGCGCTCGCGGTCGTCGCGTGCATCCGGCTCCTCATCGAGCGCGAGCCGGTGATGCCGCTGACCGTCGCCGCCGGGACGGTGATCGGCGTCGTCTCGGTCGCGATGCTCGCGCACCTCGCGTTCGGCGGCTATCGCGTGATGGGCCACGGTCCCGGTGGTGCGGTCGGCGAGCACCTCGCCGAGATCCTGCGCGCCGTGATCAGCACCGCCGGCACCGCGATGCTCGCGTGTGTCGGCCTCGTGATCGCGATCGTGGTCGCCACGCCGCTGCGCATGCGCGACGTGCTGCACGCGATCGGCGCCGCGGCAACGGCCGTCGGCCGCGCGTTCAAGACCGCCGCGCTCGCGATCGCGCGGTTCTGGGGCGACGTGTTCCGCGCGATGATGCCGGAGAAGGGCGCGCACGACGACGACGACGACGACGACGAGGATGACGAGCGCGCCGAGGAGGACGACGTCCTCGAGGTCGGCGCGGACGATCGCATCGTCGAGCCCGCGATCATCGAGCGCGGCTCGGGCGCCACCGACGAGGAGAAGCCGAAGCGCAAGAAGCGCCAGATCCAGGTCACCGAGATCGATCCGGTCGTGCCCGGCCCCGCGGCCGCAAGGGCCGGCTCCGCCGGGCCGCGCAGCACCGCCGAAGGCGGTGCGGAGTCGATCGCCGAGACCGTCGCGGCGTCGCCCGACGACGTCGTGCCGCTCAAGCCCAAGCGCACGCGCTTCCCGCAGG
Organism: Myxococcales bacterium; assembly: GCA_016794545.1. GTDB lineage: Bacteria > Myxococcota_A > Polyangia > Haliangiales > Haliangiaceae > JABFXX01. Next base: position 20,254 of record JAEUJX010000471.1, read on the forward strand.
GCACGAAGGCGCCCGAGCTCGCCGGAGCTCCCGCGAACGACCAGAAGCCGGCCGAGCCCGCCGACGACGAGGTGATCGAGGCCGCGGCGCCCGTGCCACCGGGAGGCCCCCTGATCGTCGAGCCGCGGTTCAAGCACGCCGACAAGGCGGAGATGGCGGCGAAGGAGAAGGCCGCCGAGGCCGAGCGCCAGCAGTCGTTCATCAAGCTCGGCGATGGCGAGTACCAGCTGCCGTCGATCCAGCTGCTCAACTACGACTCGAGCTCGCAGAACGCGATCGACAAGACCGCGATGCTCGAGCTGTCCGCGAAGCTGACGCAGACGCTCGAGAACTACGGCGTGAAGGGCGATGTCGTCGCGATCCGCCCGGGTCCGGTCGTCACGATGTACGAGTTCGCGCCCGCCCCGGGCACGCGCGTGAACAAGATCGTCAACCTCACCGACGACCTCGCGCTCGCGCTCGAGGCGCTGCGCGTGCGCATCGTCGCGCCGATTCCGGGCAAGGCCGCGGTCGGCATCGAGGTGCCGAACAAGCAGCGCGAGAAGGTGTTCATCAAGGAGATCCTCGCCGACGACATGTTCCGCAAGGGCCGCGCGAAGCTGCCGATGGCACTCGGCAAGGACATCGAGGGCGGCCCTGCCGTCGTCGATCTCGCGCGCATGCCGCACCTGCTCGTCGCCGGCACCACCGGCTCCGGCAAGTCCGTCGCGGTCAACGCGATGATCTCGTCGCTGCTCTATCACTGCAGCCCCGAGGACGTCCGGATGATCATGGTCGACCCGAAGATGCTCGAGCTCTCGATCTACGAGGGCGTGCCGCATCTCCTGCTCCCGGTCGTCACCGATCCCAAGAAGGCGAACCTCGCGCTGCGCTGGGCCGTCGAGGAGATGGAGCGTCGCTACGACCTGCTCGCGAGCATGGGCGTGCGCGACATCGCCACGTACAACGACAAGGTCGGCAAGCAGATGGCCAAGCTCGAGGCCGACAAGCTGCGCGCCGCCGCCGATGCCGCGGCCGCCGCGCTCGAGCACGACGTCAACACGGCCGTCGACTCGAACACGCCGGAAGAGGCCGACAAGCGCGAGAAGATGGTCGTCGCGCCGGCCCACCGCCTGCCCTACATCGTGGTCGTGATCGACGAGTTCGCCGACCTCATGATGTGCGCGCCGAAGGAGGTCGAGACCTCCGTCGCGCGCATCGCGCAGAAGGCGCGCGCCGCCGGCATCCACCTGATCCTCGCGACGCAGCGTCCCTCCGTCGATGTCATCACCGGCCTCATCAAGGCGAACTTCCCGTCGCGCATCGCGTTCCACGTGACGTCGAAGATCGACTCGCGCACCATCCTCGACCAGAACGGCGCCGAGGCCCTGCTCGGCGCGGGCGACATGCTGTTCTCCGATCGCGGCGGCGCCCCGCAGCGCCTCCACGGCTGCTACGTCGACGAGGAGGAGATCCACCGCGTCGTCGAGTTCCTGAAGACGCAGGGGCGTCCGGTCTACAACCTCGACATCCTCAAGCCGCGCGACGAAGAGGGCGAGGGCAACGTCGACATCTCGGGCGCGCCGAGCGGCAAGTCCGACGACGATATGTACGACAAGGCCGTGTACATCGTCACGACCACGCGCAACGCGAGCATCTCGTGGGTCCAGCGCCAGCTCCGCATCGGCTACAACCGCGCCGCGCGCCTCGTCGAGGAGATGGAGAAGCAAGGCGTGGTCAGCCCGCCGGATCACACGAACAAGCGCGAAGTGCTCGTCGCGGCGGCCTGAACGGTCGAGTTGACCGGACAGTTCGTCGTCGGCGCGACGGCGCCGACCTGACTCCGCGCGGTTGTGCGAGGCGCGCTGGTTGCAGCGGTCGCGCGCATGCGCCGCTCCATCACCGCCGTTCCCCTCCTCGCGCTCGCGATCGGCTTGCCGTTCGCAGCAGCGGACCCCCGCGACCCCTTCACGATGGCCTTGCCATCACGCGACACCAAGCCGCCTGAAGGGATCGCGGCCAAACAAGAGACGCACTCCGTCGTCGAGCAACAGGGGACGGCGTCACACTCGATCCCGATCGAAGTGCCGCCGGGCCGGCTCGGCATGCAGCCGAACCTCGCCCTGTCCTACTCGTCGGGCGGCTCGTTGCGCGGCGGCATCGCCGTCGGCTGGAGCCTCGACGTGCCCGTGATCGAGCGCGATCCGGCGTTCACCACCACCGTGAACTACCGGTCGTCGCTCGGCGGCGGCTGGCAGCGCCTGATCCCGAACACGTCGGATCCCGGGTCGGGAAACCGCTATCGCGCGGAGGTCGACTCGACGTTCCAGCGCTACCGGCTCGATCCGGGGACGTACCAGTTCATCGTCTCCGGCAGCGACGGCGTCGTGCGCACGTTCGCGCAGCACGAGCCGCTGAAGTGGCGTCTCGTCTCCGAGAAGGATCCGTTCGGCAACGAGGTGACGTACTCGTACACGTTCGCGACGACGGCCGGCTTCGGCGAGTTCGTCCTGTCGGAGATCCAGTACTCCTCGAACGCGGCTGCCGGCATCGTGCCGCACGCCAAGGTCCAGCTCACCTGGGATCCGAACGTCCCGGTCTGCGGCGGCATCGCCGTCGGTGCGTCGACCGACTACCACTTCAACACCCGGCGGGCGAGCGGCATCAAGCGGCTGCAGAAGATCGAGACCTCCGTGCGAGTCGGCGGAGGAACGACGTTCCGTGTCGCGCGACGCTACTCCCTCGGCTACGACACCGCCGAGGAGAGCTGCTCGGCGTCCGCGCTGCGGTACCTCACGCGCGTCGATGTCAGCGCGTTCGCGCCGAGCGGGACCGAGACCGTCGCCCCTCCGATCACGTTCAACTACGGTGCGAAGCGCCCGGCGTTTGCCTCGACGATGACGCTGCCGTCGGTCGGCTGGAGCGACGTCGGCAAGGAGCTGGGTCCGACCCGCGCGCTCATCGACATGGACGGCGACGGCCTCGTCGATCGAGTCGAGATGAAGACCGGCCAGAAATGCCGCCTCGAGTGGCGCAAAGGCACGGCGCCCGGCCAGTTCTCCTCGACGGTCAACGCGCAGGCTCTGCCGACCGCGCGCTGGCGCGAGGGCGACAACCCGCTGCCCGACGAGTACTGCACGCTGTCGGGCCAGAAGGTGATCCGCGACTTCCACTTCGGCTACCAGGCCTGCACGTACTGGACGATCAACGTCAACTACAACCTGATCGACATCGACGCGGACGGACGCGTCGACGTTCTCACGTCCCTCAACGAGCCGCACCTCGGCGACGCGGGCGGCGACTTCGCGCAGTGGAGCGGCGTCTCTGCGATCGCTGCAGGCAACAGCAATGGTGGTTGCCCGATTGGCTCGACAGCGATCGAGGGAGGAGGCTGTACGGCCACCGCAGGCTGCACGATCAACCACTACCGCGATCCATGGCTGGGCGTGTGCAAGGTCAACTGCTCGCCGACCGAGCAGTGCGGCGGCGCACCGGACCCATCGCCGGCCTTCGAGACCTGCGCCATCGTGCCGCCGCTGCCGGAACGGAACATCGACAACAACGCGTTCGTCTGGCGCGTCCAGCGTCAGCTCGGCACCGGCGCCATCGCGGCGATCAACAGCGCCGACTTCTGGACGTTCCACGCGCCGAAGGCGCTCACGCCGAACGGCAGCGAGGCCACGCTCGACGGCTTCCCGCGACCTAACCTGCCGCGACTCACGGATATCGACGGTGATGGCTACCTCGATCTCATCGAGCTGCCGCGCTGGTCGACCGGCAGCGGAATCATCGAGGCGGTGCCAGGCCAGTGCTCGAACGTGGACGCGGGCAGCTGCGCCATCAAGGTCTGGCCGGGACTCAACTTTGCAGGCCAAGGTTCGATCAAGACCTTCGGCACGCAGCAGCTGTGGAATCAGTCGCCGCACAGCATCGTGCAGAACGCCACCACCGAGCAGAACATCAGCGGCACGGCGCAGATCTCGAGCCCGAATAACGTGGCGTTCCGCGATGTCAACGCGGACGGTCTCCCCGACATGATCGTCCAGAGCTACGGGCAGAACCTGGCGGTCGCCTACAACATGGCCGGCTCGGTCGGACCAGGATCCACCTTCGCGGGCGCGTTCTCCGCGCCCGTCTCGATGGGCTTTGTCAGCCAGGTCGAGCTGTCGCGTGCCGAGGTCGGCTGGAACTGGCGCCTGCGCTACCTCTACTCGGGTCAGCGCGCGAGCGTGAAGCGGCTCGTCGACGTCGACAACGACGGGTTCGTCGAGCAACTCTCGTTCACGCCGGGCGCGAGCGTCATCTACCCGTCGACGCAGCGCCGGATGCGCCGCCTCTACGGCGGCGGAGGCGCGGCCGGTCTCGACCTCGACCTCGGCAGCGAGTACGAGGCCGGCGAGGGTCTGATCACGGCGACCGCGGGCGGCTGGCGCCGCATGAGCGACATCGTCGATCTCACCGGCGACGGTCAGCCCGATCTCGTCACGTGGGGCGTCGATGGCTCGGCGACGCTGCGCACCGACCACGGCGCGGCCACGCCGGCGCGCCTGCTCGAGAGCATCAACAACGGCCGCGGCGGCGTGATCCGCTTCGAGTACGCCAGCAGCAACGACGCGACGGTGATGACGCCGGGCGTCCAGCCGCTCGGCCCGCGCTTCCTCGTGAAGCGCATCGTCGAGTCGCCGGGCTTCGGCCAGCCCGACCTGCGGACGAGCTACCGCTACGCGACGCCCGTCAGCGGACGGAACAGCCCGATCGACCCCGATGCTCCGGGCTTCCTGGGCTTCACGGAGGTCACGATCGACCGTTCGGGTCAGCAGGGCGACGGCAGCAGCCGCACCGTGCGCACGTACTCCTACGCGCAGTACAGCAGTGACTGGCGCGGCGTGCTCGCCGAAGAGCTCACCTACCTGAAGCAAGGCACGGCGTACGCGCCGGTCAAGCACGTCTCGTACACCTACGGCAGCGGCACGCTCTCCGGCACGAGCGCTTCCGTCACGTACCGGACGTCGACGGCGGAGCGTACGTGCTACGTCGGGACGCCCGACTGGTTCTGCAAGGTCCAGCCGACCCCGGTGAAGACCACGACCGACACGTGGATCCCGAAGTACCTCGCCGGCGCCGGCCCGCAGCTCTACGTGAAGAGCGAGACGGTCTCGAGCGACCTCATCACGGCGCCGCGATACGTGCGCTCCTGGTACCTCCCGCTCAACGGCCCCACCGACTTCCGCGTGTTCACCACGAGCGAGGAGAGCGGCATGGTGTCGTCCGGCAACTACGTGCAGATGGGGTTCACCACGACGCTGTTCGACTGGAACCAGAAGTACCTCCCGATCGAGACGCGCGTCTATCGCGACGCCAGCAACTACGTCTCGACCAAGCGCACGTTCGACGTCGCCACCGGCGTGCAGACCACTCAGCTCGAGCCCAACCAGGTCGCCGGCACGCAGGTGGGTTCCAAGGTGTTCACGTACGACGGGTACAAGCTGTACATCGTCAACCGCCTCGACGAGCACTCGCGCAGCACGCAGGAGACGTACGACCTCGCCACCGGCGCGGTGTTGTCCCGCGTGGGCCCGAGCTGGCGTTTTGTGCCCGCGGCCGTCTGCGACAACCCGTACTGGTGCATGGACCAGGTGTTCGATGTCGAGCAGTGGGTGATCGACGGCTTCGGCCGCGTGACGAGCCACCTCGACTCGATCGACCGCGTCGACGGCGGGTTTGGCTACCAGCTGACACCCGTCGAGTGGTTCACCTACAACGACGTGTCGCTGCCGAACAAGAAGACCCAGTTCCGCCTCCGTGACGCCAGCACCAGCGCGGCGGTCATCGACGAGGCCCAGTACGACGGCCTCGGCCGCGTCATCAAGTCGATCGCACACCGGCAGCTCACCGCGCAGTGCAACCCGGAGACGCGCCACGCGTACGACGCGGGAGGCGCGCTCCTGCGTATCGACTCGCCGGATCCGCGCTCCACGTCGTGTGCGACGGTCGCGACGACGTATCAGCGCGACGGCCTCGGTCGCATGACCGCGATGCAGCGCCCCGACGGCTCGAGCGAGACCGTCACGTACGACGGCCTCGTCACGACGTCGCAGCAGCTGTCCAGCGATGGCGCCGGCGAGAAGACCGCCGCGACGTCCAACATGCACGGCGAGCTCGTGCGCGTGCAGGAGCTCGACAACCCGGGCATCGGCCAGATCGCGACGACGACGTACGCCTACGACCCGTTCGGCCGCATGTCGAGCATCGTCGATGCCGACGGCAACGTGACGACGCTCGGCTACGACTGGCGCGGCCTTCGCACGTCGGTGACGCGCGGCACGCGCACCTGGACGTACGGATACGACGCGACGGGCAACCTCGTGTCGCAGACCGAGCCGTTCACCACCGGCACCGTGGCGGACTACACGTCGGTCACGAAGTACAACGCCCTGAACCAGGCCATCCAGTACACGCCGGCCAAGCGCGGCATGACACCGGAGCGGCTCGCGGAGCTCGGGATCGGCGAGGTCTACGTCGCGTGGGACGCCTTCGGCCCGGTCTTCAACAAGCCGAACGCGATCACCACGACGCTCGGGCAGACGATGTACTACCACGACGCCCTCGGGAACCCGATCAAGGAGCGACGTACGACCAACCTCGCCGGCGTCTCCCTCGTCCAGGTGGTCGAGCGTCAGAACGACCTGCTCGGCAACTCGCTCCGCGAGCTCTGGGACGACGGCACCGAGTGGCGCTACACGTACGACCACCGCGGCGCCGTCGACACCGTGCAGTGGAAGGATCCGGCGAACGGCTCGTTCGTCGAGATCGCGAACTACGATCGCCGACCGGCGGGGCAGCCGTACCAGCGCACCAGCGCGTTCGGACCGCAGCGCGACTGGAGCTACGACGTGATGGGCCGCGTGATCTACGATCACGTGTTCCACGCGAACACGGGCGCGAACCTGCACGAGCGCACGTATGGCTACGACGGCGCGGGCGAGGTGCGGATGATCAGCGGCGTCACCGGCGGTCAGCCGGTCGACGCGACCTACAACTACGACCGCCGGCATCGCCTGACGAGCGCCGACGGCCCGGTCAACTACGAGGCGTCGTTCACCTACTCGGGCGCCGGCAACGTGAGGACCGCGAACGTCTCGGGTGCGCTCGACGCGCCCGATCGCCGCGCGACCTACGCGTACGGCGCGGTCGATCCGCAGGCCACCGACCGTCTGACCGACAGCACCACCGGCGCGACGCTCGCGTCGTTCACCTACGACCGCGCCGGCAACATGACCGCTCGCAGCACGCCGCAGGGCAGCTTCGAATTCGCGTGGGGCGCCGATGGCTACCTGCGCGAGGTGTCCGGTCCCGAGGGACGCGAGCGCTACTACTTCGGGCTGAACGGCGAGCGCATCGCCTCGGTCGGCCCCGGTGGCATCAAGCTGTGGTTCGGTAGCAGCGAGACGCGCCTGAACCTGTCGGGCGTGCTGCAGCACCGCTACCACCACATCGCGACCGGCGAGCCGATCGCCCGCGTCATCGACAGGACGCAGATCGAGCTGCAGTTCGCCGACGCGATGCAGAACCTCGCGATCACGACGAGCCGCACCGGCGCTCTGACGTCGTCGTTCGTGTACGGCGCGTTCGGCGAGCTCGTCCACTCGAACGACGCGTCGGCGAGTCACACTCGCCTGTTCAACGGCAAGGAGCACGACGCGGTGTCCGGCCTGCGCCACTACGGCTATCGCTCGTACGACCCGTACACGCTGCGCTGGGTCAGCGGCGATCCGCTGTTCCGCTTCCGCCCGGATGCCGCGTGGGCGGAGCCGCAAGAGGCCAACCTCTACGCGTTCTCGCTGAACAACCCGAATCGCTACGTCGACCCGGATGGGCGGCGCAACGGAGACGTGCGTTCGTGGTCAGGAGACACCTCGAAGAACGGAACGCCGGCCGCCAAGACCGACGAGGCGAAGTGTCCCGAGAAGAAGACGTGTCAGGTGGACGTGGTCCATCAGAGGCGGATCTTCGTCTCGTCGGCGCGCCGCGGAAGGTTGACGATCTTGAAGCTCAAGAACGTCCAAGTCCGAGCCTCTGCGACTGTGATCGACGGGAAGGTGCAGAGCGAGGTGGCCAACGAGGTTCACGTGCTGGACGAGTACGTGATGATCAACGGCAAGAGCGTCACGACGCACACCGAGGAAACGACGGAGACCGGCTTGCAGATCACTCCGTACACGCGAGGTGAGGGAAGCACGCTGGTCGTCGGTATGAGCATCTCTGGTGGTTCGAGGTCTCTCGAATTCGTCGACAACTTCGAGGACAGCCTCGATGTGTCTCACCCGGAAGCTGTGTTTGCACCGGCTCTTGGCTTCGGGAAGGGCTCTTCGCACGGCCAGTCGTTCGAGACCCACTCGACGTTCCAGGAGTCGACATTCTCGAGGGTCAACGTCAAGACCGTCGGCGCGCAACAGTGGTCGAAGATCGCGACCGAGCGCGTCGAGGGGCCCTTCGTCGGACGGTGACCTCGGTCGAGCGTCAGCGGTAGGGGCCGTCGCCCGCGCCGACCACGATCTTCTCGGTGCCGTACTCCTCGCCGATCGGGATGCGATCGGGGTCGCGGCAGTACCACTCGGTCAAGCCGCAGCCGAGGCAGACGTAGAGCTCGAGCGTGCCGCGGTAGTGGTTCGGGTTCGCGCCCTCGATCGCTCCCTTCTCGCCGCGCCAGCTCTCGGTCCGGGTCGGAAGCGCGGTCACCGCCATCGGCGCCGCGTCGTGCCGCACCCCGGCCTCGGCCTGCAGCACGGTGAACTCGCGCGCGAGGGCGTGAACGAGCTCGGTGTGACCGCAGCGCGTGCACGGCCGCAGCGGACGGCGAGGCTCGCCGCCGTGATCGAGGCCGGCGCGGCCCCGGCACGCCGCACAGACCTCGCCGTCGCTCGGTTGGCGGCAGTACTTGCAGGGCATCCATCACTCCATGCCGGGCAGCGGGCGGCCCGGGGTCGCCTTCTTGCCGCGCAGGCGGTACAGGCACTCGCGGGCGCGGGTGATCGAGAGGCTCGCGACCTCGTCGCCCTGGACGGCGGGCATCGGGCGCGACTCGAGCTCGTCGATCGCGGCGGTCATGCCGTCGACGCAGTAGATCGTGCGGCACGCGCAGGCGCGACCGAACAGCTCGGCGGAGAGCTTCTGCCAGCTCGCGACGTCGAACCGCAGATCCGCATCGACGGGCGGCGGCTGCTTGGGGCCGGGCGGATCCGGATCCCAGCTGAACGCGGGCTCGTCGAGGCGCGGCGGGCACACGCGACCGCTCGCCTCGCACGCCTCGAGCGAGGCGATGAAGCGGCGGCGCACGGCGAGGTCGGCGCGCGCGAACCGCAGGCGGTCCTCCCCCGCTGCGTCGAGCGGCTTGGCCTCGAGCTCGGCGATCACGCGCTCGCCGGTCGCCTCGGCGCCGCGCTCGGCGATCAGCGCCTTCTGGATGTCGCCCTTGCCGTACGTCGGAACGAACAGGTCGTCGTCGGCGAGCGCGCCGCGCGGTGGATCGGGCACGAAGGGCATGCCGCCCCCGGTCGTCGGCGTGCCACCGCCGCTCGGGCACGCGGCGCAGAACACGAGGAATGCAGAGGCCACCCACAACGGTCTCATCCACCGTAGGGTAACCAACGGCCGCCCGTGCTACCACCCAGGAAGTCCGCACAGTTGCCTTCGTGAATCGAGCGGCGGTGCCGTGCGTCCAAGGAACCAGAAGCAATGAACCTCATCGGCATCCTGACCCGCATCTACCTCGGCGCGACCAACCCGACCGCTCAGCCTGCAAAGCAGAACGTCGCGGTGATGGTCAGCAATCCCACGGGAGCGGTGGCGGCGGCGAGCGCGACCGCGGCGGAGGCCGTCGACAAGGTCCAGAAGTTCTACGCGTCCGTGAACCAGGTCACGGCGCTGTTCCGGCAGACGGTGACGTACGCGACGTTCGGGACCACGAAGGAGTCCAACGGCAAGCTGTGGATCCAGAAGCCCGGCAAGATGCGCTGGGACTACAGCGAGAAGAAGAAGGACGTCGTCCAGGTCAAGAAGAGCTTCATCTCGAACGGCTCGTACCTCTACATGGTCGAGCACGACAACAAGCAGGTCGTGAAGAAGAACCTGCAGAACGATCTCATGCCGGTCGCGGTGTCGTTCCTCTACGGCAAGGGCGACCTCAAGGCCGAGTTCAACGCGGAGCTCGACAAGAGCGGCAAGTTCGGCACGAAGGAGGAGCTCGTGCTGAAGCTGACGCCGAAGAAGCCGTCGGCGCAGTACAAGAACCTCTACCTGGTGGTCGCGACCAGCGACTATCACGTCACGCAGTCGATCATCATCGACTCGAGTGACAACACGAACCACTTCCGGTTCTACTCGCCCGACTTCAAGGCCTCGGTCGACGCGCGCTGGTTCGAGTTCGACGAGAAGTCGGTCAAGAACTATCGCATCGTCGACGCGGATCAGCAGGGCGGCGCCGGCAGCGGCGACGCCACGCTGATGCCCGGCCCGACGCCGCCCGCGAAGAAGTAACGGGTACAATGCGGGGGTGAAACCCGCTGTCGCGCTCGTGATCGCCGCCGGCTGCGGCTTTCGCGTCGCGGCCTCCGGCGGCGAGCCGAGCGATGGCTCGGTGACCGGCGATCGCCCGATGGTGGCGTGGTGGGATCCCGAGCTCGCGCACCGGCGCGCGCTCGTCGTGACGACGGGCGCCGTACGCCCCGACAAGGGCTACGCCGGCTACACGGTGCGGCTCGTGCTGCCGCGCAGCGAGCTGCCGGATCTCGCCACCTCGTGCGACGACCTGCGGATCGTGCACGGCACGACGGAGCTCGTGCGGCACGTCGCGCAGTGCGACGCGACGATCGACGTGCGCTTCGCCCTGCCCGTCGACGTGCCCGACGCGACCGCGTGGCGCGAGGCGGAGCTGTACTACGGGAACCCCGCCGCGGCGGCGCCGCCGTCCGCCCTCGGCAAGGCCGTCTATCTGTGGTGGGACGACGCGAGCGCGAGCCGCGTCGCCGAGTACGTGCACGGCCGCATGGACCAGTGGCTGTCGACGGGGCACGACGACTCGCTCGCATGGAACGCGGGTGGCTACTACGCGTACGACACCGGCGACGACTCGCAGTCGGGCTACCGCCGCGCGGTCGACGAGCGCGACGTGCTCGTCGAGGCCGAGTGGTTTCACACCGGCTGCTACCAGTACAACATGCAGTCCGGTGCGTGCCTGCGGGTCATCCCGCTGTCGGGGACGGGCGCGAGCGAGCTGTCCACCCACTACTACTGCTCGTCGCGCGCTCAGAACCCGGCGTGCGCGAACAACGACCAGGGGCTGTACGACGGCGACATCGTCAGGACCGACAACGAGATCCTCGCGTTCGACAACCCGACGGACCCGCCGCCGATCGTCGCGAACCAGTGGCGCAAGCAGGCGCTCGCCGCGTTCGGTGCGGGCCCGACGACGCTGCGGTTCTGGGACGCCGACGCGGGCTGGGCGCCGCTCGCGTATCCGCCGGCGCCCGCACTGCTCGCGAGCGGCACCGACGCGACCGACCACACGGGGCGCGGCGCCGCGGGGATCATGACGGCGCAGGACATCGGACGCGTGCGCGACCTCGTGATCCGGCGCTACGTCGAGCCCGAACCGGTCGTCACCTACGGTGCACAGGAGGACGCACCGTGACCGCCCGCGTGACCGCGAACGGCCTCGACTTCGCGTACCTCGAGCAGGGGAGCGGGCCGCTCGTGCTGTTCGTGCACGGCTTCCCCGACACCGCGCACACCTGGGACGGGGCGATGCGCGCCGCCGCCGCCGCCGGCTTCCGTGCGGTCGCGCCGTTCACGCGCGGCTATCACCCGACAGCGATCCCCAGCGATGGCGCGTACGACACCGACACGCTCGGCCGGGACGTCGTCGCGCTGATCGAGGCGCTCGGCGAGGACCGCGCGATCGTCGTCGGCCACGACTGGGGCGCGAACGCCGCGTACGCCGCGGCCGCGACCGCGCCCGAGCGCGTCCGCCTGCTCGTCACGGTCGCGATCCCGCACCCGGGCTCGATCAAGCCGACGCCCGGCATGCTGTGGAACCTGCGCCACTTCGCGACGCTGCGCCGCGCGAAGGCGCCCGAGCGCGTGCGCGCGAACGACTTCGCGCTGCTCGACGAGCTGTGGCGCCGCTGGTCGCCGGCGTGGAAGGACATCCCGCCGGCGGAGACCGCCGCGGTGAAGCAGGCGTTCCAGGCGCCCGGGTCGCTCGAGGCCGCGCTCGGCTACTACAAGGCGATCCGCGTGAAGCTGCCGGCGTCGCTCCGGCAGAAGATCACGGTGCCCACCGTCGCGTTCGCCGGCGAGCACGACATGATCACGCCGCGCGCGTACGAGAAGGCGCGCCACTGGTTCACCGCTTCGTACGAGGTGTGTCAGGTGCCGGGCGGGCACTTCATGCACCGCGAGCACCCCGAGGCGTTCAACACCGAGCTCGTCCGCGTGCTCCACGACAAGGGCGGCGCGAGGCTCGAGAACACCGGGAAGTAACCGACGCTGACAGGTGGAGGTAGCGCGATCTGCCCCGCAGGCGCGTTGAGATCGGCAACGCCGCCGGTCGCGTGGTGCCGCAAGGGTTTGCAAGGACTCGCGCGGCGCGCGGATCGCAGGTTGCAGCGCGTCCGGCCATGCGGCGCTGGGCGATGATCTGCGCGCTCGTCGTGGTCGGCTGCGGCAACGACCGCGATAACTCCGTCGACCCCGATCCGCTGTCGAGCAAGGGCTCGCAGCTGTACGCGAAGCTGTGCCAGGTCTGCCACGGCGAGACCGGCGAGGGCGGGCTCGGGCCGGCGCTGCTCGACACGCGGATGTCGCACGGCGAGCTGCGCGGCGTGATCGAGGCGCGGATGCCGGCGAACAACCCGGGCCAGTGCACCGGCGAGTGCGCCGAGGAGATCGCGGCGTTCATCCGGACCGGGCTCACCACGCAGGCGCTGCGCTGCGACGCCGTGCCGCCCGGGCCCCGCCGGCTGCGCCTGCTGACGCGCCGCGAGTATCGCGCGACCGTGCGCGACCTGTTCGGTGCTGCCGCACCGGCGATGAGCTGCGCGCGCGCGACCGACTGCGCGTTCCGCGACACCTGCGCCGCGGGCACCTGCGCGCTGTCCGCGTGCGGCGCGCAGACGTTCGTCTATGACCCGCGCGGCCGGCAGCTGAACAGCGTGCACGTCGCGGGCTCGTTCAACGGCTGGGCCGGCACGATCGCAGGGGGTGGTCTCGCGCTGACGAAGGACTCCGCTGGCTTGTGGGTCGGCACGTTCTCCGTCGGCGAGGGGATGCACCAGTACAAGCTGGTCCTCGACGAGCGCGAGTGGGTCTCCGACCCCCGCGCGCCGTCGGGGACGCCCGACGGGTTCGGCGGCAGCAACTCGACGTTCACGCTCGACTGCGCCGGGGGCGACGATCCGGCGGCGAAGCTCGTCGCGGACGCTCGCCCCGCTGGATTCCCCTTCGACACCGACGCCGACGCGGCGGTGGTGACGACCTCGCACGTCGACGCGTTCCTCGCCGCGGCCGAGCCTCTCGCCGACTTCGCCGCGCGGCCGTGTGCCGGCCAGCCCGCGAGCTGCGGCGTCGATCTGATCGATCGGCTCGCGCCGCGCGCGTTCCGCCGCCCGCTCACCGGCGCCGAGGCCACGCAGTACCGCGACCTCGCGGCGGCGGATCTCGTCGGCGCGCTGCAGGCGCTGCTCGTCTCTCCGCACTTCCTGTATCGCTCCGAGCTCGGCGTGCCGGCCGGCGATCACTTCCGGCTCACTCCTCACGAGGTCGCGACGGCGCTCTCGTACGCGCTCGTCGGCACGTCGCCGAGCGACGCGCTGCTCGCCGCCGCCACCGCGGGCGAGCTCGACGACGACGCCGGACGCGAGAGGTGGGCGCGGACGCTGCTCGCCGATCCGCGGGCGCGCGAGCAGCTCGGCGAGATGGTGCTGCAGTGGGTCGGAGGCCAGGACGTGCTCACCGTCGACAAGCGCGCCGATCTGTATCCGGGGTTCGACGCAGCCGTGCGCCGCGCGCTCGCGGCCGAGACCCGGAGGTTCGCGGCCGATGTCGCCTTCGACGGCAGCCATCGGTTCGCCGATCTGCTGCTCGCGGACTACACGGTGCTCGACGCGCCGGCCGCCGCGTTCTACGGCACCTCCGCGACGGGTCGCGTGAAGTACACCGATGGGAGGCGCGCGGGCCTGCTCGGTCACGCGTCGCTGCTCGCGACGACCGCGCACTCCGACCAGACCTCGCCGATCCGGCGCGGCCTCCTGATCCGGCGCAACCTCCTGTGCGAGGAGCTCCCGCCGCCGCCGCCGTTCGCGGGCGGCGTGCCCGCCGTCGACCCCGGCGCGTCCACGCGAGACCGGTTCGCGATGCACACCGCGAATCCGCAGTGCGCGAGCTGCCACAAGTTCATCGACGGCATCGGCTTCGGCCTCGAGCACTTCGATCCGGTCGGACGATGGCGAGACACCGATGCCGGTGCCGCGATCGACGCGAGCGGAGACCTCACCGATGTCGAGCGCCTCGGGACCAACACGAGCGCCCGCTACGGCACGGTGCCCGAGCTCGCCGCGATCCTCGCCGGCAGCAAGGCGGCGTCGAGCTGCTTCGCGCGGCAGTACCTGCGCTACTCGCGCGGACTGCACGAGACGCTCGCGCAGCGCTGCGATCGGTTGTGGCTCGAGCAGAAGTGGAGCGAGAGCGGCCACGACCTGCGCGAGCTGATCGTGCAGTCGGTCCTCTCTCCTGCGTTCGTGGAGCGGCGATGAAGAGACGCGACCTCCTCGCGGGCGGCGCCGCCGCCCTGCTCGCCCTGCCCTTCGTGCGGCGCGCACGCGGCCACGCCGGCGGCAACGCGAAGCGGCTGATCATCCTGTATCACCCCGACGGCGTGCCCGGCCCGTCGTCGAACGGCCAGCCGAGCGCGTGGCACCCGACCGGAGACGGCACGCAGTTCACGCTGCCGGCGCCGCTCGCCGCGCTCCAGCCCTACAAGGATCGCTGCGTGTTCTTCCGCGGCCTGTCGATGGGCGCGACCGATGCGGGCTCGCATCCCGGCGGTGCCAAGAAGATGCTGACCGCGGTCGACGGCGGCAACGGCATCTCGATCGACCAGCGGCTCGCGCAGACCATCGGTGCGGGCTCGCCGTTTCGCTCGCTGTACCTCGGCGCGATGGCGAACCAGAACGGCGCGTCGGGCGACAAGCACATCTCGTACGTGGCGCCCGGCGTGACGGCGACGCCCGATGACGATCCGGTCGCCGCCTTCGCGCGCGTGTTCGCGGGTTCCGGCACGACGACCGGCGGCGGCAGCGATCCGGCGAGGCAGCGGCGCCTCTCGGTGCTCGATCGCGCGAAGGGCGACCTCGACGATCTGCGCGGCAAGCTCGCGGGCACCGAGCGGGCGAAGCTCGATCTCCACCTCGAAGCACTGCGCGAGGTCGAGCAGCGGATCACGGGGACGGGCACGGGCGGCGGCGGTGCCTCGTGCAGCGCGCCCGCGATCGACGCGGCGGGCCTCACGTCGTCGACGCTGTACGCTCCCGAGCGGTTCCCGCAGATCCTCCGCGCGCAGATCGATCTCATGGTGCAGGCGATGGCGTGCGGCCTGACGCGCGTCGGCGTGATCCAGGCCTCGATCCACACGAGCGAGCTGATCATGTCTCGCTTCATGGGCACGCCGATGTACGACCCGGGCTTCGACATGCGCAGCCATCAGGCGTCGCACTACGGCGCCTCGCACGATGCCTCGCACCGCGAGTATGTCGCGTTCGTGCGCCAGGCGACGTGGTGGATGGATCAGCTCGCGTATCTGCTCGCGCAGCTCGCGGCGCGTCCCGAGGACGGCGGCACGATGCTCGATCACTCGCTCGTGCTGTCGTGCACCGAGGTGTGCGACGGCAACACGCACGGCCACGACGACATGCCGTTCATCCTCGCCGGTGGCGGCAGCGGACGCATCCGGACCGGTCGGCTCCTGAACCTCGGCTATCGCCGTCACGCGGATCTGCTCGTCTCGATCGCGAATGCGATGGGCGATTCGATCGGCTCGTTCGGCGAGGCCTCGAGCGGCGGGATCCCGGGCCTCCTGTCCTGAGCGTTCGAGGCTCTCTTGCGTCCGGCGCGAGGTCGCGCGTAGATCCGGTCCATGAGGACCACGGGTGTGCTTGTTGGTTTGTTGTTGCTTGGCTGTGGTGGACCCAAGCCCGCCCCCAAGACGGCCGCGACGGACTCCGCAGCTCCAGCGCCTGCGCCGAGCGATCCGGCCCCGGCCGCGCCGGCGGCGCCTCCCGCGAAGGCCAGGTCGCTGTACGACCGCCTCGGCGGACTGCCGGCGATCCAGGCCGTCGTCGCCGAGTTCGTCGCGAACATCGCTGGTGACGCACGGATCAACCAGCGGTTCTTCAATGCCGACCTCGAAGGCCTGAAGAAGCTGCTCTCCGATTTCGTGTGCATGGCGACCGGCGGTCCCTGCAAGTACACCGGCAGGGACATGACGACGACCCACGCCGGCATGGACCTCGTCGACGAGGAGTTCGGTGCGCTCGTCGAGGACCTCGTGAAGGCGCTCGACAAGTTCAAGGTGCCGGACCAGGAGAAGGGCGAGCTGATCGGCGCACTCGGCCCGCTGAAGCCGCAGATCGTCGTCGCGGCCGACAAGCTGAGGCCAGTTCCCGAGGCGAAGCTCGCACCCGCGGTGAAGATCGCGGCGGCGCAGAAGAACAAGGAGGTCCAGGACCTGCTGAACGCCGCGATCGTCGCGGCGAAGCGCGGCCAGCTGTCGTACGCCGAGCATCTGTTCAGCCGCGCGGAGCTCCCGACGGGACCGAAGCCGCTCGCCTCGATCGCCGGCATCTTCCGAGCCGGCGCCCCGGCAGTCGTGGCGACCCCGACGAAGCAACTCGAGGACAAGGGCCCGCAGGCGGCCGCGATCGGCGGCTCCGAGACCGACGAACCCGACCAGAAGCCCGCGAAGGGATCGCTGACCGGCACGCTGAACATCGACGGGAAGGCGCCCGGCGGCCTCGGCGTCGTCATGCTGTCCCCGAAGGCGGGCGGCAGGAAGCGCACGCCGAAGACGCGCGTGATCGAGCAGCGCAACCGAGAGTTCGCGCCGCACGTCATGGCCGTCCCGGTCGGCTCGACGATCTCGTTCCCGAACTTCGACCCGATCTATCACAACGTGTTCTCGCTCTCGAAGTCGAAGGCGTTCGACCTCGGTATCTACAAGTCCGGTGCGACGCGCGAGGTGAAGGTCGACAAGCCGGGCATCATCCGCCTCGGCTGCAACCTGCACGCCACGATGTCGGCATACCTGGTCGTCGTCGACGCGCCGCACTACGTGATCCCCGGCCCCGACGGCAAGTTCGAGTTCAAGTCACTCGCGCCCGGCAAGTACAAGGTCCAGGCGTGGAACGAGCGCTCGGGCGATCCGACCACGAGCGAGATCGAGATCAAGGAAGGCGCGAACACCGCCACGCTCGATCTCAAGGGCGGCGTGGTGAAGCTTTCGCCCGACAAGTTCGGCAACGCACGCCAGTAGGCACCGGCGCGCAGTGAGCTAGAGTTCGCAGCGATGCAGCCGCTGCGCAGGCACTCGAAGCACCAGCCGAAAGGCCCCGTGGTCCTCGTCGTGATGGACGGAATCGGGCGAGGTGCAGGCGACGAGGCCGACGCGGTCACCATCGCGCAGACACCGACGCTCGATCGGCTGTGGGTCCCGGGCGTGCGCTGCGAGCTGCGCGCCCACGGCAAGTCGGTAGGCCTCCCGAGTGACGACGACATGGGCAACAGCGAGGTCGGTCACAACGCCCTCGGCGCGGGGAAGGTCTACGCGCAGGGCGCGAAGCTGGTCAACGCGGCGATCGCGACCGGCGCGCTGTTCGAAGGCGCGGCGTGGAAGCAGATCGTCGAGCGGGGCGCGCGCGGCGGCGCGGTTCACTTCATCGGGCTCCTCAGCGACGGCAACGTCCACAGCCACCTCGATCATCTCGAGGCGCTGCTCGCGGCGGCGGCGAAGGCCGGCGGCAAGAAGCTCTACGTGCATGCGTTGCTCGACGGGCGCGACGTGCCCCCGACCAGCGCGCTGGAATATGTGGACCGCACCGAGCGGTATCTCGCGGGCCTGCGCACCTCCGGCGTCGATGCCCGGATCGTGTCGGGCGGCGGCCGCATGGTGATCACGATGGACCGGTACGAGGCGGACTGGGCGATGGTCGAGCGCGGCTGGCACACGCACGTGCTCGCGGACCAGCGCGTGTTCGGCTCGGCGACCGAGGCCGTCACCGCGCTCCGCGCCGAGAAGCCGGGCGTGATCGATCAGGACCTGCCGCCGTTCACGGTCGCGCCGGCCACGCCGATCGTCGATGGCGACGCGGTGGTGTTCTTCAACTTCCGCGGCGACCGCGCGATCGAGATCTCGCGCGCGTTCGACGACGTGACGTTCGACCGGTTCGACCGCGTGCGCACGCCCGACGTCGTCTACGCCGGGATGATGGAGTACGACGGCGACCTCCACATCCCGAAGCGCTACCTCGTCACGCCGCCGGCGATCGAGCGGCCGATGGGCGAGATCCTCGCCGCGGCGCACGTGTCACAGCTCGCGATCAGCGAGACGCAGAAGTACGGGCACGTGACGTACTTCTGGAACGGCAACCGCAGCGGCAAGTTCGACGACGGCACCGAGACCTACGTCGAGATCGCCTCCGACAACGTGCCGTTCAACGAGAGGCCGTGGATGAAGGCAGCGGAGATCACGGACCGCCTCATCAAGGAGCTCCGGACGGGCACGCACCGGTTCGCGCGCGTGAACTACGCGAACGGCGACATGGTCGGCCACACCGGGGCGTTCGACGCGACGGTGCTCGCCGTCGAGGCCGTCGATCTCCAGCTCGCGCGGCTGCAGGCCGCGGTGCGCGAGCTCGAAGGAATCCTGGTAGTTACCGCGGACCACGGCAACGCGGACGAGATGTTCCAGCGCGACAAGGCGGGCAAGGTCCAGCGCGACAAGAGGACCGGCCAACCCGTGGTAAAGACAAGCCACACGTTGAACCCCGTGCCATTCTTGATCGACGATCCGCTCCGGGGCGACCGGTACGAGATCGACCCCGAACGCTGCAAGCACGCCGGAATCGCGAACGTGACCGCCACTTGTCTCGAGCTCCTCGGCTTCGTTCCGCCGGATGATCTGGAGCACTCGTTACTGAGGTTTCGATGAGCGTCACCACCAGCACCAAGGCCCTGATCGGACTCCTCCTCGCCGGCTCGGTCGGCGTCATCATCTTCCTGTTCGTCCACCTGTCGTCCGATCCATCCAAGCCGATCTCGGTCGGCAGCAAGAGCGCCTCGGCGTGCACGAAGGGTCAGCGCGACTGCCTGCCCGACGTCACGTACACCGACACCATGGGCAAGGCCTACACGGCCGCGGATCTCGCCGGCAAGGTGGTCGTCGTGAACTTCTGGGCGACGTGGTGCAAGCCCTGCCAGAAGGAGATCCCGGACTTCTCCAAGGCGTACACGAAGTACAAGGACAAGGGCCTCGTCATGCTCGGCGTGATGACCGATCAGCCCGACAAGGACCAGCTCCTCAACTTCCAGTCGGACTACGACATGGCCTACCCGGTCATCCGCGCCAACAGCGACATCCTGGTCTCGTACAACTATCCCGACGCCCTGCCGACGACCTACGTGTTCGACCGCGGCGGCAAGCAGGTGTTCAGCCACGTCGGACCGCTGCACGTCGAGCGGCTCGAGTCGATCCTGTCACCGCTGCTCGCGCAGACGGTCAACTGACCGTCAGTCCGAGAGCTCGACGGTCAGCGTCACGCGCTCGTCGCCGGCGACGAGCCGGAGCGGCACGGACCCCACCTGGTCGCCGCGCGTCGCCTCGAGCTCGACCGCGCCGATCGCGACGCCCGTGAGCCGGAAGTTGCCGTCGGCGTCGGTCTGCGTCTGTGCACCGCCCGCCGACACGCGCGCACCGGGGACGCGCGCGCCGCGCGAGTCACGCACCACGCCGGCGAGCGTCGCGGCCCTCGCGAGATCGATTCGCAGATCCTCGGGGACGCGGCTCGCACGGACCGCGACCGAGCGCGTGACGGGCGCGAAGTCCTTCGCGGAGACCGCGAGACTCCACGTGCCCGGCGCGAGGCCGCCGAGCTCGACGATGCCGCGCGCATCGGTGGTTCGCGTGGCCGTCGCGCCGCCGGGACCGCGCGCGTCGACCCGGATGCCGGCGAGGGGACCGCCGTCGTGCGCGCTGCCGATGCGTACGCGAGCACCACCGCCCTGCTCGAGCCGGATCTCACCGAACCGATCGCTGTCGAGCGTGGCTCGCCGGCTCGGGAACTCCGCCGACGCGACCTCGAGCGTGTAGCGGCCGGCGGCGACCGGCATCGTGAACTGGCCCACGGCATCGGTGACCACCGAGCGCTGGGACGCGCCCTCGACGACGCGCACGGTCGCGCGGGCGACCGGGCCCGCGGGCGACCGCACGACGCCGCGCAGCACCGCATCCTCGACGACCAGCGTGAAGTCGGCGCGGCTCGCCTCGACGCCCGTCAGGTCGATCGTGCGTGTCGCCTCGCCGACCTTCGGTGCGGACACCGTGAGCGTCACCGTCCCCGCGAGCGCGCGGAGCGTGAACTCGCCCCGTGCGTTCGACGACGTGGTCGCGACCTTGCTCGAGCTCTCGCCGAGGCCGGTGCTCGCGATGATCGTGGCGCCGGGGAGCGGGCCGTTGCGCGTCGAGACCGTGCCGCGGACGACCGCTCCCGGCTGCAGCATGACGACCACGCCATCGCGGTCCTGGCCGCTCAGCACGGTGATGGGCTCGCTCGCACCGGGCGCGAGGTCGGCCGCGAACGCGACGGCGAGGTACGCGCCGGGCTCGAGATCGCCGACGCGGAACCGGCCACTCGCATCGGTGGTGATCGTCTCGGCGACCGGGATCTCGGCGTGCTCGCGCGACGCGTGCGCGAACGCCTCGCCCGCGAGATCGAGCGTGCGCGGAGTCGCGAGCACCACGGCGCGCCGGAGCATCACCTCCGGGTCGAGGTACCAGGTCCGTCCGCCTCGGTGGTGCGTGATCGCGAAGTGGAGGTGGGGACCGGACTTCGTCGGATCGAAGCCGGTCGACCCGACGGTGCCGACCGGCGTCCCTGCGCGGATCTTCTCTCCGACCTCGAGGCCGTCGCGCAGCTGATCGAGGTGCATGTACATCGTGACCAGGCCGCCGCCGTGATCGATCGCGACGAACCGGCCGGCCTCCGTTCCGAGCGTCGCTCTCGCGACGATCACCTCGCCGTCCCCGGTCGCGTGCACGGTGGTCCCTTTCGCCGCGACCAGATCGATGCCGCAGTGGCCATCTCCACACTCCGCCGGTCGCGTGCCCGGGCGCACCGCACCGAACCGCGCGCCGTCGTTGGTCGGAAGCTGGCGGCGCCCCGCGAACGGATACACCCAGCGCATCGCGCCGAACGCCGGCGCTGCGGCGCGCGCACCGCGCGATCCCTGGCGACGCACCACGATCGTCGCGGCCGCGACCGGCTCGCCGCGCTGGTCGACGACCGTGCCGCCGAGCGAGGCCGCGCGTTCGAGGCGAACGATCGCGGAGTGCTCGGGCTCGTCGACGACGATCACGCGCGCTGTCGTCTGCAGGAGGCCCGGGCTCGTCGCGTCGATGCGCCAGCGTCCGTGCGGGATGCCGTCGAACGCGAAGCGGCCGCGGGCGTCGACGGTCGCGGTGCGGATCGCGTGATCGACATCGAGCGGGACGAGCTGCACGACACCGCTCGCGCGCGCGCCGCCATCGGCGACCAGCTCGCCGGTCACCGCGCTCGCCGGCTCGAGCGCGAGCTCGACGCGCTCCGCGCTGCTCTCCGCGATCCGCGCCAGCGGCGACGCGAGCTGCTTGCTCGCGGCCCAGATCTCGTACGGGCCCGGCCCGACGTCGGGGAACCGGGCGATGCCGTCGACATCGGTCTCGACCACCGCCGGCGCGAGCTCGCTGCCGTCGGCGATCCGGACCTCGGCCGCCGCCGCGGGGCGCCCCCCGGCGGGGACGCGGACCTCGAGCGCCGACCGCGGCGCCGCCGCCGTCGCGGGTGCGCGCGGCACGGCGCGGCGCGCGGGCGGCGCGAGCGCGATCGCGGCGGAGCGCGGGGCCGGCGTGCTCGCGGGTGGGGGGACGTGTGCAGCGCCGCCGCCGACCGCGAACGATGCGATCGCGATCACGATGGCGCCAGACCGCATGGCGGTCCGAGGTGCGAAGGCCGTGCCTCGCCACCCCTCGCGATCTCGCGGCCTTCACGCTGGCACGCTCGATCGGAGTGTCAGCCTGGCACGCCGCCGGCGCCCCCGTTGCCGTGGTGACCAGGACACGCCGCGGCCGCGCTAACCGAGCAACGCGTTCCACAGGCGTGCGAACAGCGTCGGGTTGCGTGCCGCGTACTGCTCGCGGGCGCGGTCGAGCACGACGGCGTGCTCCGACGCGTCGAACCACACGTGGTCGTCGTGGTAGCAGCGGTCAGCGTCGATACCGCCGACGAACACGGGCTCCATCGGCGCCGCACACCGCGGGCAGGCCAGCAGCGGCAAGGCCGTCCGGCGGGCGAGCGTCTTCAGCGTGCGACCCGACGATCGCGGCATGAGATCGGGCGCGATCACGAGCAGCTCGTCGACCAGGTCCCCGACCGCGACGAACATGCCGTTGCAGCGCGAGCACGACCACACCTCGCGGCGGCCGCGGCGAGACAGTCCGATCCGGCAGCGCGGGCAATCGAGCGGGCGGTCGCGGTAGGCGCTCAAAACTCGCCCGCGATGCCGAGCAACGCGCCGGGACCCGAAGGCGACGGCGTGAGCGTCGGAGCCCACGTGAACGCGTGCTTCGCGTTGTACGCGCGCACGTCGTCCTCGAGCGTCTTGAAGTCGTACGCGGCGCCCGCGATGAACACGAGGGCGGAGACGCCCATCAGCGTGATGCCGGTGTTCGTGAGCTCCGTGCAGTCCTTCGGCACGGACGAGTCGTTGCACTGGTGGGTCTGCGTCTGCGTCGCGGCGACGTACGTCGCGAGCCCGCCGGCCGCGACGCGGATGCCCATGCCGACGTTCAGCCAGCTGCCGGCGTAGAAGTTGCCGAGCGACGGCGTGACGACCGCGCTGCCGACGCCGGCCCACAGCATCGGGAAGTAGATGTCGCCGGCGCGCGGGGGCAGGAGGAACGCACCGGTGATGAGCAGCGTCGAGGTGCCGGTGCCGATGCCGGAGAGCGCGTACGCCGTGCGGAGCGAGCGCGGCTTCGCGTGGGCGAGCGACGAGGCGAGTGCGAGGGAGACGAGGGCGGCGGCGAGCTTCTTCATCACAGCACCTGCGCGATGGTGTCGGGGGAGGCGAACAGGCCGTAGAGGCCGCCCGTGTGGATGAACGCGACGGTGGCGCCGAAGCGCTGCGGATCCTGCTTCAGCTCGGTGACGACGCCGTGGAACGCCTTGCCGGTGTAGACCGGGTCGAACACGACGCCGTCGGTGCGCGCGACGTCGCGGATCGTCGCGAGCTCCTCGGGGCGCGAGCGCGCGTAGCCGAGGCCGACGTGGCCATCGACGATGTCGATGTCGTCGGCGGTGATGTTCGCGCCGAGGTCCCAGCGCGCGTCCGCGTCGGCGCAGATCTTCGTGATCGCCGCCGTGAAGTACGCGCGGTCGTCGCACACGTTGACGCCGGCGACCCGGATGCCGCGCTCGTGGAGCTTCCACAGCTTCGCGGCGAGCACGAGGCCCGCTCCGGTGCCGCCGGAGCCGCACGCGTAGACCACCGTGACGGGCGCGTCGGGGCGCGCGATCGTGGCGAGATCGTCGACGAGCTCGCGCATCGCGCGCAGGTAGCCCCACGAGCCGAGCGCGTTCGAGCCGCCCTCCGGGACGATGTACGGGCGGTGACCCTCGGCGCGCAGCCGCTCGGCGTGCTCGGCGAGGAGCGCGTTGCGATCGCGCCACGCCCCGCGCGTGATCCACACGAGCTGCGCACCGACGAGGCGGTCGAGGAGGATGTTGCCGGTCGGCGCGGGCGGCTTCGCCGGATCGTCGGTGCGGAGGATCAGCACCGACTTCATGCCGAGCTGCGCGGCGGCGAACGCGGTCGCGCGCGCGTGGTTCGATTGCTCGCCGCCGCAGGTCAGGACGTGCGTGGCCTCCTGCGCGAGCGCCTCGGCCATCAGGTACTCGAGCTTGCGGACCTTGTTGCCCATGAGCTCGCTGCCCGTGTGATCGTCGCGCTTGAGCCAGATCCGGGTGCCGAGCGCGTCGCCGTAGCGCAGCCAGTGGCCGCGCGTCGGCTGGTTCGCGAGCGGCACGCGAGCCGGCTCGCGCGGATGCAGCGGTTCGGTCATGGCGCCACTGTAGCCCCGGTCGCCTTGCACTTCTCGCGGAACCGCGCGGCGGCCTCCCTACCGGCGATGGCACGCAGCTGCGTCTGCTTCGCACGGTCGCAGGGCGCCGCCTCGAGCTGCGCCTCGCACTTGGCGCGGTACTCGGCGACGGTCGCCGTCTGGTCGCGGCTGCCGGTGTCCCAGTACTCCTCGCTCGTCAGGTAGTCGAGCGTGGACTTGTCACACGGTCCGGCATCGAGCTTCGCCCGCAGCTTCACGATGTTCGCCTTGCGCTCCGCCGTGTGGTCCCGCGGAGGCTGGCGGACGACCAGGTACCAGAACGCGTAGACCACGATGAGGGCGCCGGCGCCGACGGCGAGCCACTTCATGGTCGACGAGCCGCCGAGCGGCGACAGCGACGCGGCCGCCTTCGCGGCGTCGGCGGCCTCGGCGCGCTCGAGGCCCTTCCAGTCGACCTCGGGCATCGCCGACTGCAGCGCCTCGATCGCGAGGTTCGCGCGGCGGTGGCCGTCGAGGTTGAACTGCGCGCTCTTGACCTGCTCGTCGGCGATGCCGAGCGCGGCGGTGGTGAGGGAGGTCGACACCCCGGTCAGCTCGACGCGCGACACGCCGAGGGAGCCCCTGGGCTCGAGCGCGCGGACGGAGTCGTACCGGGTGGTGTCGACGCCGCGGCCGGCGAGCGTGGCGCGCGCCTCGTCGAGGTGGGTCCAGATCTCGGGATAGATCTGCTGGGCCTCGCCGATCGAGAGCTCGAGCTGGGCCATCCCGCCGGTCTGCGTGACCGGGGTGTTCATGATGGTGCGGAACCGATCGTTCAGGGTCGCGGCGATCCGGATCGAGCGCACGGCGGGGTCGATGGGGCCGGCCATGGGCCTGTCGTATCAGAAAGAATGACGGCGGCGCGCCGCGTGTTACTCCCGTATCGTGTCCCGCCTCCTGTCCCTCGCCATCCTGGTCCTGGTCGCCGGTTCCGCCGCCGCGAAGGGCTGGCCGACCCCGGCCGCGGGTGAGTCGGCGTCGGGCGACCCGGAGATCCTGTTCACGTTCGACGACGGCCCGAACCCGACCACCACCCCGAAGGTGCTCGACGAGCTGAAGAAGCACGGGATCCACGCGGTGTTCTTCATGGTCGGGGAGATGGCCGGCAGCGAGAACAAGAAGGTGCCCGCGATCGTGAAGCGGATCCTCGACGAGGGTCACGTGCTCGCGAGCCACACGATGAAGCACCACGATCTGTGCCGCCTGAAGTCCGAGGAGGCGGCCGCCGCCGACATCGATGACGGGATCGCGGCGATCGAGGCGGTCGCGAAGGTCAAGCTCGCCTGGTTCCGCGCCCCGTACGGGGTGCGCTGCGACCGGCTCGAGAAGCTGCTCGCCGCGCGCGGCCTCCAGCACTTCCACTGGGATCTCGATCCGCAGGAGTGGAAGCACAACGACGCGCAGAAGACGACGAGCTACGTGACCGGCAGCCTCGCGCGCAGCTCGCGCCGCAACGTCCTGCTCGTGCACGACATCAAGAAGGCGACCGTGACCTCGCTGCCGCAGATCCTCGAGTGGATCGACACCGAGAACAAGAGCCGCAGGGAGGCCGGCAAGCGGCCGATCCGCATCCTCCAGGCCCCGGCCTATGCGGCCGAGCAGCTGCCGGAGGGCCTGGCGGCGTGGAGCATCGACGCGAAGACGCGCGTCGTCGGGTTCCGCACCGCGCTCGCCAGCGTGCTGCCCTGATCGCGGCTTAGTCGCCCTCGATGATCGCCGCGCGCGAGCCGCGCGCCAGCTCCGGGCTCGGGGTGTCGAGGAAGTCGAAGTAGTCGGGCGGGCCATCGAACGCGAGCTCACCACCGCAGTGATCGCAGGTGCACAGCGGCGCCTCGTGCAGCTCGTCGATGTCCGCGACGTCGATCGGCTGGAGCTGCGCGAGGTGGCAGCGCGTGCAGCAGTACGGC
>JAEUJX010000062.1 GCA_016794545.1 Myxococcales bacterium
CAGCGCATCTACCGGTTCGGGCTGCGCATGTGCGGCGACGAGGAGGCCGCGCGCGAGGTGCTCCAGGAGACGCTGCTCGCCGCGTTCCGCAACCTGGCGGGCTTCCGGGGCGAGGCGTCGCTGTCGACCTGGCTCTACCAGATCGCGCGCAGCTTCTGCATCAAGGAGCGGCGCGGTGCGCGGCCCACGGTGGAGCTCGCCACCGAGCTGCCCGATCAGGCGGACGCGCCCGACCTCCAGGTGTACGCGCGGCAGATCGGCGAGGCGCTCGCGGCGGCGATCCGCGAGCTGCCGCCGGAGCAGCGCGAGGTCCTCGTGCTGCGCGACGTCGAGGGGCTGAGCGCGCAGGAGGCCGCGGACGTCGTCGGCATCGAGGTGGGGGCGCTCAAGAGCCGCCTGCACCGGGCGCGGATGGCGCTGCGCACGCGGCTCGCGAGCGTCGTCGCCGGCGATCCGGAGCCGTGCCCCGAGCTCGCCCAGGAGCTGACGGCGTACGCCGCCTCCGAGATCGACCAGGCGGCGTGCGTGAGGATCGAGGAGCACCTCGCCGGGTGCCCGCGCTGCACGGGGGCGTGCGACGCGCTGAAGCGCACGGTCTCGATGTGCAAGAGCATCCCCGGCGAGGCGGTTCCGGATTCCGTGCGGTTCGCCGTTCGCCGCGCGATCGTCGACGCGCTCGCGCGCTGAATCGTTTCTTGCAGCCCTGGCTCTCACCTGTATGAGCCACGGCATCACCAAGACAGTCCCGCTCGATTACGACGCCACCCTCGCCCGGCTGACCGACGCGCTCGCCTCGGAAGGTTTCGGCATCCTCACCCAGGTCGACGTGCAGGCGACGCTGCGCGCCAAGCTCGGGGTCGAGTGGCGCCGCTACCAGATCCTCGGCGCGTGCAACCCGAGCCTCGCGCACCAGGCGCTGTCCGCGGATCTCGCAGCCGGCATCATGATGCCGTGCAACGTCACGATCTACGAGGACGGCGCACGGACCGTCGTGACCGCGGTCGACCCGCTCGAGACGTTCGCCGCCGCCGATCCGGCGCTGCGCCCCGTCGCCGAGCAGGTGCGCGAGAAGCTGTCGCGCGCGCTCGACCGGCTCGGCTGACCTCAGCGGCCGAACAGCGAGCGGAAGAACCCTCCGAGCCCGCCCCCCGTGCCCGCCTCGGCGCGGCACTGACAGCGGTCGGCCGGCGGGACGTGAGCCAGGACCATCTCGACGTGGGCACCACAGCCGGCCCAGCTCGGACGCTTGCACTTCTTACAGGTGATCGCTCTGCACATGACGGCTCTCCTTTGGTACCTGAGAGCCGGTCCGCGGTGGAAGGGTTCCGACATAAAGCGCCTCGAGTGTGGCGCCATGACGCGCCAGCACGTTGCGCCGCTTGAGCTTGAGGGTCGGCGTGAGCATGCCGTTCTCGATGGTGAGCGGCTCGGCCGTGAGCACGAACCCGCGCGGCTTCTCGTAGCTGCGAAACGCCGCGGACCGGTGCTGGAGCTCGGCATCGATCAGCGCCCGGACCTCGGCGAGCTGCGCGAGATCCGCGTCCGCCGGGAGCCCGTGCTCGCTCGCCCAGGCGGCGACGCGCTCGCGATCGAGGACGACCAGCGCGACGTTGTACGGCCGGTCCTGACCGTGCAGCATGACGTTCGCGATGTACGGCGACAGTGCGAGCTGCTCCTCGAGCGGCGTCGGCATGACGTACTTGCCGTTCTCGAGCTTGTACTGCTCCTTGATCCGGCCGGTGACGAACAGGTAGCCGTCGCCGTCGAAGCGGCCGAGGTCACCGGTGCGCAAGCCGCCATCGGCCGTGAACGCGCGCGCGTTCTCCTCGGGGCGGGCGAAGTAGCCCTTCATCACGTTCGGCCCGTAGACGACGATCTCCCCGGTCCCCGGAGCATCGCCCGTGCTTTCATCGATCCGGACGGTGACGCCCGGCAACACGCGACCGACGCTGCCGAGCTTGCGCGCACCGGGCCGGTTCATCGTGACGATCGGAGAGGTCTCGGTCAGGCCGTAGCCCTCGTAGACCTCGAGCCCGAGCCCGTCGACGAACTGACCGACCTCGGTGGACAGCGTCGCGCTGCCGCTGATCACGTACTTCAGGCGGCCGCCGAACCGGCCGCGGACCTTGCGAAAGATCAGGTGCTCGGCGAGCCACCGCATCACGCGCTGCCCGATGCGGAGCGCGACGCCGCGGTGCGCGAGGACCGCCGCCGCGAGCCCGGCCGCGAACACGGCGCGGATGATCCGGGGCTTCGCGTCGATCTGGGCGCGGACCGCCGCGTGGATGCGATTGAAGATGCGCGGGACCGCGACGAGGATCGTCGGTTTGACCTCGCGCAGATCCTCGAGCAGTCGCGTCACGTCGTCGTTGAGCGCGGTCGAGGCGCCCGCCGCGATCAGGATGTGCAGCTCGACCGTCTGCCCGTAGACGTGGGCCCAGGGCAAGAACGACAGGGTCCGGTCGTCGGGCGTGATCGGGAACGCGCTCGTCGACGCGGCCACGTTCGACGCCAGGTTGCCGTGCGTGAGCATGACGCCCTTCGGCTTGCCCGTCGTGCCCGACGTGTACACGAACCCGGCGACGTCCTCCGGCTCCGGCGCGACCATCGCCACCGGCGCCTGCCGCCCGCGCGCGCGGATCGACGCGAACGAGCGCGGGTCCTCGCTGGCCCCCTCGACGACGATCACGTGGCGAAGCGCCGGCAGCCGCGGGCGCATGGCGTCGATCGCGGCGGCGATCTCCGGCGTGCGAGCGATCGCCACGGCCGCGGCACAGTCCTGCAGGATGAACTCCCAGTCGTCGGGCCGCTGGGCCTCGTACATCGGCACGAACGTCGCGCCGAGACCGTACGTCGCGTAGGCGGAGACCGCCCACGCGATGCTGTTGCGCGACACGATCGCGACGCGGTCGCCAGCGCGAACCCCGAGGCTCGCGAGGCCGCCGCGCAGCTCGTCGACCATCGCGCCGACCTCGGCGTAGCTGGTCCACGCCCAGGTGCCGCCCGAGCGTTCGCCGAACAGCGGCCGCGCGGCGTACGTGTGAAACCGATCTTCGGCGATCTCGACGAGCGATTGCGCGTGGGTGGTCATGGTGCCCTCGCCGAGGAGGCTGCACCGGATGTGCCAGGCGGGCGGACCGATTCAGGCGCCGGCGCGCTGCGATTCGGCCTGCGTCAGCCACACGCGGTCGAGAAACGCGACGAGCGCGCTGGTGAGCCGCTCCGGGCGCGTGCGCCACTCGAGGATCGAGTGCGCGCGCACCAGTTGCGCGTCGGGCAATTCGCGCGCGATCCGATCGGCGTCGCTGAACGGGTGGATCGGATCCGAGGGGTGGCCGATCACCAGCGTGGGCTGCGCGATGGCGCGCCGCTCGTCGATCGGCGGGGCCACGCGGCCGAAGATCAGGCCGTCGAGCACCGCGAGCGAGGCGCGCGGATCGCGCCGCACGAAGTCGATCATGATGTCGACGAGGAACAGCGTGCGCGGGATGCGGCGCGTCACCGATGCCACCACCCCCATGAG
>JAEUJX010000562.1 GCA_016794545.1 Myxococcales bacterium
ATCGCCGCGCCCGCGGTGGTCCAGGCCGCCATCAGCTCGGCCAGCGCGGCGCGGCCGTGGCCCTCCTCGGAGGTCCAGCTGAAGCACGGATCGTCCGGATCGCCGGGGTGGACGTTGCAGTCGATCCCGCCGTGGCCCGCCGCCGACACGTCGGCGCCCGCGCTCTGCAGCTGCATCACGACGACGCGCGCATCGAACTGCTCGGAGAGCACGCGCTCGAGGCCGCCCACCGAGTCGGTGGACGCGAACGGGTTGTCCTGGTCGTTCAGCACCGGGTGACCGCCGAACACCGGCACGATCGCGATCGGCGCGCCCGCCGCCGCGTCGACGCGGATCAGCGTCATGTGGTCGTCCTTGCGGTTGCCACCCGGCAGCATGTCGTTCTCGCCGCGGCGGTCGCGGTTGATCAGGTTCATCGGATCGAACGTCTTCGTCGAGAAGATGCCCAGCTTCGCCGGCACGCGCGCCGCGAGCGCGTCCTTGGCGGCGGCCTCGCACGCGTCGAGGAACCGCTGGTACACGACGTCGCGCAGCTGTCCCGCGCCGAGCTTGAGCGGAGCGTGCGCCGTGAACTGCGCCCACGCCGAGTGCGAGTGGGAGGTCGCGATCATCACCTTGCCGCTGTACTGCGGTCCCAGGCGCTGCTCGAGATCGAACAGCATGCCCTCGTAGGCGAAGATCGCGTCGAGCTTCACGATCACGACCGTCTCGCCGCCCGCGGTCAGCGCGAGCGCCTTCGCGCGCGGCGCGGCCTCGACGCCGATCGACGGATTGAACGTGCCCGACGTCGCGACCTTGCGCGCGTCGACGCTGCCCGCCGAGCTGAGGAACCCGGCGCGGCCGGTGTACCCGCCGAGCGCGGTCCCGACGGGGATGTCGAGGATCCGCTCCGCGGCGCCGGCCATGAGCGGCCCCGCGGTCACCGTGCCGCCCGCGTTCGCCGTCGGCTGCAGCGGCTCGTAGATGCAGCGCTCCGTCGTCACCCCGCTATCGGGCGGCGCCGGGCCGTCATCACCACACGCGCAGACCACGAGCAGGGACGCAAGGACTCTCCTCATCCTCATGGCCGCTGCATATCACGGCTCGTCGCGCGCTACTCGAGAGACTTCACCATCGAGACCGTCTTGCCGGCCTCGATGACGACCGGGAACGTGTACTTCGCGTCCCCGACCTGGAACGTGACCTTGTGCTTGCCGGGCACGATCTGCATCGACATCGGCGTTTGCCCGTACTCCTTGCCGTCGACGAACACCCGCGCCGGTGGCTTCGACGTCACCCGGAGCTCGCCCGTCGCCTTGACGTCGGAGAGATCGATGCCGTTGCGGATACAGATCTGCGTGATCCCGGTGGACGCCTGCGGCGAGAGCCGCGCGACGTGACGTCGCGCACGCGCCGCGTCACCGATCCGACAGGCCGCCATGGCCGCCAGCCGCTCGGCGGTCGCCCCCGCGCCGCACGACAGCGCCAGCTCGAACTTGCCGAGCGCGAGCGCGTCCTGGCCGTCCTTCAACGCGATCTCGCCCTCCGCCTCGGCGGCGGCCGCGTCGCAGTTCGAGGCGGCGACCTTGATCGGCGTGCCGTTGCGGATGCAGATCTGCAGCACGCTGGTCGCGCTGGTCTTGTCGAGCTTCGGGATGTACGCGTTCGCCTTCGCCGCGTTCCTGCTGTTGCACGCGGCGATCGCCGCCTTCTTCACCAGCATCGCGCTCGGCTTGCAGCGCATCGCAGCCTCCCACGAGGCGAGCGCCGCGGCCCACATCCCGTTCGCCGCCATGTCGTCGCCCTTCTCGGCGAGCGCCTCGACATCGCAGACCGGCGGCGGTGGCCGTGGCTGCTTCTGCGCCGGGCGGCTCTGGGAGGCGTCGCCGGCCGCGAGGCGCTCCGTGTCCGAGAGTGCCTTCCGCAGCCGCTCGATCTCGCGGTCCTACTCGTCGAGCTGGGCCTGGACGTCGAGGCCGGCTCCGACGGCGACCTCGGTGGGTGACGGCGGTCGCGGCGGCCCCGGCGCGCGCACGTCGAGCGTGCCGCCCGCCTCGATGGTCACCGTCTGGCCGCCGTGGGTCGCTCGCGCACTGCCCTCGTAGACCACGATCGTCAGCATCGCGACCGCCGCCGCGGTCACCGCACTCGCACCGATCACGCGCGCATCCGACAGGTTCATCTTCGCCTCCATGCGCAGGCTCGCGCCCGACGCGGTCACCGACGCCAGCGCGGCGCCATCGATCTCGAACGTGTCCTCGCCGGCGACCGAGAACGTCGCGGAGCCCCGGCGCAGCACCGCACGCACGCGGTCGCCGGCGCGCTCCCACGCCAGCTCCGCGCCCGGATCGAGCTGCACGCGCGACTCGCCGAGCTCGACGCTGCGCGCCGTGTCCGCGATGATCGTGCCGCTGCCCACACCCGGCGCGCGCTTCAGCGAGCCGACGACGACGACCGCGACCACCGCCGCGGCGAGTGCGCCGGCGAGGCCTCCGGCGAGGTGCCACCTGCGCCTCCGCGTCGGCGCGTCCTCGGGCTCGATCGCGACGACCGCCGGCGGCTGGCGCAGGCGGGCGATCACGGCGTCGGCGAGGCTCCCGCTCGGCGCGGGCGGCGCCCAGGCCTCGAGGTCGTAGGTCGTCCGCAGGTCGTCATCGTCAGACATCGAGTCCCTCCAGCGCCGCGCGCAGCGCCGCGCGGGCGCGCGTCAGCCGCGAGCTGACGGTGCCGACATCGAGCTCCAGCGCCGCCGCGATCTCCTCGTAGTCGAGCCCGTGGTACTCGCGCAGCACGAGCACCGCGCGCTGGCCCTCGGGTAGCGCGGCCACCGCGCGCGCGATCGCGGCGCCCAGCCGCTGGCGCTCGAGCGGCGCATCGGCGCGGTCGTGCCCCGGCGGCTCCGCCGCGAGCGTGCGGTGGTCGGGCCGGCGCAGCTCGTTGAGCGCGAGCCGCGTCGCGATCGTGAGGATCCAGCTCGACAGGCGCGCCTTCCCCGCCGGGTCGAAGCTGGGGAGCGCGCGCAGCACGCGGACGAACGTCTCCTGCGTGAGGTCCTCGGCGCGGTGCTGCGCGCGGCCGGCGAGCAGGCGCCAGATCAGCGCGTGGACGGGCCGCTCGAACCGGGCGATCAGGTCCCGCCACGCGCGCTCGTCGCCCTTCTGCGCTCGCCGGAGCGTCAGCTCGTCGTCCACGCCGGCGGCAGCACGGGCGGTGCGTGGTGTCGCCGGCATCTCGACCGCGTATCACCCGCGGCCGGGCGATTTCCTCCCGAGAATCGTCAGGGTCCGATCAGGGCCGGAGGAACGTCGAGATGCGCTTGGGTGCGTCGGCGGTCGGGAACGCGAGGCCCGAGACCGCGGATTGCACGCACTTGACGATGCGCATGTCGATCTTGGCCACGTCGTCGGCCATCGTGCGGACCTCGACGTTCTCGACCACGCCGGCCGCGCTGAGGTCGAGCGCGAGGCGCACCTGGACGCCATCGGCGCCCTGCATGCAGGCCTCGAGCGCCGGCCGCGCCGAGCGCAGCGTCGCGACGTACGGATCCTCGGCCTGGACCGGCGGCGCGGCCTGGGCGGCGCGCGCCCTGGTCCCGCAGCCGCGCATCTTGTGGACGGGCCCGCGCGGCTCCTCGGAGCTCGGCGCCGGCGCCGAGCTCGCGATGGCGAGGATCGCGGTACCGGCGGTGACCGCGGTCGCGAGGAACAGGCCGCAGCGGGTACGAGCCGACTCTGCCAGCAAACGACTCATGCCCAGAGTCTACGCCGCGCTACCGCCAGGCGTCGAGGCCGCTATTTGGTCGAGCCTGCAGGCCGCTATTTGGCCGAGCTTGCGAGGCCACGATCGAGGGCGTCCCGGACCGCGTCGTAGCTCTCCGGCAGCTCGACCGGAACGTTGCGGTATCGCGGGGATGGGACGTCGGCCAGCTTCGCCTCGTGGTAGCCGACCTTGAAGTCGGCGAACTTGAGGCCGCTCGCGGTCGAGACCACGACCACCTTGTGGTCGCGCGTGACCTCGCCCCGGGCGGCGAGCTTGGTCAGGGCCGCGAGTGCGACGCCGGTGTGCGGACAGGTGAACAGGCCGTCGCGATCGCAGTGGCCCGAGGCGTCGGCGAGCTCGGCCTCGGTCGCGGCCTCGACCACGCCGTCGAACGCCTTGAGCGCGCGCACCGCCTTCTTGAAGCTGACCGGGTTACCGATCTGGATCGCGCTCGCGAGCGTGGTCTTCGCCTTCACGGGCTGGAGGTCCGCCCAGCTCGCGCGGTAGCTGGCGTGCAGCGGGCTCGCGTGCGCCGCCTGCGCGACGCAGATGCGCGGCCGCCGATCGACGAGGCCGAGCGCGAGCAGCATCTCGAACCCGGCGCCGAGCGCGCTGACGTTGCCGAGGTTGCCGCCCGGGATCACGACCCAGTCGGGCACCTGCCAGCCGAGCTGCTGCACCATCTCGATCGCGACGGTCTTCTGCCCCTCGAGGCGCAGCGAGTTCATCGAGTTCGCGAGGTACACGCCCTCCTTCTCGGCGAGCTGCTGCACGATCGCCATGCAGCCGTCGAAGTCGGTGTCGATCGCGAGCACGAGCGCCCCGGCCGCGAGCGGCTGCACGAGCTGCGCCGTCGAGATCTTGCCGCGCGGCAGGATCACGACGCACGGCACCTCCGCCGCCGCCGCGTAGGCCGCGAGCGCCGCCGAGGTGTCGCCGGTCGACGCGCAGGCGACGCCGCGGATCGTCTGCCCGCCCGCGATCATCTGCTTCACCATCGACACGAGCACCGTCATGCCGAGGTCCTTGAACGATCCGGAGTGCGAGGTGCCGCACTGCTTGACGCGGACGTCGCCGAGCCCGAGGTCCGCCGCGAAGCGCGGCACCGGCGTCAGGTGCGTCGCGCCCTCGCGCATGGACACGATGTTCTTCGCGGCGAGCTGCGGCGCGACCCACTCGTGCTTGCCCCACACGCCGCTGCCCCACGGCTCGTCGGCGTTCGCGTTGCCCCAGCGCTCGGCGAACACCCGCTTCCACGCCTCGGGCGAGCGTGCCCCGAGCGCGGCGGTGTCGTGCACGACCTCGAGCAGGTCACCGCACGTCGGGCAGCGATAGATCACCTGGTCGAGCGCGTAGCCGCCGTCGCAGCCGGCGATACAGCGAAACTCCGCCGAGTACGTCATCGCCCCGCACTCTAGCGTGCGAACATGGCGGTGTGTGGGGTCGCGTCGACGACGTCCTGAGGTTCGTCTATGTCCTGCTCGCTCCCGCCCTGATGGTGGCGCTCGGGCACATCGTGCCCATCGGCGGCATCGTGATCTCGACGGGCATCGCGACCGCGATCACGACCGCCGCGGAGCTGCCCGAGGCAGCGCGCACCGCGTTCGAGCTGCCGCCTACGGCTTCGGCTTGGCCTTGATGA
>JAEUJX010000605.1 GCA_016794545.1 Myxococcales bacterium
TTGTAGGTCGACGGCGGGAGGATCTCGACGTTGCGGACCTTCTCGAGCGTCGAGAAGTCGCTCTCGCCGACGAACAGGCGCTCGCCGGTGAGCAGCTCGTAGAGCACGATGCCGCACGAGAACACGTCGCTCCGGCGATCGACCGGCAGGCCGCGCACCTGCTCGGGAGACATGTAGCCGAACTTCCCCTTGAGGATGCCCGCCTGCGTCTTGCTCCCCTTGCCGGCCGCCTTCGCGATGCCGAAGTCGATCAGCTTGACCTCGCCCTCGAACGACACGAGGACGTTCTGCGGCGAGACATCGCGGTGCACGAGCGACAGCTCGCGGCCCGCCTGGTCGCGCTTGTTGTGCGCGTAGTCCAGGCCCTCGCAGACCTTCATCACGACGAAGCACGCCTGCGCCACGGGCATCGCCTCGCCCGCCGTGCGGCAGCGATCGAAGATGCCGCGCAGGTCGCGTCCGTGGACGTGCTCGAGCGCGATGTAGTAGCTGCCATCGACGACGCCGAGATCGAAGATCTGGGCGATGTTCGCGTGGTTCAGCTGGACGGAGAGCTTCGCCTCCTCGATGAACATGCGGATGAACTCTTTGTCCTCCGCGATGTTCGGGAGGATGCGCTTCACCGCGACGAGGCGCTCGAAGCCCTCGACCCCGAAGGCCTTCGCGCGGAAGACCTCGGCCATCCCGCCCACGTTGATGCGCTCGAGCAGGAAGTATTTCCCAAAGGGCGTCGGCTTCTTCACGCGTTTGTCTTTGGAAGGTAGGACCCGATCCGAATCAGCTTCCTTGGTCCACAAGCAGTTTACTACCCCCGTGGGCGTGGGTAGTACCGCGAAGATCTCTGCAATACCAAGGAAATCCGCAAGGCACCGTACTTTTGAACGACCATCAATTCTGGGTCAGCGCTTGAGCGGGCTCCATCTTCGCCGCCCGCCGCGCCGGGAGGTACCCGCCGAGGATGCAGAACAGCGTCGAAAACCCGAGGGCGCTCCCCCAGATCCACGTCTTGAACTCGAACCACGACTCCGGCTTGAACGGGAAGCGCGGGATGCCGGTCGCGGCGTAGGTGTTCCACGCCCACCCGATCCCCAAGGCGAGACCGATGCCGAGCAGACCGCCGACGATGCCGATCAGCGCGGCCTCGCCGAGCACGATCAGCATGACGTCGCCCTCGGTCGCACCGACCGCGCGCATGATCCCGATCTCGCGCCGGCGCTCCGAGACCTGGATGAAGAAGTTGTGGCCGATGTTGATGATCGCGATCACGAGGATCGCGATCGAGATGATGAGGAACAGGAGGCGGATGACGAAGATCACCGTCGCGAAGCGCTCGCCGAGGTTGTCCTCGAGCCGCAGGCCGACGTTCGGATCCTTCAGCCACTCGCCAAACGGCGCGAGCTTCGTGCGGTCGCGCAGCTTCACGATGATCGACGAGTAGGCGCCCGCCGCCTCCTCGCCCATGTACTCCTTGTTCCAGCGCGTGATGTACTGGATCGGCATCGTGACGCCGACCTGCATCGCGCGCGACGACACGCCGACGACGACCGCCTCCACGCGCCGCGGCTTCTTCTTCGTCACCGTCGACGTGCCCGCGATCGTCGTGTTGCCGAGGCCGATCGAGAACCGCATCGCGGAGAGGCCGCGCGACTGGATCAGGAAGTTCACCAGGTTCTCGTCGGCCATCGGCATGCCGTGGCTCTTCGCGAACTGGTTGTTGTAGAGCTCGACCACCGTCGAGCTCAGCACCACCGGCACGCGGTGCTTGCAGATCCGTTCCGCGTCGTCGCAGTAGTAGACGTCGGGATCGGGGCACGGGTTGTAGTAGTTGAGCTTCTTGCCGTTCGGATCGGCCGGCGCGGGCCGCAGCGGATCCTCCGCCGTTCCCGTCCCGATCGACCCGTACTGGTTGATCACCAGCGGCGGTGGAGCCGGCTGCGCCGGCGGTGCCCCGGCGCCCGAACCCGCTGCCGGACCCGAGCCCGCTGCCGGACCCGAGCCCGCTGCCGGACCCGAGCCCGCTGCCGACCCCGAACCCGAACCCGCTGCCGGACCCGAGCCCGCTGCCGGACCCGAGCCCGCTGCCGGACCCGAACCCGAACCCGCTGCCGGACCCGAGCCCGCTGCCGGACCCGAACCCGCTGCCGGACCCGAGCCCGCTGCCGGACCCGAGCCCGCTGCCGGACCCGAGCCCGCCGCCGGACCCGAGCCCGAGCCCGAGCCCGAGCCCGGAGCCGAACCCGCTGCCGGACCGGTGCCCGTGCCCGAGCCCGCGCCCATCGCGGAACCGGAGCCGGCGTCGGGCGCCGGTGGAGGCGCGGGGGGCGGCGTCGGCGCGGGGGCCGGCGAGCCGCCGCCCCAGAGGTCGCCGCCGTTCGCGCCGTTCCCGCCGGGGTTCCCGGCGCGGATCATGTTCTTCGGCGGCTTGCCCGGCGCGTTGCGCACGGCGTCCTCGGGATCCGGTCCCGGCGGCACGCACGCGAGGCGCTTCGGATCGCTCGGGATCGCGTCCCAGTCCTTGAACTGCTCGCGGATCCGCTCGTCGTCCTGCACGAACGAGGCGTCGACGCCGTCGGAGAACCCGCCGACCTCGAACTTGAGATCGCTGCCCTCGAAGTCACCGCGGCCGGCGGCCGGGAACGCGAGGTTCATGCGCGGCACCGCGCTCGCGACCTCGGGGCGCGCGAGGATCATCTTCACGGTCGAGTCGTCGAGGCGCTTCGAGGTGTCCTTGCCGAGCAGGGAGACGCGCGGCGCGACGACCTGCACCTCGTCGAGGGGGAACACCTCCTCGAGGACGTGTCCGGCCTTCTGCGTGAGGGCGAGGAACAGCACGAACGCGCCGATACCGATCACGATGCCGAACGAGGACAGGATGAAGTGGCGCGGGCTGCGGACCGTATTGGCCAGCACCATCTTCACCAGATTCTTGGCGGGCATCATGCGGGACCGGCTCCTTCCGCGTTGATCTCGGAGTCGCTCGTCTCGACGATCATGCCGTCCCGCATCGCGATCACCCGCTGCGCGACGCTCGAGACGCGCCGCTCGTGCGTGACGATCACGAGCGTCACCTTGTCCTTCGCGTTGAGCTCGCGGAAGAAGTCGATGACCTCCTTGCCGGTCTCCGAGTCGAGGTTGCCGGTCGGCTCGTCGCAGAGCAGCAGGCCGGGCGCGCCGAACAGCGCGCGGGCGATCGCGACGCGCTGCTTCTGGCCGCCCGACAGCTCGCTCGGGTGGCGGTGCGCGAAGTCCGCGAGGCCCACGCGGCGCAGCGCTTCCCTGCCGCGCTCGCGGGTGTCGTCCTTCTTCTGCTTCGCGAACGCCGCCGGGATCGTGACGTTGCCGAGCACGTCGAGGTGATCCAGGAGGTTGAACGCCTGGAACACGAACCCGATGTTCTGGTTCCTGAGCCTCGCGCGCTTGGCATCGCCGGCCTTCAGCGTGTCGACACCGAGCACCTCGACCTCGCCCGCGTCGGGCATGTCGAGGCCGCCGATGATGTTGAGCAGGGTCGACTTGCCAGACCCCGATTGCCCGACCAGGGCCACCAGCTCGCCCGGCATGACATCGAGGTTCACTCCACGGAGGACCTGGGTCTTTGCCGAACCGACGCCGTAGCTCTTGGTCACGTCGCGAACGCGGATGACCGGGCTTTCTGCCACGTCGCGGACCCTAGCACACGATCATCGTCGGTTGCCGCTCGCGGACAGCACGAGCGTGGTGCCCTGTACGGACAGCGAGACGTGACCGTCGCGCCAGCGCAACAAGCGTTCCACGATGCGATCGGCGCGACCGAGGTCGAGCGCGTCGATCAGGAACCGCCACGCGTCCGCGGACAGCGCGGGCGGCGCGAGGTCGATCGCGGCGATCGGCCCCTTCACCGTCGCCCCGCCGCCGATCACGCGGGCGAGTAGGCCGTCGCCGACGGCGCCGAGCGCGAGCGCATCGGAGAGCACGTAGTCGACCGTCGCGACGAACGGCACGGCGAGCGAGTGGCCCCGGTGGGGTCCGAACGTGCGGCTGCGCTCGATCAGCGAGCGCGCCGGCACGTCGTCGAGGCGCGCGGCGAAGAACCTCTTGTGCGCGAGATCCAGTGCGACGGCGCCAGAGCCCGACTTCTCGTCGGGGTCGAGCGCGACCAGCACGGCCCGGGCGCTCTTCACGCCGAACCGATCGAGAACCGCGAGGTCCTCGTCGAGGCTCGCCGCGCACGGGCGCAGCCACGCGCGCACCGCGAACAGATCGGCGTTCCACTGCACGGCCAGCGGCGCCGCACGCGCGACCGCCGCGAAGCCCTCCGGCGCCGGCAACAGCGTGGCCTCGACCGCGCGCGCCGACGCGCCGACGTCGATCGCGAACCGCCCCGCCGCGCGCTTGCCGTCGCCCTCGACCGCGATCGCGACGCGCGACACGGGCTCGAGCAGCCTCGCGCACGCGATCGCATCGGGGACCTTCGACGTGAAGCTCGCGAGCAGCTCCTTCGGGTTCACGAACCCGACGACGCCCTTCGGGTTGCCCGTGGCGCGTGCCGCCCATTGCCACGTGTCGCCCCACGCGGGCTCGCGCCCGCCCCGGCGGCGGCTCTCCTGGAACCAGCTCCGGCCGTCCTCGCCGGTGCCCGGGATCGCGAAGTGGACCCACAGCCAGTCCTGGTCGATGGCCCAGCTCACCCGCACCTGCGCGCCGGGCAGCTGCGCGCTGAACAGCTCGACGCCGTCGACGACCACCGACTGGGTGACGAGGCCGCGCTCGCGCTGCCGGTCGAAGAACGTGGCGGTCGCCTCGGGCGACGACAGGTGGCCCACGAACGTCGGCGAGATCGCGTCGCTGAACAGCGCGAACCCGCCGTCGACGTCGATCCCCATGCCCGCGAGCGCGTCGGGCGAGAGCGGATCGACCGCGAGCAGGCTCGACAGCTCCCGCGACACCTCGGACGCCTCGATGCCGGCGATCACGCCGAGCGAATCGATGAGGTCCCGGAGACCGCGCTGCGCCTGGCGCACCGTCGGCGCGGCCACGACGTACGTCGGCTGCGCCGGCACCCAGCGCGTCGCCGGGAACTCCCTGGCCACCGCAGGTGGGGCCGTGTGCGCGCCGCCCGTCGTCCGGGTGCCGCACCCCACGCCGGACGCCAGCGCGAGCGCGGCCACGAGCGCGATCTTCATGGCAGAAGTCTCGCACGCAACCGTACGTGCGGCCGGTCGATACGCGCGCTATGCAGGTCCGGTATCATCTGGAGGTCACGATGGCTGGAATCGGTGGACCCGGCGGAATAGGTGGCCCCAAGGGCCCGAGCGGCCCGAGCGGCCCCTCCGGGCCGGATGGTCCCGACGGCCCCGACGGTCCCGATGGCCCCGGTGACATCGGCGAGCTCGGGCCTCCGATCCGCACGAGCGACATCGACATCCTGGCGAAGGAGGTCGCCGCCGGCCGCCTGTCGCCGCGCGAGGCGATCGACAAGCTGGTCGACGCGACCGCCACGCCGGACCTCTCGCAACCCGAGCGCGCGGAGCTGCGCGAGCTGCTCGCCGAGCTGGTCGACAACGACCCCTACTTCACGAACATCACGAACAAGGTCTGATCAGTAGATCACGTCGCCGACGAAGATCGTCCCGGTCTTCGAGCCCGGCGGCCCGACGAACTGCACGGGCCGCGTCTGCTTCGCATCGATCTCGACCAGCTGGAACGGCCGCGTCATCGGCTGGCCGCTCGCGTCGTGGAACGAGGCGATCACCATGATCTGGCCGATCCGGTCGGCGTCGTTCACCAGGTTCGCCTGCACGACCGCCTTGCCGTGGTCGTCGAACAGGTGGAGGTCCGCGATCCGCGCCTTCGGCGGCTCGTCGGGGACGAGCGCACCGCGCACGACGATCCGCGCGGACGTCGACGCCGGGCGGGGCTTCCGCTCCTCGTCGACGAGCGCGAACGTGCGGACCTCGCCCGCCGGGATCCACAGCGACTGGAGCTTCAGGTGGCCGAGCGCCTCGCCCGTCGCGGCGATCAGGTCGCCGCCGAGCGTGACGTACGCGCCCTCGGCGGCGGTGTTCTTCGCGTCGACCAGGACGAACGTCGCCTGGTCGGTGAACGTGCCGGCGCCGACGGTGTCGGTGCGCAGCTTCGCGTCGCCAGTGAGCCGGATGGCGCCGAGATCGAGCTGCCGGGCCGGCTTGCTCTTGCTGCAGCTCGCCAGGAGGCAAGCGGCGGCGAACATCATCAACGGCGCGCAGCGCACGCCGGAAAGTCTAGCTCACGCCGCGACAGTGCGGCGGCGCCCCGAGCCCTCGTGCGCCCGCAGGACCTCGCGGACCTTGGCGGGCAGCTCGAGCTCGCTCGTCTCGAACGTGGCCAGCGCGGTCGCGAGGGTCGCGACGCGCTCCTCGGCCGTGGCGCGCTTGTCCACGATGACCCGGTAGGCGCCCTTCACCCGGCAGAGCCCGCCGTGGACCACGCTGGTCTGCAGGGGCTCGTAGCTGACCTTGATCCCGAGCTGGTCGGCCGTGGCCTCCAGCAGCTCGAGCAGTACTTCTGGCTTCATGACGCTCTCACAGTACCCATCTGGATCGCGGGCGCAACCTTTCTGTCCGCCCACCGGACGGCAGAGATCTTCAGAGGATCGGCAGGACCACGCGAAACGCGGCACCACCCAGCGAGGACTGGCTGACGGAGATCTCGCCCCCGTGCTGGTCGACGATATTGCGCACGATCGGTAGACCCAGGCCCGTTCCCTTGCCATCGGGCTTGGTCGTGAAGAACGGCTCGAAGATCTTCTGTCGGTCGGCCTCGGGCACGCCGGGACCGCTGTCGGCGACCTCGAGCACCACCGACGCCGGGCCGTGCACGGCGGCCCTCACGACCACCTTGCCGCCGTTCTCCACCGCGTGCACGGCGTTGGTGATCAGGTTGATCAGCACCTGCTCGAGCTGGCCCGAGACCGCCTGCACGACCGGCAGCTCGGGATCGACCTCGACGTCGAGCGCGATGCCGCCGCGCTCGACCAGGTGCTCGCAGATCGACACGCTCTGGCGCACCACGCTCGCGAGGTCGATCGGCTCGAGATCGCGGCCGCTCGGGCGCGCGTACTGCACCAGGTCGCGCGAGAAGCGCAGGATGCGCTGCGCGCTCGCGCCGATCCGCCGCAGCTTCTCGAGGTCGCTCTCGTCGGTGCCCGCGGCCTCGAGCTTGCGCACGAGGTACTCGGCGTACACGGTGATCGACGTCAGCGGGTTGTTGAGCTCGTGCACCACGCCGGCGGCGAGCTCGCCGAGCGTGGCGAGCCGCTCCGCGCGGACGACCTGCTGCTGGAGCGCGTCGATCTTCGACTGGTCCTGGCCGATCGCGACGACGGCCTCGATCGGCCCCCCGGTCGACGCGCGGCCGACCGGCGCGATGCTCCACACCGTGCGCACGATGCCGTTGGTCTTGGTCGGCAGCACGACCGTGACCGCGGCGTGGTGCTGACCGATCAGCGCCGCCGCGAACGCGCTCGTCAGGTACTGGCGCTGGTCGCTCGTGATGAAGTCGCGGACGTCGCGGCCCAGCACCTCGTCGCGGTGAAAGCCGGTGAGCTCGAGCATCGCGCGGTTGCACACCGTGATGCGCCACTGGCGGTCGATCCCGAGGATCAGCGCGTTCGCGCTCTCGAGCAGGCGCGCCTGGTAGTCGCGCAGCCCCAGCGCATCGTCCTGCAGGCGCACCGTGCGCAGCGCCACGGCGAGGTGGGCGGCGGCCGGAAGCACCGCGGCCTCGTCCTCCGCGGCGCCGTCCTGCCCGGGGGCGTAGCCGACGTCGAGGACGCCGAACAGCTCGCCGCCGGCCGCGAGCGGCACGGCGAAGCCGGTGGCCATCCCCGAGAACGGCGAGTCCCAGCGCTCGCGCACGCGCAGTCGCGCGCTCGCCGCGACGGCGCTCTTCAGCCGCGCGCGCAGCATCGCCGCCTCGGTGATCGTGACGTCGTCGCCCGCCGCGCTGTCGCGCGCCGCACCGTTGCGCACGTAGACGCGCGCCGGGTCGCGGTTGCGGATGTCGAGCGCGCGCACGCACAGCGCGCGGCCGGGCAACAGCTGCGCGAGGATCGCGAGCACGCGATCGACGAGCGCCGCCTCGGTCGTCGCGCCAGGGAGCTCGGCCGCGAGCGCGCGCAGCGCCTGGAGCTGCGCCTCGGGCGTGGGCGCGCCGAGCGCCGGCATCAGGCGCGCTCCTTCAGCGGATCCAGCTCGCCGAGGTCCTTGTCGGTCGGGTGAAGCGACTCGCTCCTGGCCTGCACGGCGTGGTACTCGCCGGTCTGGCTCTCGTCGGCCGGCGCGACCGGGATCCCCGGGTCGCTCTCGGCGGTCGCGCGATCGAGATCCAGCATCTTCGCGGTCCCGACGTAGTCGACCGTCTCGTACTTCGTGATCTTGCCGATCTTCTTCACGATGCCGGCCATCCGCTCGGCTTCGCTGAGGATGATGCCGACCGCGCGCAGGTGTGCGGCGTCCTTCTCGCTCTGCCGCTGGATCAGCTGCGTGTAGCCCATGATCGACGTCAGCGGCTGGTTGAGCTCGTGCGCGGCCGCGCCGGCGAGCTCGGCGACCAGCGCCTGCTTCTCGGAGAGCTGGAGCTTCTGCTGCGCGTCGAGCAGGCGCTGCTCCATACGGATTCGCTCGCGGAGGTCCGTGAGGATACCGACGGTCGCGGCCTCGCGCTCGCCCTCGTACACGACCGACGCGGTCATGCTGACCGGGACGA
The DNA here is from genome assembly GCA_016794545.1 of Myxococcales bacterium. Taxonomy (GTDB): domain Bacteria; phylum Myxococcota_A; class Polyangia; order Haliangiales; family Haliangiaceae; genus JABFXX01. The sequence goes on from JAEUJX010000605.1 coordinate 8,725, forward strand.
TCTCCCCCGAGGCGATCCGGACCTCGCGCCGCGTCTGCTCGAGGCGGCCGACACCGCCGTACGACGTCGAGCGCAGCATCCGCATGATCTGGTTCGCCCCGCCCTCCTCGTAGAGCTCCCACACCGGCAGCTTCCCGATCACGTCGCGCGCGCGGTAGCCGAACAGGCGCTCGGCGCCCTGGTTGAACAGGATGATCGAGCCGCGCATGTCGGCCGCGATGATCGCGTCGACCGTGGAGTCGATCAGCCGCTCGAGGAACTCCTTGGTCGAGCGCAGCTCGTGCTCGAGCGCGCGCTCGGCCGTGACGTCGCGGAACGCGAGGATCACGGCGCCCGTGCCGGCGAGCACGGTCGAGGTCGACACGCTGACCCACACCGGCGAGCCCGAGGTGGTCGAGAGCTGGAGGTCGAACGCGTCCACGTTCGCGCCGGCGAGCACGCGCGCGACCGTGTCGCCGATCTGTCCGCGCTGGTCGGGAGCCACGAGGTCGACGAGCTCGCTGCCGAGCAGGCCATCGCGCGCGAAACCGGTGATCCGCTCGGCCGCGCGGTTGACGAACAGGATGCGACCTGCGTCGTCGAGCACGACGACACCGTCGGCTCCGGCCTCGAAGTGCTCCTTCAGCGAGTCGATGCCGCGCAGCCGCCGCTCCGCCTCGTACCGAGCGCGGGAGATCCGGTGCGTCTGATCGCGCAGCGACTCGAGCACGGCGCCGTGCCGCAGGTGCGCGGCCGTGATGCTCGCGATCAGCTTGCCGAGCTCGAGCCCGCGCGGCCCGACGTGCCCGGTCCCCGGCTGCCTCTTGCGGAGCAGGATCGCGCCGAGCGGGCGGCCGCGCCACTGCACCGGAAACACGCCGATGCCGCGTACGCGCCGCGACGACAGCATGTCGCTGATCGGCGCGGTCAGCGGGTGCGCGAGCACGTCGTCGATCAGCACCGGAGACAGCGTGCGGATCGCCTCCTGGACCTCGGGGTACTCGGCGATCGCCAGCGTGAACCGCTGGAGCGGCTCGGCATCGGTGGCCGCGATCACGAAGGCGTGGTCCGAGCCCTCGATGTGCGCGATCAGCGAGGCGCGATCGAAGCCGAGGACACCCGACGTGATCGTGAGCATCTGCACGAGCGCCTCGGCGTCATCGCCGCTGGTGGTCAGGATCTCGTTGACCTTCGCGACGGCCTGGTTGCCGGCGACGTCGCGCTTGCCGAGCCGGCACAGGTTCCGGCAGCGCGTCGCCAGCACGGCCGGCGGGACCGGGTGGCGCGCGACGTCGCTGGCTCCCGCCGCGATCGCCTCGGTGGCGGCGGTCGGCGGGATCGCCGGCACGACCGCGAGGATCGGCACCTCCGCCAGCGCCGGGACATCGCGCGCCTCGGCGACCAGGTGTGCGGCGTCCGCGCCGGTGATGACGATCAGCGCGGGCAGACCGTCGGCGAGCGCGAGGTTCGTCGCGGCGTGCACGCTGAGCCCGCTCCCCGCGAGCTGCTGCACCAGCGTCGCCCGTTCGGGCTCGCTGCCGCCGAGCACGACGATGGTCGCGGCGTCCACGCTGCCGGCAACGGTACCACGCTACCGCCCGGCGACGATCGCATCATAGGCGGCGACCGCGGCCGCGTAGACGGCCTTCACGGGGACCGCGTGGCGCCGCGCCGCGGCGGCGCACGCCTCGTACTCGGGCGCCGCGTTGCCGCCGGCGACCTTGACCGGGATCGAGCCGTAGCGGGTCGCGACCTCCACGATCGTCCTCGGCACCACCGTCCGCTCGTGGGCGACGTAGCGCACGCCGATCGTGGTGGTCTCGCGCAGGATCGCCGCGACCACCTGGTCGCGCCGGCCGGGCTCGGCGAGCGCCGACAGCGTCAGCGCCGGCCGGCCCTTCTTCATCGTGATCGGCGTCCACCAGACGTCCAGCGCACCGGCGGCCATCACCGCCTCCGCCGCGAACGCGCACAGCTCGGGCGTCAGGTCATCGAGGTTCGCCTCGACCTGCCACACGACCTGGCTCGGCCCCGTGATGGGATCCACCACCACCGCGCGCAGCACGTTCGCGCGATCCGCAAGCTCGGCGTCGCCGGCCCCCCACCCGATCGCGAGCGGCGTGCCCGCCGGCGCCGGTCCCCACACCGTGACGGTCGCGGCGAGGATCGCGGCCCCGGTGGGCGTGCACAGCTCGCGCGCCACGCCGCCATCGGTCATCACGCCCTTCGCGTCCTTCATGATCTCGAGCGCCGCCGGCGCGGGCACCGGCAGCACGCCGTGCGCGCACCGGATCGTGCCGTGCCCCATCGCGACGCCCGTGCACGACACGGACGCCGGCGACAGCCAGTCGAGCGCGGCGGCGGTGCCGACGATGTCGACGACGGAGTCGATCGCGCCGACCTCGTGGAACACGACGTCGTCGATCGTCTTGCCGTGGATCGTGGCCTCGGCCCGGGCGATGCGGTCGAAGATCTCGAGCGCCCGGCGCTTCGTCCCGGGCGTCAGCGGCGCGGCGAGGATCCGCGCGCGAAGGTCTGCGTAGTGATAGTGGGCGTGAGCGTGGGCGTGCCCGTGGGCGTGGGCATGGGCGTGAACGTGAAGGCGAACTCCCTCGTGATCGAGGTGGTGATCGTGATCGTGATCGCGATCGCGGTCGTGATCGTGATCGTGCGCGTGCGCGTGAGAGGGCACGCCCCCCCGAGCGTGGTGATGCCCGGTCGCGTGCGCCGGCGACGCCGCGGGCACCTCGTGCGCGTGCCGCTCCGCCCCGGCGAGCGAGCCGTTGGTGTCCACCTTCAGATCCGTCGCCGCGATCCCGTACTTCACGACCTTCGCCACGCGCAGGCGCCCGCGCCCTGCCCCGATCGCATCCAGCGCCTCGGCGACGGGCTCCAGCGGCACGCCCAGGTCGAGCAGCGCGCCGAGCGTCATGTCCCCGGCCGCGCCGCTCGCGCAGTCGAGGTGCAGGTGCTTCCCCCTCATCGGCCCATCCGCGCGATCCGCACCGCCGCGATCGCCGCGCCGACGCCGTTGTCGATGTTGACCACCGTGATGCCCGGCGCGCACGACGACAGCATCGACGCCAGCGCGACCAGCCCGTCGATGCTGACGCCGTAGCCGACGCTGGTCGGGACCGCGATCATCGGCGCGTCGACGAGGCCGCCGAGCACGCTGGGCAGCGCGGCCTCCATGCCGGCGACGGCGACGACGACGTCGCACTGGCGGATGGTGGTCAGGCGCGCGAGCAGCCGGTGCACGCCCGCGACCCCGACGTCGCTGATCACGCGCGCGGGCGCACCGAGGAACTCGCAGACCAGCTGGCACTCGTAGCCGACCGCCAGATCGCTGGTGCCGGCGCACACGATCCCGATCTCGGCGGCGGGCGGTCGATCTGGCCGCGTCCCGAGCATCACGACGCGCGCGAGCTCGTGCACCGTCGCCTCCGGGACCAGCCTCTTCACCGCGTCGGCCTTCGCCGAGTCGACGCGCGTCGCGATCGCGGCGCCGCCGCGCGCGGCCAGCTCCGTCAGCGCCGCCGCGATCTGATCGGCGGTCTTGCTCGCGCCGTACACGATCTCCGGAACACCGGTCCGCAGCTCGCGGTGGTGGTCGATCATCGTCGAGCCGACCGCGTGCGCGACCTCCGCGAACGGCACCGTGCCGATCCGCTCCGCGGCGTCGGCCGGGCTCATCGCACCGCCGCGCACCTGGTCGAGCACTTCGAGCAGCTGGCGCTTGTCCACGGCGTTCCTTACCACGGCGCCGGGCGTACGACCGTGATCCGACGGCCGCTCACCGGGTGCTGGAAGTCCAGGCGTTCGGCGTGCAGCTGGAGCCGCTCGCCGGGCGTGCCGTACAGCCGGTCCCCGACGATCGGGATGCCGAGCCCGTCGGGGTGTGACGCGTGGACGCGGAGCTGGTGCGTGCGCCCGGTGCGCGGCACGAAAATCACCCGCGTGCGTCCCTGGTGCCGCCGGTCGACCCGCCACTCGGTCACCGCCGGCTTGCCGTGCACCGGATCGACGATGTGCCGCGGCCGATCGTCGAGGTCGACCCGCAGCGCGAGCTCGATCGTGCCGCCCTCCCCGCGCACGTCACCGGCGAGCCACGCGACGTAGCGCTTGTCGATCTCGCGGCGCGCGAACTGGCCCTGCAGCGCCGCGAGCACCTCGTCGTCCTTCGCCGCGAGGAGGATCCCCGAGGTCTCGAGATCGAGTCGGTGCACGACCGTGAGCGCGGGCCAGCGCGCGCGCAGCCGCGTCTGCACGGAGTCGCCGAGCGCGCTCGAACGGCCCGGGATCGAGAGCAGCCCGGCCGGCTTGTCGACGATCACGAGGCGGTCGTCCTCGTAGACGATCCGCGGCTCGTGCGGAGGCACCGGCGCCGCGCCGTACTCCGGCGCGGGCGCCACCGGCAGCCCGTCGAGCATGTGGGGGAGGATCGGACCGCACTTGCCGCGACACGACGGGTAGAACACACCGGCGATCCGCCCGCCGGTCGCCGGCGGCGGCCCCCACCACACCTCCGCCATCGCGATCGGCTGGAGGCCGCGGCGGTACGCCTCGCCGAGCAGCTTCGGGCCCGCGCAGTCGCCCGCGCCACCCGGCGGCTCGCCGGGCGCGAACAGGTCGCGCAGGGGCCGGCGCTCGCCGCGGTAGCTCGCGATCACGTAGGCGTCGTGCACCTGCTTCATCAGCGCGCGCGACTCGTCGGCGCGCAGCGCGACGATCGCCGCGCGC
>JAEUJX010000624.1:0-7500 GCA_016794545.1 Myxococcales bacterium
GCTGGAGCTGCTAGACAAGGCGAGCCGCGTGACGTCACTGACGGTCGGCGACTACGACGGCAACGGCGTCGACGACGTCGCGTACACGGAGCTGCTCGACGAGTACCAGCGGCTCGAGGTCTCGTTCTCGACGACCGACCGCCCGCTCGATCCGGTCACCGTCGGCGCGTTCCCGAGCAACATCTCGATCGTGCGTCTCCAGATCCCCGACAGCCTCGACCCGCAGGGGCTCGCCGCGGACCTCGCCGTGCTGACGCTGAAGACGGGCACGCGGCCGCCGACGGTCACCGCACTGCACGGCAGCTCGCAGCGCACGATGCTGCCGTACTACGATCCGATCCCCGAGTCCGCGGGCATCGACAAGCGCAAGACCTATCAGTTCCGCGGCGCGGTGGTCGGACGCTTCGCTGGCGACGACGCGCTGGTGGACATCGTCGGCCTCGGCGTGCCGCTGCCGCACCTCGACAACACCGCGCAGACCCCGATCAAGGCGTGGTCGATGCGGGGCACTCCGCTCGGGCCCGACGGGACCACGTCGCCCGGCAAGCCGGTCAGCGGCGTCGTCGACTGCGCGAAGGTCACGCCCTCGGCGGCCGAGGTGTGCGCCGACGACGTGCTGCTCCTGCGGGTCGCCGCGGGGAGCCACGACATCGTGCTCGCGATCGACCGCTCCGATCCGCCGCGCTCGGCGATCGCCGATCCGGCGACGGTCAACACGGTGCTGCCGCTCGCGGCGAGCCTGGTCACGGCCGGCGTCGCTCGGGGCACCGCGGTGCGCTCGGCGTATGCGCACGATCTCGACGGTGACGGAGCGGTCGAGGTCATCGCGTCGTTCGCGCCGAGGATGCCGGGCGTCAAGGGATCGATCATCCGGTGCGCGGTCTCGGGCAGCGCGGTCAAGGACTGCACCGACCTCGCCCCGGCGATCGTCGCGAAGGTCGACGGGGCCGAGACCTGCGTCGATGCGGCGCCCGGCCGGATCGACCACCAGGACCCGTTCACCGCCGCCGTTCCGCGGCCCGCGCTGATCGTGCTCTGCCGCGGGGCCGGAGTCTCGATGCTCGAGCGCGTGGTGCTCGGCGAGGGAGAGCCGGAGATCACCGAGCTGTCGCGCGTCCCGACGGCGTTCGAGGCGCTGCGCGTCGGCGACGTCACCGGCGACGGCCTCGACGACATCGCCGCGCTCGCGAACGATCACGGCGCGGAGACTCTCGAGGTGTTCCGCCAGTGCAGCTCGCGCGACGTCAGCGTGTGCCGCGGGGGAGGTGGCCTGTGAGGTCGCCCGTGAGGTCGTCCGTGAGGTGCGCCCTCGTGCTCGTCGCGCTGCTCGCCGGGAGCGCACACGCCGAGGATCGCGCCGCGGCGGAGCGCTACTTCCGCGCCGGCGCGAAGGCCTACGCGGCGCAGAGCTTCGCGGCCGCGGCGCAGAACTTCGACGAGGCCTACCGGCAGGCCGCGATCCCGGAGATCGCGTTCTCGGCCGCGCAGGCCTATCGCCGGCTCTATCGGATCGATCCGAAGCCCGAGCACGTGAAGCGCGCGGTGGAGCTGTACCGCGCGTACCTGAAGGAGGTGAAGACCGGCAAGCGCGTCGGCGACGCCGCCGACAACCTCGCCGAGATGGAGCGCGAGCTCGACAAGCTCGCGCTCTCGGGTACGACCTCGGGCACGCAGACCGCACCGCCGGCGCGCACGCGGATCGGCGTCAGCGTGACGTTCGCCGACCAGCGCGCGACCGAGGAGCTGCGCGAGATCGCGGACGCGACGGGCGAGGCCGCGACCAAGGGTCTGACCGCGAAGCTCGACGGCAAGCCGATCGAGCCGTTCGCGCTCGTCGAGGTGGACGCCAAGGAGCACCTGATCACGGTGAACGCCGACGGCTACTTCCCCGTCGAGAAGAAGACGATCGCGGTCGACGGACAGTCGTCGCTCATCGAGATCCAGCTGCAGCCCAGGCCCGCGGCGGTCACCGTGAAGACCGAGGACGGCGCGCGGATCGTCGTCGACGGGCGGCCAGTGGCCGCGAGCGCGAGTGGCACCGTCGAGGTGCCGGCGGGCAAGCACCTGATCGCGGTACTGCGCCGCGGCCGCGAGCCGTTCGCGCGCGAGATCGAGGTGACGCGCGGCGACGCGCTCCGCTTCGACGCGCCGCTCGTCAAGACCGCGCGCCGGCGCGCCGTGCCGTGGGTCCTCGGCGGCGCGGGCGTGCTCGCGGGCCTCGCGGTGACGACCGGGATCCTCGCCGCCGTGCACGACGGCAACGCCGCCGATCTGCGCGCGCAGCTCGACGCCGGCAACCGTCCGCCGAGCGATGGCGACGCGTACGACGCCGAGGTGCGCTCGCGCGATCGCTACGGCACCGCGACGTGGGTGCTCGGCGGTGCCGCCGTCGCCACCGGCGCGGTCGGTGTGCTGCTCCTCGTGTTCGACTCGCCGTCGGCAGAAGGCGTCCAGGTCGCGCCGTCGATCGGCAACCAGTCGGGGGGCGTGGTGGTCGGCGGCGTGTTCTGATCGCTTGCACAAACCCCTCACATCGCTATGCTCCGCGCGCCTACGGAGAAGCACATGGGATCGACGGGTAAGCGGCTGGCTGCAGTGTCCACGACGGTGATGTTCGACAAGTTCTGGACGTGGCTCGCGGGCCACGCGAACTGCATCCTCCGCGCGGGCACTCCCGAGGTGTCGCTCCTCGATCACGAGGACTTCCACTGGACGCTGATCACCGAGGACGAGCACACCCTCGTGGTGCAGCTGGCGCGCGCGAAGGAGCTCGTCGGCGAGATCCTCGTGTTCCCGGCCGAGATCGCCTACGTCCAGGTCGAGCCCAGCGAGACCGAGGGCGAGTGGCTGTTCGAGTGCGTCGTCGAGTCTGAAACCGCTCGTGAGGTCGCGTACCATTTCGTCATGGCGCACGAGTACGAGGACGGCGAGCACCGGCGCGAAGAGAAGTGGACCCACTGAACGGTTCCACGCGCGGCGACGACACGGAGGCCGATCCCGACGAGCGGATCGGCATGCTCGTGGACGAGCGCTACAAGATCCTGAGCGCGATGGCCTCGGGATCGATGGGCGCGGTCTACAAGGCCGAGCGCGTCCCCGTCGGCAAGCTGGTCGCGGTGAAGTTCCTGCACGCGTCGTACGCGAAGGACGACGAGTTCCTGATCCGGTTCGAGCGCGAGACGCGCGTGATGAGCAAGCTCGCGCACCCGAACTGCGTGTCGGTCGTCGACTTCGGCGTGTGGGACGGCGCTCCGTACCTGGTGATGGAGTACGTCGCCGGCACCACGCTGCGCGCGCTGCTCGATCAGGGGCCGCTCTCGCCGGAGCGCGCGCTGAGGCTCGCGAAGCAGATCGCCGCCGGCCTCGCGCACGCGCACGCGCAGGACGTCGTGCACCGCGACGTGAAGCCCGCGAACATCATGATCAGCCAGGAGCTCGGCACCGGCGATCACGTCCGCATCCTCGACTTCGGGCTCGCGCGGCTGCGCGGCAACGTCGGCCGCGACGCGACGCAGGCCAACGTCGTCGTCGGGACGCCGAACTACATGGCGCCCGAGCAGACCGTCGGTGGCGGCACGATCGACGCGCGCACCGACATCTACGCGCTCGGCGTCGTGCTGTTCGAGATGGTCGCGGGGCAGCGGCCGTTCTCCGCGCAGGACACGATGCAGCTGCTCGGCATGCACCGCGCCGCACCGGTGCCGCTGCTCTCGGAGAAGATGGTCATCCCGACGACGTTGCCCGATGGGCTGCAGGAGCTCGTCGAGCGCTGCATGGCGAAGGCGCCCGAGGATCGGTTCCAGACCGCGATCGAGGTGACCGAGGCGATCGACGCGCTCGCGCTCGCACAGTCGCGGCCGATCCGGATCCCGGCGGACAGCGACGGGGTCGCGTCGACGCTGCTCGACGTGCGGCAGGCGAAGTCGACGCCGATCGTGCGTCCGGTCGAGCCGTCGTCGGGCAGGCCGCCGCGCGCGAGCTTCCTCGGCATCTTGATCATCCTGCTCGCCGGTGGCGCCGTCGCCGCCTGGTACTTCGTGATGCGCCCCGGCGCGGCGACGAAGCCCGACGCCGCCGTCGCCGTCGATCCGGGGCCGGTGCCGCGGCACGACTCCGGTCTGCTCGCGAGCGCGACGCTGCCGGATGCCGTCGCGACGGCCGCGATCGATGCGCCGGACCTCGATGCGCCCGACGACGCGACGAGCGACGCGGCGGAGCCCGCGCTCGCGGGCTCCGGCTCCGGGGCGGGAAGCGATCAGGGGCCGGGCGACGGATCGGGCTCGGCGACGGTGACGGTGACGGTCGACGAGATCGAGATGGATCCGGGCGCGGCGACGAATCCCGATCCGAACGCCGGCAAGCAGACCGCCGAAGACGAGGCCGAGGACGCGCCGGAGACCGCCGAGGCCGCGGAGGCGCGCCAACCGATCGAGCCGGCGCCGGTCCTCGCGACGACGGTGGCGGGCGCCATCCAGCTGATCAAGGATGGTCAGCGCGAGCTCGCGCTCACGAGCCTGCGCAAGCTCTGGAAGCAGTCGCCGAAGAGCTCGTACATCCCGTTCCTGCTCGGCAACCTCTATTACGACAAGCTCTGGTGGTCGGTCTCGATGGACCACTACAAGGCGGCGATCGCCAAGAACGGCGGATATCGTGCCAACGCGGTCCTCAACAAGAACGTGATCCGGATGCTGGCCAGCCCGAAGACCGTGAAGAAGGCGAGCGCCTTCCTTCGCTCGACCATCGGTAAGCCCGCGATTCCTTACCTGAAGCAGGCGGCGAAGTACGAGGACAACGACCGCGTTCGCAAGCAGGCGGGCATCCTGGCGAAATCGATCCGGTAGCGGGACGGGCCGAGGCCTCTAAGGCCTTGACAGTGGGGGCTGAATCCGTAAAGTCTCGCGCTCCGTTCAGCTCGCCCAGGATCTGTTTAATGCCCACGATCAATCAGCTCGTCCGCAAGGGTCGCGAGAAGATGCGCACCAAGAGCGCGTCTCCGGCCCTGAAGCAGTGCCCGCAGAAGCGCGGCGTCTGCACCCGCGTCTACACCACCACGCCGAAGAAGCCGAACTCCGCGCTCCGCAAGGTCGCGCGCGTTCGCCTCACGAACGCGATGGAAGTGACGTCGTACATCCCGGGCGAGGGGCACAACCTGCAGGAGCACTCGGTCGTCCTCATCCGCGGCGGTCGCGTGAAGGATCTCCCGGGCGTTCGCTACCACATCATCCGCGGCACGCTCGATACGACGGGCGTCCAGAACCGCAAGCAGTCGCGCAGCAAGTACGGCGCGAAGCGTCCCAAGTAAGGAAGCACGACGATGCCGCGTAAAGGTGAAGTACCGAAGCGTAAGGTTCTGCCGGATCCGAAGTACACGGATGCGCCGCCGGACATGCGCCGCAAGGTGACCCAGTTCGTCAACCTGATCATGCGCGATGGCAAGAAGGCCGTCGCCGAGGGCATCGTCTACAAGGCGTTCGACATGGTCGCCGAGCGGGCGAAGGATGATCCGCTGAAGGTGTGGGAGCGCGCGCTGGGCAACGTCCGCCCCCGCGTCGAGGTCAAGAGCCGCCGCGTCGGTGGCTCGACGTACCAGGTTCCCGTCGACGTTCGCCCGGACCGCTCGCTGGCGCTGGGCATGCGCTGGCTCGTCGAGTACGCGCGCGACCGCAACGAGAAGACGATGATGGACCGCCTCGCGAACGAGATCGTCGACGCCGCGCAGAACCGCGGCAACGCCGTGAAGAAGCGCGAGGACGTTCACAAGATGGCCGAAGCGAACCGCGCGTTCGCGCACTACCGCTGGTGATCATCACCTAGCGCTCTCCGAATACCCGGTTTGGAAGGTGGGCTCCGCGCCCAAACCACCAGAACGATGACGACCCGAGTCGACATAGCCTCGGTCCCTCTGGACCGCACCCGAAACATCGGGATCATGGCGCATGTCGACGCCGGCAAGACGACGACGACCGAGCGGATCCTGTTCTACAGCGGGATGACCTCGCGCCTCGGTGAGGTCGAGCAGGGCTCGACGGTCACCGACTGGATGCAGCAGGAGCAGGAGCGCGGCATCTCGATCACCGCGGCGGCGACCACGTTCGAGTGGAAGCAGCACCTGGTGAACCTGATCGACACGCCGGGCCACGTCGACTTCACGATGGAGGTCGAGCGCAGCCTGCGCGTCCTCGACGGCGCGATCGTGCTGTTCGACTCGGTGTCGGGCGTCGAGAGCCAGACCGAGACGGTGTGGCGCCAGGCCGATCGCTACAAGGTCCCGCGCCTCGCGTTCATCAACAAGCTCGACAAGGTCGGCGCGGATCCCGAGCGCGTCGTGGGCGAGATCCGGTCGCGCCTCGGCGCGCACCCGATCGTGGTCCAGCTCCCCCTGGGGCTCGGCAAGGCGTTCGACGGCGTGATCGATCTGGTCGGCATGCGCGCGCGTCGCTGGGACAAGGACAGCTTCGGCGCGACGTTCACCGACGGGCCGATCCCGTCGGCGCAGGCGCCCGCCGCGAGCCGCGCGCGCGAGTCGATGATCGAGGCGATCGCCGAGCTCGACGACGAGCTGATGGCGGCGTGGGTCGCTGGCCGCGAGCTGCAGGCCGACGCGATCGGCGCGGCGCTCCGCCGGGTGACGCTCGCCAACCGTGGCGTGGCCGTGCTCGTCGGTAGCGCGTTCCACAACCAGGGCATTCACAACCTGCTCGACGCGGTGATCGCGTACCTGCCCGCGCCCAGCGACTTCGTCGAGGTGCGCGGCCGCGACGTCAGCGAGCCGCACGGCGCACCGACGATCGTCCGCACGATCGGTGTCGATCAGCCGCTCGCCGCGCTCGCGTTCAAGGTGCAGACCGACGACACCGGCGGCCAGCTCACGTTCGTGCGCGTCTACGCCGGGTGCCTCAAGGTCGGCGACGCGGTGCTCGACGCGACGAAGGGCCACCTCGAGCAGATCGGCCGGCTCGTACGGATGTTCGCGAACCACCGCGAGGACATTCGCCAGGTCGAGGCGGGCATGATCGGCGCGGTCGTCTCCACCCCCGGCGCCGGCCGCCTCGGGACCGGCGACACGCTCTGCGATCCGCGGTTCCCGCTGCTCCTCGACGCGATGTCTGTCCCGAACCCGGTGATCGGCGTCGTCGTCGAGCCCGAGACCGAGGAGGACCACGGCAAGCTCGGCGTCGCGCTCGAGCGGCTCGCCATCGAGGATCCGTCGTTCCGCGTCCGGACGGACGCCGAGACCGGCCAGATCGTGATCTCGGGGATGGGCGAGCTCCACCTCGAGATCGTCGTCGACCGCCTCCGCCGCGAGTTCGGCGTGAAGGCTCGCGTCGGCAACCCCACCGTGGCGTACCGCGAGACGGTCACCCGCCGCGCCGAGGGCGAGAACAAGTTCGTTCGCGTCGCCGGCGGCCCGGGCGGCCCGCGCGGCGAGTACGGCCACGTCCAGCTCGTCGTCGAGCCGGTCGATCGGGGAGGCGGGTACATCTACGAGAATCGCGCACC
>JAEUJX010000638.1 GCA_016794545.1 Myxococcales bacterium
GTGGCTGCGCGGCGTGCCGAAGGACCGGCCGTTCTTCTGCTGGATGAGCTTCCCGGATCCGCACCACCCGTACGATCCGCCGCACGACGAGGTGACGCAGCGGATCGACTGGAGGGGCGTGCCGCTCTCCGCCGGCCACCTCGCCGGCGCGCGCGCGGAGCAGGCGCTCGCGCAGAAGCCGGCGCACTGGCGTGCCTACTGGGACGGCACGTTCCGGAATCCGGAGGGTGGCCCGACATCGGTGGTGCCGTCGCGGCTCACCGAGGATCAGCTGCGGGAGATGACCGCGATGATCCACGTCGAGAACGAGCTGATCGACGAGGCGCTCGGCCGCGTGCTCGCGTGCCTCCGCGCGCTCGGCCGCGAGCACGACACCGACATCGTCTTCACCTCGGATCACGGCGAGCTTCAGGGCGATCACGGCCTGTGGTTCAAGGGCCCGTACCACATCGACGCCCTGCTCCGCGTCCCGATGATCTGGCGCCCTGCCCCCTCGGCGCGCGTTCCAGCTGCGAGCGTGCGCGCGCCCGTCGGCAACGTCGCGCTCGCGCCGACGTTCTGTGCGATCGCCGGCCTGCCGGTCCCGGCGTGGATGGACGGCGCCCCGCTGCCGGTCTCCGACGCCGGCGCCGGCGGCTTCGAACGGATCATCTCGACGTTCGACAGCCAGTTCGCGCCCGTCGGCATGCACCTCCGCACGATCTATCGCGACGGCCACCTGTGCACGGTCTACGAGCCCTCGTCCCCCGAGGGCGGCGGCGCGTTCCCGCTGTACTGGGCGGTCTGGGGCCGGAGCTCGCGCGTCATCCCGCGGTACGACGGCACCGAGGGCGAGCTCTACGCGTGCGACGAGGATCCGCACCAGCACCACAACCTCTGGGCCGATCCGGCGCGCCGCCACCTGCGCGACGAGCTGGTCGCCGACCTCCGCGCGCACCTGCCGCCACGCGCGCGCCGGCTGCGCGTCGAGGCGCCGACCTGAGGAGAGGGGTCGTGCTGCAACTGCAGCACGACCCCGTTCCTACGGGTCGACGAGCATCGCGGCGCCGACGGTCTCGCCGTCGGTGGGATCGACGAGCAGCACGCTGCCGAGCGCGCGATCGGTGATGTACGCGGTCGCCGGGATGTCGTCGCCGAGCACGAGCTCGAGCGTGCCGAGATCGTTCTGCACGAGCGTGTCCGCGGATTCCGCCTTGCCGCTCACCACGTCGAGCTTGTGGGTGACGGCGGCGATCTGCGCGACCACGCGCCGGCTCTGGTGCTTGACCCAGATCTTCTTGCCGCGCACGGCGGGCGACGCATTCATCCAGCACACCTCGACGGTGAGCCGGCGGCGGATCGCGAGCTCGGCGGGCAGCTCCGGCCTCGCGATGACGTAGGTGCCGCGGCTCGCGTCGATGTCGTCGGCGAGGCTGACGATCACCGAGGCGCCGCGCGAGGCGGCAGGCGTCGATTCGGCGCCGACGTGGCGATCGATCCGGGCGATGCGACTGCGGAGACCCGAGGGTGCGATCACGACCTCGTCGCCCACGGCGAGGGTGCCGCTGACCACGCGACCGGCGAGCCCGCGGAACGAGGCGTAGTCCTCGCGCTGCGGGCGGATCACCCACTGCACGGCGAGCACGCCGGCGCCGAGCTCGACCGGCGCGGGCTCGGCGGTCTCGAGCTCCTCGAGGAGCGCGGGCCCGTCGTACCAGGACATCCGGGTCGAGCGCTCGACGACGTTGTCGCCGTCGAGCGCGCACACCGGCAGGTACTTCACGGTGGTCGCCCACGGCAGCCGGGACAGGTGCGCCTGGGCCTCCGAGACCAGCTCGTCGAACCGCTCCTGCTTGAAGCCGACGCGGTCCATCTTGTTGACGACCGCGAACACGAGCGGCACGCGGAGCAGCGCCGTGATCGCGAGGTGGCGCCGCGTCTGCTCGGTGAGGCCGCGCTCGGCGTCGATCAGCACGATCGCGACGTCGGCCTGCGACGCGCCGGTGATCATGTTCCGCGTGTACTGCACGTGGCCCGGCGTGTCGGCGAGCACGAACCGGCGCTTCGGCGTCGCGAAGTACCGCCACGCGGCGTCGATCGTGATGCCCTGCTCGCGTTCGGCGCGCAGGCCATCGGTGACGAGCGCGAGCTCCGTGCGCGAGAACCCGCGGCGCTGGCTCGCCTCCTCGATGTGGGCGAGCTGGTCGCGCAACAGGGCGCGCGCGTCGTAGAGCAGGCGTCCGATCAGCGTGCTCTTGCCGTCGTCGACGCTGCCGGCGGTGGCGCAGATGAGCGTATCCGTGGACATCAGAAGTACCCCTCGCGCTTGCGGTCTTCCATCGCCGCCTCGCTGAACTTGTCGTCGGCGCGCGTCGCGCCGCGCTCCGTGATGTCGCTCGCGATGATCTCCTCGATCACCTCGTCGATCGTCTTCGCCGTCGAGCGCACCGCGCCGGTGCACGTCGAGTCGCCGACGGTGCGGAACCGCACCGACTCCTCGAACACCGGCTCCTTCTCGGTCGGCCGCATCGCCGCCGTCACGCCGTAGAGCATGCGGTCGCGCTCGAACACCTCGCGGCGATGCGAGAAGTAGATCGACGGCAGCGCGAGCTGCTCGGCCGCGATGTACTGCCAGACGTCGAGCTCGGTCCAGTTGGAGATCGGGAACACGCGGAGGTGCTGCCCCCGGCGGATGTGGAGGTTCAGCACCTGCCACAGCTCGGGCCGCTGCGCGCTCGGGTTCCACTGGCCGAGCTCGTCGCGCACGCTGACGATCCGCTCCTTCGCGCGGGCGCGGTCCTCGTCGCGCCGCGCGCCGCCGAACAGCACGTCGAGCTCGTGCTCGGCGACCGCCTCGAGGAGCGTCGTGGACTGGAGGCGGTTCCGGCTCGCGCGCGGCCCGGTCTCGTCGCGGACGGTGCCCCGGTCGATCGAGTCCTGGACCCTCGCGACGATCAACCGCTCTCCGAGCTCCGCGGCGCGGCGGTCGCGGAACTCGATCACCTCGTCGAAGTTGTGGCCGGTGTCCACGTGCAGGAGCGGGAACGGAAACCGCGCCGGGCGGAACGCCTTCTCCGCGATCCGGAGCAGGACGATCGAGTCCTTGCCGCCGGAGAACAGCAGCGCGGGCTTCTCGCGCTCGGCGCACGCCTCGCGGAGGATGTAGATCGCCTCGTCTTCGAGGCGCGAGAGGTGGGGCAGCACGTCGTCCGATATAACAGACAAGCGTCCCTGATAGTAGATTCAATCTCTGTTATAACGGATATCACGTTCAGAGCGCCGGTTGTGCACGCAGCTGCGCGAACGCAGTTGCCAGGGGACCGCCCCCGCGGGGGGACTCCTCGCGCGACCGATCGTTTGCACCCCAAGTCCTCGTGACGACTGGGCGAACTTGCCGGCACGCGGCTTGAGTTACCTCGCCGCGATGATGTCCCCACGCCTGTTCCTCCTCGCCGCGCTCGTCCTCACCGGCTGCATGATCGGCGAGGACCAGGACCTCCCGACCGACGACGATCTCCCCCCGCTCGTCTCGGAGGCCAACCTCGGCAACAACGCGCGCACCGCGTTCAACTACTTCGTCGCGAAGGGCCTGACCAAGGTGCAGGCCGCTGGCGTGGTCGGCAACCTGATGCAGGAGTCGAGCGTGCGCCCGACCGCGGTCGAATACGGCGGCGGTCCCGGGCGCGGCATCGCGCAGTGGTCGGTCGGCGGGCGCTTCAACACCGGGTCGAGGAGCCTGACCGCGTACGCGAACGCGCGCGGCCTCAACAAGTGGGCGCTCCAGACGCAGCTCGACTTCATCTGGTACGAGCTCGCGACGGTCGGCGGCTACGGCCTGCCCGACCTGCGCGCCGCCACCACGCTCGACGCCGCGGTCACCGCGTTCCAGAACAAGTACGAGATCTGCGGCACGTGTGCGAAGGCCAAGCGCATGGAGTACGCGCGCCAGGCGCTCGCCGACTTCGGCGGCAGCGCGCCCACAGGCGGCGGCACGCCGGCGCCGACCGCGAGCTGCTACTCGGGCACGCTCGAGCGGACCATGCCGCACAACGCGTGCGTCGAGAGCAAGTTCGACGGCCTGTGGTACCAGTGCGCGAACGGCTCGTGGGTCGATCGCTACTCGAACCCCGAGGCGTGCAACGGCGAGTACCCGCTCTGAACGTTCGTTGCAGCACAAACGATTCTACCCCACACTTCGACCATGAGCCTCGCCATGGTCGGTCATCACGCCAGCTACGAGTTCCGGTGGCGGCGGTGGGCGCTCCTCCGGGATGTCGTCGCGGCCCACCTCGAAGATGCGGCGGCCGGGCGACGCTTTCCGCGCTTCGCGTCGATCGGCGACGCGCTCGGCGTGACCGCGCTCCGCCTTCCCGCCGCGGACCTCACCGCCGAGGTCCGCGCGATCAAGGAGGCCCTCGCGGGACGCTCCATCGAGGAGCTCGTCATGGGGCCGCTCACTGCGCGCGTCCTGTACCCGAACGTGAAGCTCGAGATCGCCCGCCCGCTGACGAGGGCCGAGGTCGCGCAGGTCGCCCCGCCCGGTGACGCGAAGACGCTCGATGCGTACTTCGCGTCGATGCTGGACTCGATGCTGGAGGTCTGCGCGAGCCCGTACCCGGACGGCGCGATCGAGGTCCTCGACGGCTGAGCGCCTACAGCTTCTTCTTGTCGCCCGCCGTGATCTTCACCAGCGTCTCGGGCTTCAGGTGCTTCTTGATCGTCGCGTTGACCTGGTCGAGCGTCAGCGCCTTGATCGACGCGTACAGCTTCTCCCAGTGGTCCATCTTGCGCTCCAGGTAGAGGCCGTCGCTCAGCATGTTGATCACCGTGCCGTCCTGCGACAGCGTGCGATCGAAGTTGAGCTGCAGGCCGGTCTTCGCGCCCTGGAGCTCGTCCGCGGTCATGCCCTGCGTCGCGAACTTCTGGATCTCCTCGAGCAGCGCCGCCATCCCCTTCTTGCCGTTCTCCGGGTTGAGCGCACCGCCCGCGATGAAGGCGCCGGCCTGGTCGATCGCCGGTAGCTGGACCGCCGAGAACGCGAAGTACGACAGGCCGTCCTTCTGGCGCAGCCGCGTCACGAGGCGCGACACGAAGCCGCCGCCGCCGAGCGTGTAGTTCGCGACCATCATCGCCGGCGCGTCCGCGTCGTCATCCTTGAGCTGCACCGCGTGAGCCACGCCGATCAGCGCGTTCGCCTTGTCCGGGAAGTCGAGCACCTGCTCGCCCGCGGTGGTCGCGGTGTACTTGCGCGCGAGGCGCTTCCACGGCTTCGGCGACTTCCACGAGCCCCAGGTCTTCTCGACCCACGACGTGATCGCCGGCCCGTCGACATCACCGACGATCGCGAGCGTCGCGTTGCTCATGCCGAGCATCCCGTGGAACTTCTTCACCTCGCCGAGCTTCAGTGCCTTGAGCCCGGCGATCTGCTCCTCCGTGGTCGGGACGTACAGCGGGTGGTTCTTCGGATACACCGAGACCACGCGGCCGACGGCCTGGAACGCCTGCGTCTGCGGGTCCTGCCGCTGCTCCTCGAGCGCGGACACCGCCTCCTTGATCGCGATGTCGAACTGATCCTGCGGGAACGACGGCTGGCGCAGCACCTCGTCGACCAGCGCGAGCACGGCCGGGAGGTTGTCCTTGGTGGTCTGGATGTTGACGTCGAGCAGGCCGGGCGAGGTGCCGAACGAGACCTGCGCCTCGAGGAGGTCCCACGCATCCTTGAGCTGCTGGAACGTCTTCTTCTTCGTGCCGCGGCTCATCGCATCGTCGAGCATCGACGCCGCGAGCCGCTTGCCCGTGAAGTCCGCCTCGGCGCCGTAGCGCACCGTCAGGCGCGCCCGCACGACCTTGCCGCGCGTCGTCTTCGACAGCACCGCGAGCTTCATGCCGTTCGGCAGCGCGCTGCGGACGGTCCGCTTCTCGATGTTCGCGAGCGTCGCGTCGAACTTCTCGCCGTCGGCCTCGGGCGGCTTGCCCTTGTAGCCGGCGACCACCCTCTTGATGTCGGGGGTCTCCTCGAGCGGCGCGCGCGGCGCGTTCTTCGTCGGGTAGAACATGCCGAGCGTGCGGTTCGACGCGAGCAGGAACTTGCCCGCGGTCTCCATCGCCGCCGCCGACGTCAGCGCCTCCATCCGGTCGCGGTTCCAGAACAGCAGGCGCCAGTCACCGGCGCCGATGAACTCCGACACCGCGATGCCGAGCGACGCGCTGTTCGCGAAGAACAGCTTGAACTGCTTCTTGAACTTCGCCTTGACGCGCGCGATCTCCTCGTCGGTGATCTTCTCCTTCGCGAGGCCCTCGACGATCGCGATCATCTTGTCGCGCACCGCCTCGAGCGACTTCCCGGCCGGCACGGTCGCCGAAAGCTCGAGCAGACCGGGGTCGTGCAGCGTGAGCTGGTTCGCCGACACGCTCGTCGCCATGCCGGTCTTCACGAGCGCCGTGTACAGGCGCCCCGACGGCTCGTCGGTCAGCACCTGCGCGATCGCTTCGACCGCCGCGTAGTCCGGATCCGCCGCCGCCGCCACGTGATACGCGAGGCCGACGACCTGCACGTCGCCGTTCCGGCGCAGCGTCACGACGCGCTCGCCGTCCTGCTGCGGCTCCATCGTGTACGTCGGCTCGAGCGCGCCCGGCGGGTTCTTGATGACGCCGAAGTACTTGTCGATCAGCTGCAGTGCCGACCTCTCCTCGAACTTGCCCGTGACCATCAGGATCGCGTTGTCCGGCCGGTAGTACTTCTTGTAGAAGCGCTTCAACGTCGTCGCCGGCACCTTCTCGATGTCAGCGCGGCTGCCGATCGTCGACTTGCCGTAGTTGTGCCAGAGGTACGCCGTCGACCAGATGCGCTCCGAGAGGATCTGCGCCGGCTGGTTCTCGCCGATCTCGAACTCGTTGCGGACGACCGAGAACTCCTTGTCGAGGTCGGCCTGCGCGATGTTCGAGTTCACCATCCGATCCGCTTCCATCTCGAGCGCCCAGGCGAGGTTGTCGCCCTTCGCCGGCAGCGTCTCGAAGTAGTTCGTGCGGTCGTACCAGGTCGTCGCGTTGTTGCTCGCGCCCTTCGCCTTCAGCTCCTCCCACACCTTCGGGTGCTTCGGAGAGCCCTTGAACAGCATGTGCTCGAGCAGGTGCGCCATGCCGGTCTCGCCGTAGCCCTCGTGGCGCGAGCCCACGAGGTACGTGATGTTGACCGTGACGTTCTCGGTGCTCGAGTCCGGGAACAGCAGCACGCGCATGCCGTTGTCGAGCACGTACTCGGTGATGCCCTCGACCTGCGTGACTTGCTTCGGCGCAGCGTCGGCGGGAGTCCACAGCGTTGGGAGCGCCGCGAGTGCGGCGACGACGAGGAGGTGCCTGGATGCCTTCACGCCCGTCTTATAGACCGGATACGGGAGCGCCAGGCCCTATCAGCTGCTTCGAAACCGCGTCCTCGGCGCCTCGCAGCGGGGGCACGAACCGCCGCCCTCTGTCGCACGTGTCGCATGGTTCGCGGCGTGCACGAGAGGGATCCCGGTGCCCCCCGATGCCGCCGAGAGCGCCCCCGCGGGCGGCCCGCCGATGGAGCCCCGGGCCCTAATCGGGCGTCACCGTCGTGACGAACGACTGCTCGCCGCGCGCCGGCAGGGCACCACGAGCCGTCACGTGCACGACACCAACCCCCGCTGCTGCCTCGAGCTCCGAGTCCTTCATCTTCGCCTCCATCACACCCGCGCACGGAGTGCCAGCACCACTACCAACCCACCCACACGGTGATTCGACTCTACGAGTCTCGCGGCGCAGTTCAACCGCTGACCCGGTAGCGAGTTGTTGCACCCCGTCACTTCAGGATCAGCGCGCACACGTTCGCGACGTCGCCGCCGCCGCAGGTCTCGCCGGGCGCGCACACGCCGCAATCGATCGTACCGCCGCACCCATCGCCGACGAGGCCGCAGTTCAGGCTCTGGTCGGCGCACGTGCGCGGGACGCACTCGAACGTGCCGCACACGCCGAGCCCGCCACCGCCGCACGTGCGACCGTTGCTGCACGAGCCGCACGACAGCACGACGCCGTCGTCGCAGCCGGTGCCGGCGAGCCCGCAGCTCAGGCCCTGTTCCTGGCAGGTCTTCGGGCGGCACGCGGTCGGTGGCGGGCCGATGCACGTCGCGAGATCGAACAGCAGGAACTCGATCGTCTTCTCCTGCGGCGTCAGCGGCGTATCCGTGCACTCCGCCGGGAACGTCACGTCCAGCGCGAGGTCGTCGGAGACGTGGAAGTCGCTGTACAGCACGCGGCCGCAGCGCCTCGCGGGCCGCGGCGCCGGCGGATAGGCGATCGGCGTGTCGAACGTGTACTGCACGGGCGCCGCGAACGGCTCGGTCGTGTAGAGCCAGCGCTGGGCGGGAGTCCCCGCCGCGGTCGCGGGCGTGGGCGTCACGGCGTCGAAGTCATGGCGCACCGCATGGAGCGGCACCTCACCCGGCGTCACCGACGCACCGACGGCGGCGAGCCACGCCGCGAACGCGATCCGCCGCGCCTGCGTGTCCGGATCCCCTTGCGGCGATCGATCGACGAACGCGGTCGCGGTCGCGGCCTGTCCCTGATCGGCGAGCCAGCTCGCGGTCTGCGAGAACGGCACCGGATTGGTGTTCGTCCCCGGCGTGCCGTCGTTGTCGGTCAGCCACACGTAGCTGAAGTGCGACGCGAGCACCCGCCCGCCCGCGTTCGCGTAGGCGATCAGGCGCAGCTGATCGGCGTCGGCCTTGGGTACGCGATCGCCGACGCACTCGAACAGCGCCAGGTCGTACTTCGCGAGCTGCGTCGCGCTGCCATGGAGCGCCGCGGCCGCGGGCGTCGCGGCGTCGATCTTCGCGCCGTTGTCCTGATAGAGGTGAACGCGGCCCGCGCCCGACGGGTTCGTGAACTCGCTGTCGGCGATGCCCAGCTTGCGCAGCACGCAGTGCATCGTGTCGACCGCGCCGGTCGAGACCGCGATCCGCGGGATGTCGCTGCGCACGTCGCCGGGCTCGCCGGTGCGCGTGCGCGGCAGGTGCGTCTGCGCCGCGGTCAGGGCCGTCGTCGCGCAGCACGCCACGCTCGGGATCGTGATCTGCCGCCGCCACCGCCCGAGCTGCATCACGAGCGGGATGTTCGTGCCGCACGGCGCGTTCTCGATCCGGAACGTACCGTCGATGCCGGTGGTCACGCCGACGAGCGGCGGCTCGGCGACCAGCGAGGCGCACGAGTCGCACGACACGCCCGGTGAAAACGGCTGCGTCCCCCACGTCGGTGGACCGGCCGCGCCGTTCGGGATGTACACGTACGCGCCGTAGATCGGATCCGGCGGTCCGAACGGCGACGGCTGCACGTGGCCCGGGGCGGTCACCGTGCCCGTGATCGTGGTCGCCGGCTGGCTCGGGCAGGCGTCGCGCTGGAGGCAGAGCCCGGTGCACGGCACCACGCCGCAACGGTTCGGCACGCCCGCGCCGCCGCACACCTCGCCGTCAGGACACGTGCCGCAGCTCGGCGTGAGCCCACCGCACCCGTCGGCGATCCGGCCGCAGGTCGCCCCGGCCTCCGCGCACGTGCGCGGCTCGCACGGGTTGTCGCCGCAGGTGAAGCGCGTCCCCTCGCCACCGCCGCAGATCTGATCGCCCGGACACGTGCCGCAGTCGATCGGTGCGTTGCTGCAGCCGTCGCCGATCGCGCCGCAGGTCGCCCCGAGCGACGCGCAGGTCACGAGGCCGCACGGCGGCTGCGCGTCGGGGATCGGCGGCGTGTAGACCGGGTAGCCGTCCTGCTTGCCGCACCCCGCACCTCCGGCGCCGGCGAGTGCGAGTCCGAGCCCGACGACGAGGACGACCGCGCGACGCACCTCGATCCAGTGTAGTCCGGCGCCGTTCAGAAGCGCCCGCCGATCGCCGCCGTCCCGCTCCGCTCGCCGAGCGGCAAGGCCTCGAGCGTGACGCTGATGCGCGACGGCAGGCGGAGGATGGCTCCGAGCCCCGCGGTGACGTGATAGCGATCACCGCCCGTGTCGCCACGCCAGAACACCGGCCCACCGAACACGCGCGCGGTGGCGTAGGGCACGACGACGTCGCCGAACGTCTTGCCGACCGTGACACCGCCGCGAGCGTCCCACGCGGAGTACGTGTCGCCGCCGGCGCGGATCAGCGCGGTGCCCAGGCTCGCCGAGAGCGAGACGAACGGGCGCAGCCGGCGCTTCTTCTCGTAGAGCGCGAGGTAGCTGACCGCGCCGGCGAGGGTCGCCCCGCCGCGGATGTCCTCGTCCTGGATCTCGCCGTCGACCACCGCGCCCGCGGACACGCTCCAGCCGAGGCGCGGCGTCACGAAGTGGCCGAGTGTCGCGGTGACCACGGTCTCCCGGATCGCGACGTCCTCGTCCATCTCGATCGTCGATCCCAGGTACGCGACGGACGCCGTGAGGTGCCACGCCGGCGGGCCGCTGCCGTCGCACAGCTCGGGCAAGCCGGTCGGACCGACCGGCGGCGAC
>JAEUJX010000641.1 GCA_016794545.1 Myxococcales bacterium
TCGGGTCGCGCAGCACCGCCGAAGGCGGTGCGGAGATGATCATCGACGAGCTGCGCATCGTCGGATCGACGCAGACCAACGTCGTGATGATCGCCGAGCTGCAGCGTGTCGCGCAGCGCGCGCTCAAGCGGCGGATCGACAAGCCGCGCAAGGAAGGCCTCGGCCAGCTCGTGCTGCCGTTCGACCGGGACCTCGCGTGGGCGGCCACGACGTACCTGCGGACGCCGACCCGCGTGCTGTGGGACATCGCGCGGTCGAACGCGGAGCGGCTCGAGCCGCTGTACGACGACCTCCTCTCCGACCTGCTCGAGGATCGCCGCACGCTGTGGCGCGACGGCGACGGCCTCTCGGTCGAGGCGCGCCGGGTCGAGAACTTTCCCGCCGGCGAGCGCCAGGTCGTCGGCACGGTGAAGAACGCGATCATCGATGCGGCGCGGCGTCGCGGCGCGCGCCTGCACGTCGATCCAGATCGCCCCGCCGTGCGGTGGGTCGTGCGGCAGGACGATCGCCACGAGATGGTGCTGTCGGTCGATCTCGGCGGCGGCTCGCTGTCGCAGCGCGGCTGGCGGCGTGACGCCGGCGCGGCCCCGCTGCGCGAGCACCTCGCCGCCGTGTTGCTCGTGCTCGCGCGGTTCGACCCGCGCAGCGACGTGCTCGTCGATCCGATGTGCGGCGCGGGCACCATCCCGATCGAGGCGGTCCACGCCGCGCGGGCGACGCCGCGGCCCACGCCCGCGCTCGCGACGCTCGGCATCACCGCCCCGGCGAACGCGCCGCGAGACGCCGACGGCAGGCCGGCTCCGCTGTTCGCGGACTCGTCGCCGATCGTGATCGGCTGCGACCAGGACCTCGCGGTGCTGGCCGCGGCGCGCGACAACGCGAGGGCGGCGGGCGTCGCCGCGGACGTGACGTGGCAGCGTGCGGATGTCGCACACCTCCGGCGCGAGACGATCGATGACATCGTGCGCGAGCGCGGCGGCGAGCCGCGGCCGGGCCTGCTGCTCTCGAACCCGCCGTACGGCGAGCGCCTCGACGAGCAGGACCTCCACGAGCTCTACGGCGCGCTCGGCGAGACGCTGCGGAGGTTCCGCGGCTGGCGCGCCGGATTCCTCGTCGGCTCGCCGATCTTCGAGGAGACGCTCGGGCCGATGCTCGGCGATCCGCGGATCAAGAAGCCGCTCGCGAACGCGAACCTGCGCGCGTACTTCTATCTCTGGGAGCTGTGAGTGCTCAGTCGCCCTGGCGGGCGGCCCAGGCGCTGATCAGCTCGAAGTCGTCGATGATGCGCGAGTGGTAGTGACCCCACACGTCGCTGACCATCACCATCGAGCCGCGCGAGAGCTGCGGCGTCAGGTAAATCGCGTAATAGCGCGCACCGGATCCGTCCTCGACCTCGCCGACGAGATCGAGCGGCTGCTTCGACACCGGGCAGAACAGCTCGCAGCGCGTGCCGTGTGCGATGTCGAACGGTTTGACCTTGCGCCCGTCGCCGTGGATCGGCGAGAGGTGCACGAGGCCTTCCTTGCCGTCCGCGCGGATCCCGACAGTGACCGCGGGATGACCGTCGAACGTGACGTCCGAGATGCCGACCAGCTGATCGCCCCGCGGACCGAACGCCTGCGTCAGGATCACCGTGACGTCGTTCTCGACCGCGATGTGGCGGCCGGTGACCGCCTTGTGGCGGCCGGTGATGCTCAAGTTGCGTCGATCCACAGGATCCATGGCGGGCCAAGATGGCCATGGTCACGAGGGATAGGCAAGTGTATAGTCGTGTCGTCCATGCCGGGACACCACCCGCACCTCGCGGAGGCACGATGATCACGACCCGGACGATGGCGACGCTGTGTTGCGCTGTGGCGATGCTGGTCGCCGCACGTCCCGCCGTCGCGAGCGCGAAGCCCAAGATCGCACTGACCGCCATCGATGGTGATGACTCGGGAGCGGTCGGCGACGCCGTCACCGAGGCGCTCGATGGTGACGCGCTGACCGTGATCTCGCAGCGCGTCGTGAACAAGGCCGTCGACAAGCTCGGCCTCGACAACGAGATGACCGAGAAGCAGGCGAAGAAGCTCGCCGGCGAGGTCGAGGCCGACGCGATCGTGATCGCGAAGCTCGACAAGGACGGCGGCCACAAGCGCCTGCACTTCAAGCTCTACGTGCACGGCAAGAAGGCGCGCGGCTTCAAGGTCATCTTCAACAACGCGAAGAGCGACCGCTTCAAGTCGAAGCTGCGCGACAAGATGGTCACCAAGATCGCCGGCGAGACCAAGGGCGGCGGCGGTGACGACGACGACGAGATGCCGAAGGGGAAGGGCAAGGGCAAGGGCGAGGGCAACGTCGACGACGAGGAGGATCCGCTCGGCGGCAAGAAGGACAAGAAGCTGTCGAAGAAGAGCAGCGACGAGGAGGACGAGGAGGACGAGGAGGCGCCGAAGAAGAAGAAGAAGCGCACCGCCTCGGCGGAGGACGAGGACGACGAGGAGATCGGCGTGTCGAAGAGCGTGTCGAGCTCGCCGAAGCACTCCGCGAACCGCGTCGCCGCACGCCTCGACCTCGGCGTGTCGTTCAAGAACCGCCAGCTCCTGTACAACAGCCGCGCCGACTTCCCCGAGGGGCCGAAGCCGTTCAAAGTGCAGCCGGTGCCGGGTGCCCGGTTCGAGGCCGAGCTCTATCCGCTCGCGTTCGCGAACCCCAAGAGCATCGCCGCCGGCCTCGGCTTCGCGGCGGAGTACGACAAGACGATCCTCCTGACGCTGCGCACCACCGACGAGCCGAACGTGCCGGTCAAGGCGAACCAGCAGGCCTACTCGTTCGGCGTGCGGCTGCGGTTCGTTCTCGGCTCTACCGACACGAGCCCGTCGATCACGCTCGGCGCCGGATACGGCAAGCGCCGGTTCACGACGGACCGCTCGGGCCTCATGGACGCGACATCGCTCGATATCCCCGAGACCAACTACACGACGCTCGATCCGGGCCTCTCGATCCGGATCCCGCTCATCCGGCAGCTCGCGCTGACGTTCGGCGGCCGCGCGCTCATCATCACCGATGCGGGGCCGGTGCAACAGCCGACCTCGTACGGCCGCGCGAAGGTGTTCGGCGCGTGGGCGTCGGGTGGTATCGATATCGTACTGGGCAACCGCTTCGCGATCCGCCTCACCGGCGAGTTCCAGCAGGTTGGCTTCGCCTTCACCGGCACCGGCGACCTGGCGCGCAACCGCGACATGGACCCCGACACCAAGGACGTCGGCGGCATGTCGGATCGGTCGATCGGCGGGTCCGCGACGCTCGCAGTGCTCTACTAGTTGATAGACTGGCCGCCGTGCAGGCGTCGCCTGGTCAACGTTCCAAGCTCGTGGTGGTGCACCCCGAGCGCAGGGCGCAGCGCTCGCTGCAGCGGCTCGTCGGAGCCACGCAGTGCAAGGTCGACGTGTACGACAACATCGACGCCGCGCTGAAGGTGATCGATGCGAGCACGATCGCGGTGGTCGACGCGGCGATCGCGCAGGCGCGGCCAGCGCTGCGCGAGCTCGACGCCAAGGCGTGGATCGCGGTGCCCGGCGAGGGTCTCGCTCCCGCCGAGGCGGGCGTGCTCGACGGGCTGCTCGCCTCGGGCTGGACGCACGTGGTCGCGCACCAGATGCCGATCCTCGCCGAGGAGCTGCTCGCGACGATCCAGAAGCTGATGCGCGATCAGGTGTTCGGCCTCGAGAAGTACATGGCGTGGGGCGCGGAGGTTCGCAGCTACACCCTGGTCGACGCGCGCGATCGCGATGACGTCGTCAGCTCGCTCGCGCGTGATGTCGTGGGCGTCGGTCTGCCGGATCGCGTCGGCTCGCTGGTCAGCGTGATCGCGGACGAGCTGCTCGCGAACGCGCTGTACGTCGCGCCGGTCGATGCCACGGGCACGCGCATCCGCAGCGCCGAGCAGCGCGATCGGTCGCGCGCGCTCGCGGGCCGCGACGTCGTGACGGTCCGCTGGGCGACCGATGCCCGGTACCTCGCGATCGAGGTTCGCGACCGCTGGGGCTCGATCGATCTCCACGCAATTCCTGCGCGGCTCGCGTCGGGCGGCAAGCAGGCGACGAGCGCGGAGGGCGGCATGGGCCTGCCGCTCGCGTTCGCCTGCTGCAACCAGTTCGTGATCGGCTGCGCGCCCGGGGCTCTCACCGAGGTCGTGGCGCTGCTCGACGTCCGCTACAAGCCGACGGAGCTCGGTCGCACCGCGTCGTTCCACGCGTTCACGGGGACCGCGGACGAGGCGGCCTTCGTCGGAGGCGCGTCGTGACGGCCGTGAAGCTCGGCCGGCTCGAGGCGGAGCTGTCGCCGGGGCGCGTCGTGCTGCGCGGCCGGATCGACGACTCCTCCCCGCTCGGGGAGCTGGCCGCCCAGGTGGCGCCCGGAAACGTGGTGGTCGACACCGACGGGGTGACGTTCATCAACTCGATCGGCATGCGCGAGTGGATGCGCTTCGTGCGGACGCTCAAGGCGCGCGGGCGCGTGACCTACGAGCGCGTCGCCGCCGTGCTGATCACGCAGATGAACATGCTGCCCGAGTTCGACGGTTCGGCGATCACCAGCTTCCACGCGCAGTACGAGTGCGGGGCCTGCGGCGCCGAGGCCGTGCTCCTGGTCGATGCGGTCGCCCATGCCGAGGAGCTGCGCGGGATGCGCGCACCGAAGCTCCCGTGCCCCGAGTGCGGCCAGCCGATGGCGCTCGCGGATTTTCCCGAGCGCTACCTGTCGGTCTTCAAGGCCTGATCCCGGCATTCTCAACGGCATTCCGGCCTGGTACGGTGCGCCCCGTGCAGCCGGAACTCCTGTCGCCGTCGGACACCTTCGCGCGCCGCCACATCTCGCCGAGCGAGGCCGAGATCGCCGAGATGCTCGCGGCCCTCGGATACGCGTCGCTCGACGAGCTCGCCGCCGCGACGGTGCCCGCCGCGATCCGCCTCGCGAAGCCACTCGCGCTGGGCGAGCCGCTCGGCGAGTTCGAGCTGATCGAGGAGCTGAAGAACCTCGCGGCCGACAACCAGGTGCTGCGCAGCTTCATCGGCCAGGGCTACTACGACACGATCACGCCACCGGTGATCCTGCGGAACATCCTCGAGAACCCCGGCTTCTACACCGCGTACACGCCGTACCAGGCGGAGATCAGCCAGGGCCGCCTCGAGGCGCTCGTGAACTTCCAGACCATGGTCCAGGATCTCACGGGGCTGCCGATGGCCAACGCGTCGCTGCTCGACGAGGGCACCGCCGCGGCCGAGGCGATGATGATGGCGTACGAGGCCGCCGGCCGCGCGCGCACGACGTTCTGGGTCGACGCCGCGACGCACCCGCAGACCATCGCGGTGATGCGAACGCGCGCCGTCCCGCTCGGCGTCGACCTGCGCGTCGCGCCCCCCGCGCAGTGGGACGCCGCGCCGATGTGCGGCGCGCTGCTGTCGTATCCCTCGACCGATGGCCGCGTCGAGGACCACAAGGACTCGATCGCGAAGATCCACGCCGCGCAGGGCATCGTCGTGATGGCGACGGATCTGCTCGCGCTCACCCTGCTGACGCCGCCCGGCGAGCTCGGCGCCGACATCGCGATCGGCAGCGCGCAGCGGTTCGGCGTGCCGATGGGCTTCGGCGGCCCCCACGCCGCGTGCCGGTCGTGCAAGGACGAGCTGCGCCGCCCGCTTCCCGGCCGGCTCATCGGCGTATCGCGCGACGCGAAGGGCAAGGTCGCGTTCCGCCTCGCGCTGCAGACGCGCGAGCAGCACATCCGCCGCGAGAAGGCGACGTCGAACATCTGCACCGCGCAGGTCCTGCTCGCCGTGATGGCGTCGATGTACGCGGTCTATCACGGGCCCGAAGGGCTCACCCGCATCGCCGCGCGCGTGCGCGGCTACACGGCGCTGATCGCGGCCGGGCTCGCGAAGCTCGGCGCGCCGGCGCGCGCCGGCACGTACTTCGACACGCTGCGGATCGATCTCGACGCGCACCGCGCCGCGCAGGTCCTGGCGCGCGCGACGGAGCGCGGTCTCAACCTCCGCCGCTACGACGACGGCGTCGGCCTCTCGTGCGACGAGACCACGAACCTCGGCGACGTCCACGCGCTGCTCGAGAGCTTCTGCGACGCACCCGAGCTGCCGTTCGAGGTCGCCGATCTGGTGAAGGCGACGGCGGTCCCGGCGCTCCCGGCCGGCCTCCAGCGCACGTCCGCGTTCCTCACGCACGCGACGTTCTCGCGCTACCACGCCGAGCACGAGCTCCTGCGCTACCTGAACCGGTTGCAGGCGAAGGACCTGTCGCTGACGACGTCGATGATCCCGCTCGGCTCGTGCACGATGAAGCTCAACGCCACCACCGAGATGATTCCGGTGACGTGGCCCGAGTTCGGTCGCATTCACCCGTTCGCGCCCGCGGGGCAGTGGGGCGGTTACAAGGCGATGTTCGAGCAGCTCGAGGCCTGGCTCGCCGAGATCACGGGCTTCGCGGCCGTGTCGCTCCAGCCGAACTCCGGCGCGCAGGGCGAGTACGCGGGCCTGCTCGCGATCCGCGGCTACTTCGACGCGAAGGGCGAGACGCACCGCCGCGTCTGCTTGATCCCGCAGAGCGCGCACGGCACGAACCCGGCGTCGGCGGTGCTCGCGGGCATGCAGGTCGTCGTCGTGGCGTCGAACCCCGATGGCACGATCGATCTCGGCGACCTGAAGAAGAAGGCGGAAGCCCACGCAGCGAACCTCGCCGCGATCATGGTGACGTACCCGTCGACGCACGGCGTGTTCGAGGAAGGGATCAAGGAGGTCTGCTCGATCGTTCACGCGAACGGCGGGCAGGTCTACATGGACGGCGCGAACATGAACGCGCAGGTCGGCCTGTCGCGGCCCGGGGATATCGGCGCCGACGTCTGCCATCTCAACCTCCACAAGACCTTCTGCTTGGCCGCAGGCACCAGGGTGGCCTTGCCCGGTGGTGTTTCGCGGCCGATCGAGCACATGTTGTCGACGTCGTCGGTATATGGCTGGTCCGACGAGGACAAGGGCGTTCGCCCAGCGCGGCTCGCGGCGATGGTGCGCACCGGCAAGAAGGCGTGCGTGCAGATCACGTTGCAGGACGGCCGTACGATCACGTGCACACCCGACCACCGCGTTCTGACGACGCAGGGTTGGGTCGAGGCCGCACAGCTGACTCCGAAGCACCGTGTGGTCATGGGACCCGACCTTCCGGCCGACGACTGCAATGTCGATGTTGACGCCGAAGCGGCATTCCGACCGAACTACGGGGGCCTCGCTCTTGGAATGGGGACTGCCATCGATCGCGAGCGCACGCTCGCGTTCTTCCGGCTCCTCGGAATGACCTGCTCGGACGGGACCTACTCGCAGTCCGAGGAGCGCGGTCGCATTCGTGAACGCGTACGCTTGTACTTCGGGACTCGCCTCGATGCCGAGCGCGCCGTCGCGGACGTCGCGCTGCTCACCGGAGCACGTCCTGCGATCTCCAACACCAATCTCGTCTTCTCGATCAATCTCCCGAACGAGCTCGTCGTTGCGATCGCTGCCTTCCCGGGAATGGGAGAGCCCGGACGGAAGATGCTTTCAGGCCGGACGATTCCCGACGTCATCGTGCACCCGGATACGCCCCTTGCGATCCTCCGCGAGTTCCTCGGCGCATTGTTCGGCGGCGATGGGTGTGCGCCGACGGTGCTGCACCTGGTCAAAGCTCCGCCCACGATGAAGATGGTCCGCTTCGCTCAGACGCACAGTGACCCAGCCTTGCTCGCAGTCGCGCAGCAGCAGATCTGCGCCGTGCTGAAGCGGCTCGGTGTCGAGGCGACGCCCGACCCGATCACGCGCACATCCCCGACGGCGCTCGCGAACAAGGCCGGCGAGGATCGCTGGTCCGGTCCGATCACTGTCGTTGACAGCCTCGCGTTCGCGGAGCGCGTGGGCTTCCGGTACTGCTCGCACAAGTCGGCGCGGCTCTCGGCCGCAGCAGCCTATTGGCGTCTGAAGCGGACCGTGAATGCCCAGCGCATCGACGTTGCCAAGCGCGCGCTCGCGAGTGTCAGCGCGAGTGGATTCGCCGTGCGAGGACCGAAGCCCGTGTGGTCGACGGCCGTGGTTGGCGCCTACCAAGAGGTCGCCGCGGCGGGCCCCATCCTGAGCCCGTACTACGCGTCGTTCGCTGGTACGAAACATGTGTCGAAGCAGGTCCTCACCAACGCAGTCCGGGGACAGAAGGAGACGGCGCCGGGCGTGCGTCGCACGAATCGTCGCGTTCTTGCCGCCGCTATTGGCCGTGGCGGGGCCGTGACGGGCGTTCCGGCGCTCATGGACTTCCTCGCCGAGATCGGCGCGAGCACCTGGTTCAACAAGCAGCCCTCGGGGGACGGCTACAAGGTCACATACGCGACCTCGCGCGAGGCCGTCGTGGAACCGACGTTCCACCTCGGCGTTGTCGACGTTCGCCCCGCCGGCGAGCACGTCGTTTACGATCTGACGGTCGACAAGCTTCACTCGTTCGTCGCGAACGGGGCCGTAGTTCACAACTGCATTCCCCACGGTGGCGGCGGCCCGGGCATGGGCCCGATCGGCGTCGCGGCGCACCTCGCGCCATACCTGCCGGGGCATCCGCTCGCGGCGGCGGGCAGCCAGCCCGTCGGGCCGGTCAGCGCGGCGCCGTGGGGCTCGGCATCGATCCTCCCGATCTCGTTCGCGTACATCGCGATGATGGGCGAGCCGGGGCTCAAGAAGGCGACGCAGGTCGCGATCCTCAACGCGAACTACATCGCGCACCGCCTCGGCGGCCACTACCCGGTGCTGTACACGGGCCAGAACGGGCGCGTCGCGCACGAGCTGATCGTCGACTGCCGCGGCTTCAAGAAGAGCGCGGGCATCGAGGCGGAGGACATCGCGAAGCGCCTGATGGACTACGGGTTCCACGCGCCGACGATGTCGTTCCCGGTGCCGGGTACGCTGATGATCGAGCCGACGGAGAGCGAGTCCAAGGGCGAGCTCGATCGGTTCTGCGAGGCGCTGATCTCGATCCGGGCGGAGATCGCGGCGATCGAGTCCGGCCAGATGGACCGCGCGAACAACCCGCTGAAGAACGCACCGCACACGGCCGCCGAGGTGACCGGGACGGAGTGGAATCACCCGTATCCGCGCGAGCAGGCGGCATATCCGGCGCCGTGGCTGCGCGTGCACAAGTACTGGCCGCCGGTCTCGCGCGTCGACAACGCGTACGGCGATCGCAACCTCGTGTGCGCGTGCCCGCCGATCGAAGCGTATAGTTAGGCCGGCGGACGCATGGCGGATCTCGCGGGCTTGATGGCGATCGTGATGTCGCTGGGGATGGCTCCGGCGATCATCTATATCCGCGGGCAGAACAAGCTGAAGGAGAGGCGCCTCGAGCTCGAGGCGCAGACCGGCGGTGGCGCGAACGCCGAGGAGACGAAGCGGCTCACCGAGGAGAACAAGCTCCTCCGCGAGCGCGTCGAGAACCTCGAGTCGATCGTGTGCTCGGTCGACTTCGAGCTGAACCAGAAGCTCGCGAAGGTGATCGACGAGCAGCGCTCGCTCGTGCTGCCCGCGCCGGCCTCGGCACCCGGCGAGAAGCCGGCGGGCGACAAGCCGGCCGATGCCGCACCGACGCCACCCGGGCTCGACCGCACCGCGACCGCGCACGGCGCGAAGCCGTCGCCGGTGACCACGTCGCTCGAGCCCGGCCAGGTGCTCGCGCAGCGGTATCGCGTGCAGCGGCTGCTGGGCAAGGGCGGCATGGGCGCGGTCTACCTCGCCGACGACGAGGTGCTCGGCGAGCTGGTCGCGCTGAAGGTGATCTCGAGCGCGTTCGCGGTCGACGAGCAGGCGATGGTCGCGCGGTTCCGCCGCGAGGCGGCCGCGGCGCGCAAGGTCTCCTCGCCGAACGTGATCCGGATCCACGACCTCGGCGAGGCGCGGCCGGGCCTGCTGTACCTGTCGATGGAGTACTTCGCGGGGCGCACGCTCTCCGAGGTCATCGCGCAGCGCGGGCTCGTCCCG
>JAEUJX010000669.1 GCA_016794545.1 Myxococcales bacterium
AAAAGCTCAGGCCGGAGGCGGACTTGGCCAGCCCGCGGCCGCGACGTCGTGATACGGCACCCCGGCGCGTAGCGCGGCGCCCCGGTCGGCGGGACCGGCGCCGAGCGCGAGCTCGAAGGCGAGGCCGTGCGCGTGCGCGAGGGAGAGCGCGAGCCCGGGCAGCGGCTTGCGGCACCAGCACACCGGCGGTCCCGCGGGATGCGCGCAGTGGGCCGCGACGAGCGGGAGATCGAGGCGGGCCACGAGCGCGTCGAGCTGCGCGCGCGTGGCGCCGGGCAGCCACGTCGTCGCGGCGATCACGTGCGTCGCCGACCACGCCGCGAGCGCCTCGCGCGCGCCGGGCCGGAGCTCGACGCGATCGGGCGACGACGGGCGGCCGCGCCACACCAGGTTGTCGAGCTCGACGAGCAGGGCAGGGCGGCCCGGCGGCGATGGGCGCGGCACGAACGCGACCTCGTCGATCGCGTCGAAGCCCTCGTCGGCGCGCGGGGCTTCCGCCTCGCGGCGCCAGCGGAACTGCGCGCCCGGGCCGAGGTTGCCCGCGCGCGCCAGCTCGGCGGGCTCGAGGAGGCGGCCGTGCTGCCCGAGCATGCGCATCACCGCGTTGGCCTGCGCGCGCTCGAGCGGCGTCGCGAGCACCACGCAACACGCGGCGAGGCCATGGCGGTGCGCGAGCTCGATCACCGGCGCGCGCGAGGCGCGGGACGGGTAGGTGTTGTCGAGGACGACGCGATCGGCGCCGGAGGCGAGCGCGTCGTCCAGGGCGCGCGCGAGGTCGAGCAGCGTGCCGCCGCGCTCGTCGCGGTTGAGGCGCAGGTAGCCGCGCGCGACGTAGTCCTCGGCGAGCGTCGACTTGCCGGCGCCGGGCATGCCGGTGACGAGGACGACCTCGCCCTCGCGCGCGGACACGGCGACGCTCGCCGAACCGACCTCGAGGAACCGCGCGGCGAGCGCGGCGCGCGCGGCATCGTCGAGCTCGAGCGGGCGCGCGGCGCTGCGAGCCGTCTCGACGCGCGTCGCGCCGGGCAGCGGGACGATCGCGGGCGACAGCGAGCGGAGCCACGCGAGCGCGATCTCGTGCGGCGTCGCGCCGAGCTGCGCGGCGAGCGCGGCGAGCACCGGATCCCCGGCGAGGCGCTTCACGCCCGCGGGGCCGCCGAGCGGACGATGGGCGTAGAGCTCGAGACCGCGCGCCTCGCACGCCGCGACGAGCCCGCCGCGGATCGCGTCGAGCCGGAACGGCGAGAGCTCGACCTCCACGGCGGCGATCCGCGTGATGCGCTCGGCGTCCTCGAGCTGGGTCAGCGACACGTTCGACAGCCCGACCGCGCGCGCGAGGCCGTCGGCCTGGAGCTTCGCGAGCGCGCGCACGCTGGTCGCGAGCGGCACCTTCGGATCGACGGCGTGGAGGAGGTAGACGTCGATCGTACCGAGCCGCTCGGCGCTCGCGCGCGCGGCCGCGGCGAGGTGCTTCGCGCGGCCGTCGGGCACCCACGCGCCGCCCGGGCGAACCAGACCGCCCTTCGTCACGACGCGCACGCCGCTCCGGCCGGCGGTCGCGAGCGCGACGAGCCGCTCGTTGTCGCCGACGTCGTAGGCATCGGCGGTGTCGAGCAGCGTCACGCCGGCGTCGAGCGCCGCCGCGATCACGGCGGGATCCGTGAGGCGCATGCAGCCGAGCGCGAACGGCCGCATCAGTGGTGCGGCGGGTCGGCGGGCGGCGGCGCGTCCGGCGACGGCTTCGGCTCGCGCGGTGGATAGAAGAACTCGAGCGGCCGCTTGAAGAACCGGCGGAGCACCGCGAACGGCAGCGTCAGACGCTCGCCGCGCGGGACGTCACGGGCGCGCAGCGCGACGATCATCGCGAGTGCGAAGCTGACGCCGAAGTTCATGAGGCCGATGAACCCGATGCCGATCCACGCCTTGACCACGGCGCTCATGCCGACGCTCTCGACGCCGACCGAGTTGATCGCGAACACCAGGGAGCCCGAGGACAGCGTGATGTGACGCGTCTCGATCGGCAGGCCGAAGAACATCGCGAACGCCGGGGTCATGCCGAGCAGGAAGCCCAGCGCGACCGAGCCGCCGAAACCGGCGGACTGGTGCTCGAGCAGGTGCGCGATCTTCCTCGCGCGCTTCTCGCCGATCGTGCCGCGCGCCTTGTGCTGGATCGCCTCGGGCAGCCGGCGGTAGACGACCCAGTTCTCGAACCAGCCGGCGACGAGGCTCGAGATCCACAGCAGCACGCCGGTGAACGCGGCGAACAGGATCGTGCCGGTACTGAACGGATCGAACGACGCGATCGTGGCCTTGGCATCGGCCTCGCCGAGGAAGTTCTGCCCCATCGTCTGGACGAGGACGAGATCGACCGCGAGCGCGGTGACGATCACCATCGACACGTTGCCGATCGCGGCCGCGAACTGCGAGCGCGCGATCCGTGCGATCAGCGGCAGCAGCGCGTCGAGCTGCCCGGGCCCGGCGCGCTCGCGGATCGTGCCGGCGAGCGCGGCGGCGGTCATCGACGGCTGCTTCGTCGCGAGCGTGAAGCCGAGCAGCTGCATGATCACGAAGCTGCCGGCGTAGTCGACGCTCGAGAGCAGGCCGTCCACGAACGGCGCGAAGTGCTGCCACTTGATCAGGAACTTCGCGATGATCGTACCGACCGTGAGGAAGCCGCCGCCCCATGCGGAGCGCAGCATCTTCCAGTACTCGGAGCGCGACGACGTGACGTAGTGCTCGCCCGTCTTGCCCGCGCGCTCGATCACCTTGCGGGCGAGCAGGCGCAGGTTGTCGTTCATCATCTGCAGGAAGCTGCGCGCACCGACCAGTCCGCGGCCGATCGCCGCGATCACCGCGCGGATCTCGTACGTCGGCTCCAGCTCGTCCTCGGGGTCGACGAACGGGAGCAGCAGCTCGATGCGGTTGAGGCCGCGCCCGATCGCGTCGAGCGAGTACACGACGTCGAGGTTGACGCCGCGATCCTCGAGCGCGATCCGCACGTCATCGAGGTGCCGGCGCGACGCCTCGATCAGCGCCGGCATCTCGGCCGGCCGGGCGCGCGCGAGGTGGTAGAGCGGCGAGTCGCGCACGCCGGTCACCGCGGTGCGCGTGCGGAACTCCTCGGCCATGCCGAGCGCCGCGAT
>JAEUJX010000682.1 GCA_016794545.1 Myxococcales bacterium
CCTCCGTCATCAGCGTGCCGTCCGTCTGGAGCTTCGCGCGCACGAGGCGGCCGCGCGAGTTGTCGGTGTAGAAGTACCAGCCCTCCATCCCCGGGTAGCAGCTGCCGCGATAGACCTGGCCGCCGATGATCGCGAGCCAGCCCGCGCCGTGCGTCCGCGCGTCCTTCGGCATCACGATGCCGGTCGTGTTGCACGCCGCCTGCTGCCCGCTCTGCGTGCACCTGTCGCCCTGGGTCATGCAGCACGCCGTGCCCTCGTAGACGCTCCAGCCGAGGTTCGCGCCCTTCTGCTCGGCGGGCGCGAGCACGTTGATCTCCTCGGTGACGCCCTGGCCGACGTCGCCGATCCAGATGTCGCCGTTCGTGTCGAACGAGAACCGCCACGGGTTGCGGAGGCCGTACATCCACACCTCGTTCCCGAACGGGTTGTCGGCCGGCACCGCGTACTCCTTGCCGGCGTCCTTGGTGTCGACGTCGATGCGGAGGATCTTGCCGAGGAGGTTCTGCTTGTTCTGCGCGGTGCGCTGCGGATCGCCGCCGCCGCCGCCGTCGCCGGTGCCGATGTAGAGCAGGCCGTCCCGGCCGAACTCGATCATCCCGCCGTTGTGGTTCCCGGCGAAGTCGGGGATCGACAGGATGGTGGTGCAACCCTCGGCGCGGCCCGGGTTCGCGCTGACCGTGCAGCGCGCGACGACGTTCGCACTCGGCGTCGTGTAGAAGATGAAGAACAGGCCGGTCGTCGCGTACTGCGGGTGGAACGCGAGCCCGAGGAGGCCGGACTCGCCACCGCCGTTGGTGTCGTCCGAGACGTCGAGGAACGGGTCCGGTTGCAGCGCCTCGTTGTCGAAGATGCGGATGTAGCCGTCGCGGTCGACGACGAACAAGCGCGCGTCGCCGGGGGGCGAGGTCGCGAGCAGCGCGGCGCCGGGGACCTGGCCGATCTGGCGAGCCCGGATGACGTCGCCGGCGATCGGCGCCGTACAGAATGGCGCCGCATCGGGCCCGGAGGGGCCGGCATCCGGGTCGTTGCCACCGCCTCCGCACGCCGCCACGAGCAGGAGCGCGAACGCGCCCGGAGAGAGGTGCCGCATGGCGCCTATCTTACTTGGCCGCGGGTGCGGGCGGGGACGCCTTCGCAACCCTGCCGGCGCGTTCCGCCCACTTGCCGAACGCGAACAAGATCACACCGACGAGGCCGAACGGCACCAGGAACACCCAGCCGACGAAGCCGCGGTGGGTCCCGTAGTAGGCGAGCGCGCCCATCATCCCGGCGATCCACACGAGCATCGCGACGAGGTAGCCGGTCAGCTGGATCTTCCGCTTGCGGATCGCGGCCTCGAGCTTGGTCAGGAAGAACTGCGCTTCCTCGCTGGTGAGGTTCTCGACCGCACGTGCGAGCTCGTCGTGACTGTCGGCCTTGAAGGCCTTCGCGACCATCGGATCTTCGTCGTCGGCGGGCTTCCCCACGCCGCGAACCTAGCACGATGGGGTATACCCCGCCCGTGCCGGCGCTGAAGCTGACGGATGATCTGGGCCGCACCCTCGTGTTCGTGCACCCGCCCCGGCGGATCGTCTCCCTGGTCCCGAGCGACACGCACAGCGTGATCGCGCTCGGTGCGGCGGATCGGCTGGTCGGCCGGACCACGTGGTGCGAGAGCGCCGAGGTCGCCTCGGTTCCGACGGTCGGCGGCACCAAGGACGTCGACGTCGAGGCGGTGCTGGCGCTCGCGCCCCACCTCGTGATCGCGAACCAGGAGGAGAACACCCGCGCCGCGCTCGAGGCGCTCGCGCAGCGCGTGCCCGTGCTGGTGTCGCTGCCCCGGCGCGTCGAGCAGGGCGTCGCGCACCTCGCGCGGCTCGCGCGGATCCTCGGCGTGGAGACGGATGCCCCGGTGCGCGACCTGATCCGCCGCGGGTACGCCCGCGGCGCCGCGCCCGAGCCGCGCCTCAAGGCGTTCGTGCCGATCTGGATGGATCCGCTGATGACCTTGAACGCCGACACGTTCGGCTCCGACGTGCTCGCGCAGGTCGGCATCGGCAACGCGTTCGGCGATCGGCTGCGCCTGTACCCGCTCAACGCGGATCTCGGCAAGACGGCGCCGCAGGACGCGACCGGCCGCGACGTACGCTACCCGCGGGTCACGCTCGACGAGGTGAAGGCACGCGCGCCCGACCTGGTGGTCCTGCCCGACGAGCCGCACGCGTTCTCCGCCGAGGACGAGGCCGTGCTTCGCGCCGCCTTGCCGGAGGCGCGCGTCGTGCGCGTCAGCGGCAAGGATCTGTTCTGGTATGGCGCGTGGACGATCGATGCGGTCGAACGACTCCGCACCGCCTTCGCTTAGGCGATGCGCGCGCGGAGGCCGGCGACGAACCGATCGGCCGAGCCGGGCTGCTTCGCGAAGAACAACGACGGCTCGGTCATCTCGAGCTCCATGACGACGGGGCGGTTCGCCGCGTCGCGCGCCATGTCGACGCGGCCGTAGAGGATGTGCGCCGCGTAGGGGGCGAGCGCGGCCTCGGCGAGCGCGCGCTCGTCGTCGGCGATCGGGTGCGGGCCCGTCACGCTCTCGGCGTCGCCGGAGAACCGCGGCGCCTTGCGGATCGCGTGCGACAGCTGGCCGTCGATCCACACGAGCGAGCGCTCGCCGTAGTCGTCGACGCTCGCGAGGTAGGGCTGGATCAGCGCCGCGCCCCGCGTGGTGAGGATCTCCAGGTGGTCGTAGGCGGAGTCGGTCACCTGGGTGAACACGCGGGTGCCGAGCGAGCCCGCGCCCACCTCCGGCTTGATCACGAGGTGCTCGGTCCCGTAGGTCGCCGCGATCGCGGCGAGGTCGGCCGTGTAGCCCTGCTCGATGATCGTGGTCGGCACGACACCGACGCCGGGCGCGGCGAGCTCGAGCAGGTAGCGCTTGTAGACGTTCGCGCGGACCACCTCGCGCGGATTGACGAGCGGCGCGACGGCCGACACGCGATCGATCCAGGCGAGGAAGCCGGGCAGATCCTGCGCGTAGTTCCACGTCGAGCGCAGCACCGTCGGGATCGGGCGTGACCAGTCGACCTTCGGGTCGTCCCAGGCGAGCAGCTCGGCGTCGATGCCGGCGCGCCGGAGGGCCTCGGCGAGCGGTGCCTCGTCGACGTCGACTTCGGGCAGGGTCATGCAGGTCGCGACGCGCAGCTTCACGGTGACTCCAGGGCGGCCCGCAGATCCTCGAACAGGTCGTCGACGTGCTCGAGGCCGACCGACAGCCGCAACAGGTCCGGCGGCGCGACGGTCGCGGCGCCCTCGGCGGTGACCCGGTGCTCGATCAGGCTCTCGACGCCGCCGAGCGAGGTGGCGCGGACCCACACGCGCGTGCGGTTCGCGACGGCGAGGGCGCGCTCCGCGCCGCCGCCGGTGTGGATCGAGAGCATGCCGCCGAAGCCGCCGGTCATCTGCCGCTGCGCGAGCGCGTGCTGCGGGTGCGAGGGCAACCCGGGATAGCGGACCGTGACGCCGGGCAGGGCGGCGAGCCGCACCGCGAGCGCGTGCGCCGTGCGGCTCTGGCGCTCGACGCGCACGAACAGCGTGCGCATGCCGCGGAGCAAGAGGAACGCCTCGACCGGGCCGAGCACCGCGCCCTCGTCGTGGCGGAGCCGCGCGATCTCGGTCCACCACTCGTCGGCCTTCGCGGTGACGAGCGCGCCGGCGAGCACGTCGGAGTGCCCGGCGAGGTACTTGGTCGCCGAGTGCATGACGAGGTCCGCGCCGAGCGCGAGCGGCCGCGTGTGGACCGGCGTGCCGACGGTCGAGTCGACACCGAGCCGCGCGCCGGCCGCGTGGGCGATGTCCGCCACCGCCGCGAGATCGGTGAGCTCCCATGTCGGGTTGGCGGGAGTCTCGGCCCACACGAGCTTCGTCTGGCCGGCGCGCACGGCGCCGCGGACCGCGTCCGTGTCGGCCATGTCGACGAGATCGAGCGCGACGCCCCAGCGCGCGCAGAACGCGGAGAGCCAGGTGCGGACGCCGAAGTAGCAGGCCCTCGGCGCGACCACGTGATCGCCGGGGCGGAGCAGGGCGCGGATCGCGGTCGTCGCCGCCGCCATGCCCGAGCTGAAGATCAGCGCGGCGGCGCCGCCCTCGAGCGCGGCGAGCACGCCCTCGGCGGCCTTCGGTGCGGGCGACTCGTCGCGCGCGTAGACCATCCCGCCGAGCGGCTGATAGCTCTCGTCGCGCGCGAACGTCGTCGACAGCACGATCGGCGGCGCGATCGCCCCGGTGGCCGGATCGATCGCGTGAAGGGCCTGGGCGGCCAGCGTCTCGGGCCTGACGGACTTCATAGCGGCGGCCGCTGGAACCCGTAGCGCGCCATGAGCTCGCGGCCCTCGCGGCTGTCGATGTACTCCGCGAACTTCCGGGCCGCGTCGGCCTCCTCGCCGGTGCCGCACACCACGAGCTTCTGGTCGAGTGGCTCGTACAGGCCCGGATCGATCGGCAGCGAGGTTCCCCCGTCGGTGACCACCGCGAGCGAGAGGGCGACGATCGCGGCCTCGACGTTGCGCTCCTTCGCGTAGAGCATCGTGGCCGAGATGTTGTCGCCGAGCACGAGCTTCGGCTCGACCTGGC
>JAEUJX010000092.1 GCA_016794545.1 Myxococcales bacterium
TCCCGTGAGCCGCGGCGAGGAGTGCCGGCTCGCGCTGCACCTCGCCGGCGTCGAGTTCACCGACAACCGCATCAAGGGACCCGACTGGCCCGCGCTGAAGCCGACCACGCCGTACGGCTCGATGCCGATCCTCGAGCTGCCCGGCAAGCCGCCGATCGCGCACTCGAACGCGATCCTGGCGCTGATCGGCCGCACGCACGGGCTCCACCCGAAGGACGACGTCGAGGCCGCGCGGGCCGAGGGCATGATGGCGTACGTCGAGGAGCTCCGGCACCACGTCGGCCCGACGTTGCGCATGCAGGGCGAGGAGAAGCAGAAGGCGCGCGAGGCGCTCGCGACCGGTTACCTCCCGCAGTGGGGCGCCACCGTGGAGAAGAACCTGACGGGAGAGGGTCCGTTCTTCGCGGGCAGCGCGCTCGGCGTCGTCGACCTCAAGCTGTTCATCGCGTACCGCTGGTTCGCCGGCGGCACGGTCGATCACATCCCGGCGAACATCTTCGCCGGCTTCCCGAAGTTCACGCGCCTCTACAACGCCGTGAAGGACGACCCGCGCGTGACGGCGTGGTACGCGAAGACCGCCTGAGCGCGATCGGCCTCAGCTGAGCAGCGCGCGCAGCGGGTGGAGCACGATGAAGATCTCGCCCGCGGTGACCTCGGTCGACGTCGGCGCGGCCTTGAGCACGATCGCCGCCTCGACGACGCGATCGCCGCCCTCGTTCAGGTAGATCACGCGCTTGATGGGCAGCCGCTTCTCGGCGACCTCGGCCAGGTCCTCGAACAAGGTCGGGTAGACCTCGGGCAGCGCGCAGTCGCGGAGCTGCAGGCCGCCGACGTTGCCGGCGCAGCCGATGAACTCGAGGAACGCCGTGTTCGCGACGCGGACGCGGCCACTCGGATCGCACGACGCCATCGGGATCGCGACGTTCGCGAACACCTCGGCGCTCGCCTTCACGCGGTGGTCGAGGTCGCGCCGCTCGCGCGCGCCCTCGCTGGCGACGGCGCGGCGGCGGGCGCCGCCGGAGTCCATGCCGAGCATCGTCATGAGCGCGCGCAGCTCGTACATGAAGCTCGCGACGTCGGGGTGACGCTGCGCCGGGTCCTTCGCGGTCGCGCGCGCGACCAGCTTGTCGGCGGCCTCGTCGAGCGGCGTGTCGACCAGCGTCGACGGCGGCGGGACCGGCTGCTCCTTGTGGGCGCGCAGGACCTCCTTGAGCGTGCCCTGGAACGGCAGCCGGCCGGTGAGCAGCTCGAACAGCACGATCCCGAGCGCGTAGATGTCGCTCGCCTGTGACGACGGGGCGCCGTCGATCCGCTCGGGCGCGATGTACTCGGGCGTGCCGTCCATGCCCTCGGTGCGCCCGAGGTCGGGGCGCGCGAGGCCGAAGTCGAGCAGCTTGATCAGGCGGCGGGCCATCGCCGTCTGCTTCACGAGGAAGATGTTCTCCGTCTTGATGTCGCCGTGGAGGATCTGGCGGCTGTGGATGAAGCGCACCGCGTCGGCGACCTGCCACATCACGTCGCACGCGATCTTCGGCGACAGCTTGCCGCTCTGGCGGAGCTTCGCGTGCACGGTCTGCCCGTCGAGCAGCTCCATGACCATGAACAACCCGTGCTGGTCGTCCTGACCGAAGTCGACGATCGAGCAGATGTTGTCGTGGGTCAGGGCCGAGGCGAGCCGCGCCTCGCGATAGAACATCTCGCGGATCTTCGGGTTCGACGCGATCCGGGTCTTGATGATCTTCAGCGCGAACGGCTTGCCGAGCGCCTGGTGCCGCACGCGGAGCACGCGGCCCATGCCGCCGCGGCCGAGCTGACCCTCGACGACGTAGCGGCCGCCGATGATGTCGTTCGCCTTCGCGCCCTGCTTGTTCTTGCCGTCCCACGAGTCCTCGGGAGACACCAGCGGCAGCTCGCGGACATCGGTGTGCTCGACCAGGATGTCGGCCACGAAGCTCTTGTGGCCCGAGAGCACCGAGCGCTGCACGGACGGCAACAACGTCTCGTGACCTTCGCGCTCGATCGCCTCGCCGAGGTCGACGTCGGACTCCCCCATCCCCGGTGGGCGGCTTCCAGCCATCGGCTCGATGGTAGCAAATGTGCTACGAACCGCGCATGGACGAGGACGACTTCGATCGCGTGGCCCGCGACGAGCTCCGGCACCTGGAGGACGCCCTCTCGGAGGTCGACCCCGATGACGTCGAGGTGTCCTCCTCGGATGGCGTCCTGAAGCTCGACCTCCGGGACGGCACCCGGATCGTCATCAACTCCCACCGCGCCGCCCGGCAGATCTGGATGGCCGCGATCTCGACGGCCTGGCACTTCGACCCGGCGCCCCCGTCGGGAGGGGGGTGGACGGCGACCCGCACCGGCGAGGAGCTCCGCCCGACGCTGGCGAGGCTGATCCAGGAGCGGATCGGCCTCCAGCTCGCCCTCTAGTGGAGTACTGTCCGGCAATGGCCGAGTCGCAGCTGCTGACCGTGATCAGGATGTGGGCCGCCGTCGCGTGGGCCGACGGGGTACTGGCCGAACCAGAGGCCGAGGGCCTGCGGCGGCTGATCCGCACCGCGGACCTCACTCCGGAGGAGCGCGAGGCGGCCGGCCGGTTCCTCGAGGCGGCCGTGTCCCTGCCCGAGACGTTCCTGACCAGCCTGTCCCCGGAGGCCCGCCGTGGCGTCTACCGCGCAGCCTGCCGCATGGCCATCGTGGATCACCACGTGAGCGACACCGAGAAGCAGAAGCTCGCCCGGATGCGCGAGCTGCTGGCGATCCCCGAGGACATCGCCCACGAGATCGAGAGCGACATTCCGGGCCTGACCTCCGCCTGATGCAGCGCCGGCATTCGGTTCGCCATCTCCTGTGGCGAGGCGGCGTGGCGGCGGTGTCCCAGGCGATGATGTTCACGGGCCTCTATCCGCTCGTGCCCCACGCCGTCCGCGCGTTCTACCGCACCGCCGGCAGCCGTCCCGTCCGCTCGGCGCTCACCGAGTGGGGGATCTCCGCGGCGCTCTCGGCGGCTCGCCCGGCGGGGTTCTTCCCGCTTCCGGGCTGGAAGAACCAGGGCCCGCGCCCGGTGATCGTGCTGCACGGCTACGCGATGAACCGCGCGAACTTCCTGCCGCTCGCGCTGCGACTCTCTCGCGCGGGCCTCGGACCGATCCTCGGCTTCGAGTACTGGACGCTCGGGCGCACGGCCGCCGCCGCGCGCCAGCTCGGCTGGTTCGTCGACCAGGTGCGCGAGGCGACCGGCGCCGAGGACGTCGACGTGATCGGCCACTCGATGGGCGGGATCGTCGCGCGCTACTACGTGCAGCTCGCCGGCGGCGACGGACCGGTGCGCCACCTGATCACGCTCGGCTCGCCGCACGGCGGCACCGACGTCTCGGGCCTGGGCATCGGCCATCCCGGCCGCGAGCTGCTCGTCGGCAGCAAGCTCGTCACGCGGCTGTCCGCGGCGGCGCCGCCGACGAAGACCAAGATCACGACGATCTGGTCCCGGGCCGACGCCCTCGTGCCGGGCGCCCGCCAGAAGCCGCTCGCCGGCGCCGAGACCATCATGTTCGACGATCTCGGACACGTCGCGCTCCTCGGATCGCGCAGGGTCGCGCAGCTCGTCATCGAGCGCCTGGCCGACGGTTAACGCGTCAGCGCGAGCAGCGCGGCGACGTCGGTCTCGGTCCACACCGCCGAGATCCGCGCCGTCTTGCCCATCGCCGTGATGCGCAGCTTGTCGAGCGCCGGGCCGACCGCAGCCGGCAGCTCCGACTTCCCGAGCGTCTTGCCGACGGACAGCGCCATCGCGACGGCGGCGGCGGTGCTGTCGTCGGGGAACACCGCACTGCCGGTGAGTGCGATGCCGCTCGTCGTGTCGAGCGTCCCCGCGATCCACGCGAGCTTCTCGAGGCCGGGTAGCATCCGGGCGAGCTCGCCGCGCGCGTCGTCGACCATGCGGATCGCGGCGAACCCGGCCGGGCCCGAGCGCACCCCGGCGAGCGCGTCGCGGAGCCCGCCGCTGTCGAGCACGTTGCCGCCGCCGGAGACCGCCAGCGCGGTGTCCTGGATCTGCGGCGCGGCGACGACGCGCAGCGCGCCCGCGGGATCGCGCAGGACCACGATCGGCCACGGGTCCTGGCGCGGCGCGCTCGGCACGCCGGCGATCACGATCGCCGCGGCGCCGCCGAGCGGACCGAC
The DNA here is from genome assembly GCA_016794545.1 of Myxococcales bacterium. Classification (GTDB taxonomy): domain Bacteria; phylum Myxococcota_A; class Polyangia; order Haliangiales; family Haliangiaceae; genus JABFXX01. Next base: position 4,189 of record JAEUJX010000092.1, read on the forward strand.
CTGGTCGGCGAGGCCGGTCTGCCGCACGAGCAGGTCGAGCGCGTCCATCAGCGCGCGCGAGCCGCGCGTCTTGTCGAGATCGAGCGCGACGACCGCGAACGCATCGCCGGGGACGTGCACGAGCAGGGCATCGAGCGCACCGGTCGTCGCCGGCGGTGGCGTCGGTGGACCGCCGCCGGTGCCGAGCTGCGGGGCCTCGTCGGCCTGCTTCTTCAGCGCTCCGAGCGTGGTCGTGGCCGTGGCCGGGGTCTCGGTCGCGACGCCATCCCGGTACGCGAGCGTCGGATAGCCGAGCTCCGCGGCGTTCCACGGCGTCGCCGTCGGGGCGAGTGCTCCGCTGCCGTCGGCGACCAGCTCCTCGTCGGGATCGCGCGGCGCCTCGCGCGAGAGGCCGAGCACGACGAGCACGATCCCGGCGACGATCGCGAGGGCGCCGAGCGCGACCAGCAGCGCACCGCGCCGGCCGGGCTTCGCGATCTTCACGGTCGGGAACCGGCTCGGCGCCGGTCCGGTCGGCCCGGGTGCGTGGCCCTTCACGGTCGTCACGGGGTCGGTCATGCCGCGACCTCCGGGCGCCGTTTGCCGAGCGCGAGACCGATGACGAGCAGCAGCACGCCACCGACGATCGTGACGATGCCCGCGGTCGTGAGCGCCGACGTGCGGCGCTGACCCGATGGGACGGTCGGCGCGTACGTCGCCTCGGCGGTGCTCACGGCCTCGAGCACGGCGTCCGCGACGTCGTCTCCCTTCGCCGAGAACAGCACCTTGCCGCCGGTCGAGTCCGCGAGCTCCTGCGCCGTGGCGAGCGCGGCCTTGTCGCTGCCGACGACGATCGGATAGATGTGCGCGGGATCGACCTCGAACGCGCGCTTCGCGATCGAGGCGTACGTGTTGCCCTTCGAGTCGGGCGAGTGCGCGGGCGCGTCGGTGACGATGATGATGATCTTGTTCGGGACGCGGTCCTGGCCCTTCGGCTCCTTCTCCCACAGCTCGAGCGCCATCGACACGCCGTGGAGCAGATCCTCGGGCTGGTCGCCGCCGCCGTCGGGCGTCAGCGTCTTCAGGAACGCGAACGCGCTCTCGAGGTCGTAGGTGAACGCCTTGACCTGGAAGTGCGGCAGGTCGGCCTTCTCCTGGAGGTCGCGGAACGTCGTGACCGCGATGCGGATGTCCTTCGACCGCGCGCGCAGCTTCTCGATCGACGAGATCGCGTTGTCGCGCATCGACGCGAGCGAGCTGCCCATCGAGCCCGTGGTGTCGAACACGACCGCGACATCGATCGGACCCGAGCGCTCGCCGATCGAGCCACCGCCGGGGTTCCGCACGACCTCGAGCGTGCGCTCCTCGACGCGCGTGCGCCGGACCCCGGCGTCGGGCACGCCCTCGACGTCGCCGTAGACGTCGACGAGCAGGTCGTCGATCGCGGTGCCCGCCGGCACGTTGGTGACGAGCATCTTGATCCGCACCGCGTCGCCCGCGGGGACGGTCTCCGAGAGCTCCTTCGTCCAGCCCGGGCGCGACGGGTAGGTGCCGCCGGCATCGCGCAGCTGCACGCGGACGCGCCGGAGCTTCGCCGGCCTGCCGTCGGCGGTGCGGATCGTCAGCGTCAGCTTGACCTGGCCGTCCCCGCTCGGGCGGCCCAGCGCCTCGACGCGCAGCGACGTGATGCTCGCGCGGAACGCCGCGGCGACGCAGCGGATCGCGAGCCGGAGGTAGCTCTCGTGCTGGAGCTGGAAGTCCTTGCCGCTCGTGACGTCGCCGTGCGCTTCCTTCGCGCACTGCTTCGTCAGCACCGCGATGCGGAGGCCGACCGCGACCCGCTCGTCGGCGCCGGCCGGCAGCTCGAGCTCGGGGACCTGGTGATAGCCGAGCGAGCTGTCCCACAGCTTCGGCGGGTTCATCGCCCCCATCACCGTCTGGTAGTGCGCCGGGTTGCTCTCCCACTGCACGTGCTCGGAGAACGCCGCGCACAGCGCGAACGTCGTCGCGCCGCCGGCCTCCACCAGCGGGCCGTTGAAGTACAGGGGATCGAAGTACGTGAAGAACCGATCGATCGACTGCTCCTGCGGGCGGTTCCCGAGCAGGTAGAGGTAGCAGGCGGTGGCGGTCTTCACCGTCGAGGGCGCGATGGTGCGATCGTTCCGGGTATCGCGATGGAGGAACGTGTCGCCGAGCACGTTCCCGACGTGCGTCTCGATCCGCTTCCAGTACGCCGCGTCCGGCGCCCGCGCGCGGATCAGCGCCTCCGCCTGTGCGAGCTCGGGCCGCGCGAGCACCGTCGCGAGCGGTTCGCTCAGGTTCCTCCACGGCGCGGCGAGCTTCGCGAGCTGGCCGACCGTCGCGGCGTCGAGGATGAACGCGTCCGCGTGCTTCGCGCTCGTGACGTCGGAGAGATAGTGCGCCAGGTACGCGGCGAAGTGCGCGCGCGTGTTGGTGTCGTCCGCGTCGACGATCGAGTACACGAGTCGCGCGTAGTTCGCGCCGGCGAGGATCGGCGCGTCGCCCTGATCGAGCCACGGGCTGTAGTAGTGCGCGCGGCCGTTGTAGAGCTGGTTCCAGCCCTTGCCGTTGACCCTTTCGGCGTCCGGGCTCGGTCCGCCGAGCCCCGGGATCGTGGGCGTCAGCGCCGCGTCGCCGCCGGAGGTGCGCCCCTGCATGTAGCCATCGGGGTCGCGCTCGATGCCGTCCCATGCGTTGATCTCCTCGCCGGTCGGGAACCCGGAGAGTCCGTCGGCGAACGCGGGATCCTGCTTCAGGATCGAGTACGCCTGGTACGCGATGAACTGGTGGATCGGGTGCGGGCCGCTGCGGTTGTCGAGCTCGCCGGCCCACCTCGCCGGATCGAGCGCGTGGTCGGCGATCAGCGTGTCGAGCTTGAGTCGCTCCAGGAAGCCGAGCTCGACCCGCTTCGCCAGCGTGCCCCACGCCGCGAGCAGCGGCACGAGCACGAGCATCCCGATCACCCGCAGACCACGCACGCGCGCAGTATAGGCGCGGCCGCGGGCGCCTGGGTTAGCGCACGGTGATCGCGAGCTGGACGTGCTGGTCGGGCTCCTGCTTGCCCGCGCACGTCACGCCGGAGAACGCGATCGTGACCGTGAACGCGCCGGTCTCCGTCGGGACGCCGCCGATCGCACCGTCCTCGAGGACCAGCCCCGGCGCGAGCGTGCCCTGCGCGACGCGCGCGCCCGTCGAGGCCCACCGTGCCTCGCGGCCGTCGGGGTACCTGCACGACGCGGCCGGCTTCGCTTGCAGGCGCTTGCCCTTCGTCGCGCGCAGGCCCTTCGTGCCGGCCTCGGGATAGACACGCGGAAGCCGCCGTCCTCGAGGCCGCCCGGGCCCTTCGGCTTCGGGCAGCCGGCGAGGAGGATCGCCGCGGCCAGGCCGAGGATCCTCACGGCGTGGCCCCGAACAGGGTCGCCATCGTCGCGCGCGCGATCGTCACGTCCACCAGCTCGCCGACGGCGCCGAGGCCCGTGGGGAGGATCACGGTCTTGAACCCGTCGGTGCGGCCCATGAGCTGCGCCGGGTCGCGCTTGCTCGGACCGTGCACGAGCACGCGCTCGCGCTTGCCCACCTGCGCGGCGAACACCTCGGCCGAGACCTTCTCCTGCAGGGCGATGATCTCGGCGAGCCGCTTCTGCTTCACGGCCTCCGGCACGTCGTCGGGCAGCTTCTTCGCGGCGTACGTCAGGTCGCGCTCGGAGTACGCGAACATGAACGCCGAGTCGAACCGCAGCTCGCGCATGAGCTGGAGCGTCATCGCGTGATCCTCGTCGGTCTCGCCGGAGAAGCCGGTCAGGATGTCCGTCGACAGCGCGATGTCGGGCATCGCCGCGCGGAGGTTCCTCACGATGGTGCGGTAGTCCTCGACCGTGTAACCGCGCCTCATGCGCTCGAGCACCGCGTCCGAGCCCGACTGCAGCGGCAGGTGGACGTACTTGCAAACCTTCGGCTCCTCGGCGATCGCCGCGATCACGTCGTCGGTGAAGTCGACGGGGTAGGGCGACGTGAACCGCACGCGCTCGAGGCCCTCGACCGTGCACACCGCGCGGAGCAGCCGCGCGAACGTGGTGTCCTCCCACGCGTAGGAGTTCACCGTCTGCCCGAGCAGCACGACCTCGCGGTACCCCGCGGCTGCGAGCTCGCGCACCTGGCGCAGCACCTCGCGCGGCGGCGTGCCGCGCTCGCGCCCGCGGGTGAACGGCACGACGCAGAACGTGCAGAACTTGTCGCAGCCGCGCTGGATCGTGACGAACCCCGACACGCCGTCGCCGCCGACCGCGCCCGACAGCCCCTCGTAGGTCTCTTCCTTGTCGAGGCGCACGTCGATCTGCCGCTGCTTCGCGGCGTCCCGGCCGCGCGCGGCGGCGAGCAGCTCGGGCAGGCGCCGGTAGCTATCCGGGCCGGCGATCACGTCCACCGCGGGGGCACGATCCGCGAGCCCCTCCTTCAGGTGCTCGGCCATGCAGCCGACGATCGCGAGCACCGTCCCCGGCTTCTTCCGCTTCAGCGCGCCGAGCTCCTGCGCGCGCGCGGTCACGCGCTCCTCGGCCTTCTCGCGCACCGCGCAGGTGTTCACGAGGATCACGTCGGCCTCGTCGGCCTTCGCGGCGGTCGCGTATCCCGCATCGGCCAGCACGGACCCGATCAGGTCCGAGTCCGCGACGTTCATCTGGCAGCCGTACGTCTCCACGTACACGCGGGGCGCGTCCGCGGCAGGCGCGGGGCGCGCACGGACGTCATCCGTGCGCTTTCCCAGGGTCACCAGCCGGTCGCTCATGGCCCGCGTGTCTACCACGCTTTACGCGCGCCGGCCGACGATGAAATGCGCGGGCGCGGCCCAGGTCCGCTCGACGGCACGGGTCTCGACGTACCCCGCGCCGGCGAGCAGCTCGACGACCTCGTCGGGCCGCCACGGATGCCCGCCGTACCGCACGACGCGCAGGTCGTTCAGCGCCTGCGCCACCGGGTCTGCGGGCGCCGCGAACAGGCCGAACAGCAGCCAGCCGCCGGGCTTCAGCGCCTCGCGCACGCGGCGCACGGCATCGTGCACGATGCGCGCGGGGAGGAACGGCCCGGGCAGGAACGCGGCGTCGAACACCTCGCAGTCGGGCAACGCGGTGACGTCCTGCTCGCGGATCGCGATCCGGTGCTCGGCCGGTCTGGTGTTCTCGCGGGCGAGGGCGAGGGCGGGCCCGAAGACATCGATCCCGGTGACGGTGATCGCCGGGAACGTCTTTGCGAGCGCGACCGCGAGCCATCCGACGCCGGTCCCGACATCGAGGAACGTGCCCGCCGAGGACCCCAGCCGCGACGCCAGATCGCCCAGCCCCGGAACGATCTGCGCGATCACCGGCGCGAGGCTCGAGGAGCCCCGGCCGATGCCCTGGAGCACCACCGGATCGTCGTCCACCCAGCCCGGCGGGCGCTCGGGATGCTCGACGAGCCCGCCGGCCTGGCGCATGAACGCGCGGACGAACCCCAGGCACGCGCCGCGCTGGTCCGGGCTCAGCGCCGCGAGGCTGGTCTGATCCACACCGACGGCGGCGAGCACCCCATCGAGCGCGCGGTCGATCACGGGATCGATGTCGCGCCCGGTCAGCCGTGCGCCGATCGCCGCCAGTGCCTCCATCCTCGCCGCCAGCTGCTGCGTCACCTCCAGCACCTTCTCGAAGCTCATGCGGCGACCTTATCCCGTATCCTTGGTACGTGGCCGCGCAGCACGTCGGACGAGCCATCGGCTGGACGCTCGGCTGCCTCGCGGCTCCGATCGTCGCGGGCTCGCTCCTCGGGCGGCGCTGGATCGTCGTCGGTGTCGTCCTCTCGATCCTCGCGACCCTGTGGCTCGTGCTCTGGCTCCCGCGCACCGCCCACGCCGCCTTCGCGCGCGGCCGTTACGACCGCGCGGCCCGCCGCTACCGCCTGCTCGCCCTGCTGTCCTTCTCCGCCGGCCGCGAGCGCGCGGCCGTCCTCTCGCGCGCCGGCTGCGACATCGCCGCCGGTCGCCTCGCACGCGCCGAGCGCACGCTCGACTCGCTCGATCCCGACGTGTTCGACGTCACCGAGCGCGCGGTCTTCCTCAACAACCGCGCCTGCGGCGTCCTCGACAGCTCCGGCGATCCGACGACCGCCCTCGCGCTCGCCGACGAGGCGATCGGCCTGCGCCCCGACGTCCCGGCGATCCAGCACACGCGCGCCCGCGCGCTCCTCGCGGTCGGCCGCATCGACGACGCGATCGCCGTCCTCGACGCGATGCGCGCCGGCGGCGAGCTCGAGCCCGCCCTCGAGGCCACGCGCTGCGAGGACCTCGCGACTGCGTGGGAGAAGAAGGGGCAGCCCGACTACGCGCGCGACTACCGCGAGCGCGCGCGGCTGGTGGCGCGCTGAGGTTCGGCCTCTTCCTCCACCACTTCGTCGGCAGCGACGCCCCGGACACCTTCCACGACCACCCGTGGAGCTGGGGCCTCTCGCTCGTCCTGCGCGCCGGTTACGTCGAGCAGCTCCGCGCCGGAGCCGACACGCCCATCACGCGCCGTACGCTTCGTCCCGGGCGCCTGAACCTGCTGCACGGACCGAAGGTCCGCCGCAGGGGATTCCTCGATCGCGTCACGGGCGCGTTCGAGCTGTGGTCGCCGATCGACGTCGGTCGCCGGTGGTCGATCAGCTCGACGGGCAGGCGGACAGGTCTGGCACCCCGATCACGGCCGCGAGGTGCCGCGCGCGTGCTCGGCGTCGAACGCGGCCTCGAGGCCGGCGTTGGTGCCGCGCAGGCCGGCGACGACGGCCTTGGCCCACACGAAGTACTGCGCGCGCCGCTCCGCGGGCCAGTTGGCGGGTGGGCTGTCGGTCAGATCGCGGAGGTTGCAGATCTTGTCGGCGAGCTTCACGAGCTTCGCGTGGGCGGAGAGGTGGGGCGCGTGCTCGATCTGGAGCTGCTTGCGCTCCTCCTTGGGGAGCGACTTGTCGTCGGTGACCTCGCAGACGACGGAGGCGACGGCGTCGCCGAAGCTCGCGACCAGCTCGTCGCGCGTCGTGTCGGTGTCCTCGATCGTGTCGTGGAGGACGGCCGCGAGCAGCGGCACGCGATGGCGCACGCCGTGGGCCCAGAGGAGGTGCACGACGGCGAGCGGGTGGTTGATGTACGGCGAGGCGGCTTCGTCCTTGCGCCGTTGATCGCGGTGCTTGTGAGCGGCGAGCTCGAGCGCGGCGAGCAGCTCGCCGGGGTCGAGGTCGCTCACTTCCACTCCGCTCCGAGCTCCGCTTCCATGATGTCCGAGGCGAGGGAGACGCACTCGTTGCACAGCGCGATGCCGTTGCGGCCGAGGAGCTTCTTGACCTGCGGCTCGAGCTTGCCGCACCACGAGCAGACATTGGCGGCGTGGGGGCGCGTCTGCGCGCCGGTGGTGGCGTCGTCCATGTGCTCGAACACCTCGGCGGACGTGGGCACGCGGAACTCGCCCGTCGCGTTGACGGCCAGGCCGCCGCCCAGTGCCTTGTGGCACGGGTTGCAGACCATCACGAGCTCGCCGCCCTCGAGGGCCTGCTGGCAGATCGGGCAGTTCACGCAGCGAGGTTACCGGGTGCGCGGGACGGTGACCACCATCTTCGTCCCCTTGCCGACCTCGCTCTGGACGTCGATGCGGCCGGCGTGCTCGGCGATCACGGCGTGCGAGGTCGCGAGGCCGAGGCCGGTGCCCTTGTCCTTCGTCGTGAAGAACGGATCGAAGATCCGCTCGAGCCGCGCGGGCGGGATGCCGGGGCCGTCGTCGGAGACCTCGAGGATCGCCTCGGCGCCGTCGGCGCGCGCGCGGACCTTCACGTGCTTGCCGCCGGCCGAGGCGGCGTCGGCGGCGTTGCGCACGAGGTTCCACAGGACCTGGCGCAGCTTCGCGGGGTCGGCGGTGATCGGCAGCGGCTTGTCGACCTCGGCGCTGACCTCGACGTCGCCGAAGGCCTGGTCGCCGCGCGCGACCTGGAGCGTCTCCTCGACGAGGACGCCGAGATCGAAGTCGACCGCGCGGAGGGCGCGCGGGTTCGCGTAGTCGAGCAGGTCTCCGATCAGGCCGTTGAGGCGCGAGATCTCGCGGTGGACGATCGTCATCAGCGTGCGGTCGTCGTCGGAGGCCTGCGGGGCATGCTTGAGCAGCTCGATCGAGCCCGAGATCGAGGCGAGCGGATTTCTGATCTCGTGCGCGATGCCCGCGGCGAGCTGGCCGACCGTGACGAGCCGCTCCTGGAGCCGGGTCTGCTGCTCGAGCCGGCGCAGCTCGGTGAGGTCCTGGAAGTTGACGATGCGGCCGATGACCTGGTCCTTCACGTCGCGGAGCGGCGAGATCGTGACGCCGATCGTGAGCTGCTGGCCCGCGGCGGTGGTGACCTCCACGTCCGCGCGGCGCGCCTCGCCGCCGATCGCGAGCAGCGCCGCGACGCCGGGCATCACGCGCGCGAGCGGGGTGCCGATCATGTCGCCTGCGTTGCGGCGCAGGATCTCGCCGGCGGCGACGTTCGCGGCGAGCACCGTGCCATCGGGGGCGATCGTGATGAGGCCCGAGGCGAGCGAGCGGACGATGTCCTGGTGCAGCGTGTAGAGGTCGGCGACCGCCTTGCGCGTGGTGGCGAGCGTCTCGGCGCCGCGCTGGAGCTGATCGCCGAAGATGAACGACAGCGCGCCGACGCCGATCAGGGCCGCGTAGTTGATGCCGAGCGAGCGGATCAGGCCGACGACCGTCTGCTCGCCGGGGCGGGCCTGCGCCGCCATCGGCAGGCCGAGCGCCTCGGTCCACGCCGCCACCGCGATCAGCGTCATCGCGCCGAGCGACGCGATCGTCAGGATCACCGCGCCGCGCCGGTAGGCGAGAGCGCCGGCCGCGACGATCGAGAGCGCGTAGAGGAACGTGTAGGGGCTCTGCGCGCCGCCGGTGACGTAGACCAGCAGCGAGGTGACCACGAGGTCCGTGGCCTGCATCGGCCGCGCGACCCGGCGCGGCGCGAACCCGCGGCGCAGCAGCACGCCGAACACGATCGACGAGACGTAGGTCGCCGAGAGCAGCGCCGATTGCAGCCACACCGCGCCGCGGCTCGTCGTGCCGCCCGTGACCTGGAGCCACAGCGACAGCGCCAGCACGACCGAGACGACGACCGTGCGCAGCAGCAGCAGCTTGCTGACGCGACCGCGCAGGTCGCTCGCCGGCGTCGGCTGCGGCGGCCCGACGAGCGAATCCCCGGGCGACGGCGCCGCCGGATCGTGACGCACCGTCGGAACCGGGATCGTCGTGGCCACGTGCGCCCCGCGTCAGTTGCCGAGTTAGTTGATGTTCCCGGCGAGGTTGAAGATCGGCAGGTACATCGCGATGATCAGGCCGCCGACGACGACGCCGAGGAA
>JAEUJX010000756.1 GCA_016794545.1 Myxococcales bacterium
CACGACCTCCTCGACGCCGAACGGGAACGCGAGCTCGTAGTGCTGCGGCAGATACGCGAGGTCCTTCGCGAGGTCGCCGCGGCGCGCGCGGGTCGGGTCGTGTCCCATCACCGTCACACTCCCGGAGCGCACGGGGACCAGGCCGCCGATGGCGCGGAGCAGGGTGGTCTTGCCGGCGCCGTTCGGGCCGACGACGACGACCAGCTCGCCCTCGCCGGCGCTGGCGCTCGCGTTGGCCACGACGTCGCGCCCGCCGAGTCCGACGGTGACGTCCTGGAGCGCGAGCCTTGCCATCGCGCCCTACCATACGTCAACGTGGTATGCGGAGAGCGCGTGCGCCGTCGCAACAACCGGGTCGCGATGAACTTGCCGGTCGAGGTGATCGCCGGCGGCAAGAAGCTGCGCGCGGTCTCGCAGGATCTGTCGGCGCTCGGCATGTTCATCCGCATGTCGCCGCCGCTGCCGGCCGGCACCGTCGTCCAGATCGTGATCTCGCCGAACGGCCAGCGCCTGGTCACGACGGGGCAGGTCACGCACTCGATGGGAGACGTCGAAGCGCGCACGCTCGGGCGGTTTCCCGGCATCGGCGTCGTGTTCCGCGACCCCGTGCGGCCGCAGGACGAGCAGTTCGCGGACGCGGTTCACCGCCTGCTCGACTCGCACTCGAAGTCGCGCGAGAAGACCGAGATCCGCATCGTGGTCGGCGATCCGGAGACCCGCCTGCTCGAGCGGCTGTCGACCGCGCTCGACACCGCCGGGTTCTCGGTCGCGACGGCGACCAACGGGATGGAGGCGATCGGCGCCTGCCTGTCGAGGACGCCCGACGTGGTGCTGATCGAACGTCACATGCCGGTCGTCGATGGCCTCCACGTTCTTCAGGAGATGGGGCGTCACGCCGAGCTCGCGAGCGTGCCGGTGATGATCATGAGCGAGGACGCCTCGGACCTCGCGCGCCTCCAGGCGGTGCAGCTCGGCGCGATGGACTTCATCCCGAAGCCGTTCACCGTGCTCGAGGTGATCATCCGCGCCCGGCGCTGGGCGCGCGCGAGCCAGCGCGACACCGAGCGCGTCGTGCTGCGCGGCGCGCTGACCGAGGTCGCGCTCGCGTCACTGCTCACGATGTTCGAGACCGAGCGGAAGACCGGCCAGCTCGCGGTCACGCGCGATCAGTCGGTCGCGTGGATCGACTTCGTCGAGGGCAAGATCGTGCGCGCGCGGTCGAGCTCCAACGACAACGACTCGCGCGCGGTCCTCATGGACGTGCTCGACTGGCAGGCCGGCTACTTCGAGCTGTCCGCCGGCACGCCCGCGGTCGCGCACCCGGAGCTGCAGGGATCGATCACGCACCTCCTGCTCGAGCACGCGCGCCTGCGTGACGAGGCGACCCGGTGACGTCACCGTGCGACGTCAGGTGAGCGGGCCCGCAACCAGGGCCGCGCGGAGGTCGGCGAGGACGTCGTGGAGGCTGGCGCCCTTCGTGCGGAGGCCGCGCACGGCGAGGACCAGGCCGCGGCCGACGCAGGTCTCGGATGGCCACTCGTAGTAGCTGTGCTTGGCGGGATCGCCGCCGGTGCGCGTGATCGCGTAGCCGCAGCACTGGCCGACGTCGGCGTACCACCAGTGGGCGTTGTCGTCATTCGGACGAAGGTCGTCGTCCCAGATCTGGAGCTGGCGGCTCGGGTCGCAGGCGGCGTGGACGGCGGCGAGGTGCCTGTCGTCGGGACCGTCGAGCCACTCGGCCGCGAGCTGGATCTGCTTCTCGACCGGTGCTCCGTCGGCGCTCGGCTCGTCGGCCTTGAAGCCCATGCCGTCGAGACCGATGCCGCCGCGCTCGAGGACGATCGGCAGGCCGTGCCGGGCGGCGAGGACCAGCGCGCCGATGCCGGCGCGGCGATCGCGCTTCGCGAGCTCGGTGCCCCAGCGCTCGAGACCGGCGAGCTCGGCGGTGTCGGCGTGCTCCCACCCCTTGCTGGACGCGCCGAGCTCCGCGAGGAACGCCGCGAAGTCGGGGCCCGCTTCCTCGACGGCGTGGCGCAGATCCGCGCGCCAGTCGGAGCTCGCGCCCGCGCTCGCTTCGCGCGAAGCTGCCGGGCGCTCCGCGGCGCGAGCCGGAGCGCGCATGCCCGCGGCGGCCTTGGTCGCGGCGGCCTTGTTCGCGGCGGCCTTGTTTGCGGCGGCCTTGTTCGCGGCTTTCGTCGCGGCGGCCTTGTTCGCGGCCTTGTTCGCGGCGGCCTTGTTCGCGGCTTTCGTCGCGGCGGCCTTGATGGCGGCCTTGGTCGCGGCGGCCTTGTTCGCGGCTTTCGTCGCGGAGTGCTTCGAGACCGGTTGCGCGCTGCGCTTCGTCTTGTTGGTCCTGGCCACGGGGCGCCGACGATACTACCGAGCGGGCTCCGCGATCGCCCTGGCCATGGTGTCTAGCGCCTGCGTGACGCGCGGCGAGGGCGCGATCAGGTACGGCTCACCGAGCGCGTGCAGGCGGCCCGACTTCGCGGCGGGGATCTCGACGGTCCTCCACGGATCGAGGCCGCGGTCGCCACGGGCGGCGTAGGACAGGTCGAGGATCACCTCCGGCTGGGCGCGGAGGACCTCCTCCATGGAGAGCTTGGGGTAGCGGATGCCGGCGCCGGCGAGCACGTTGGCGCCGCCGACGAGGGCGAGCAGCTCGTCGACGTAGCTGCCGGTGCCCGCGGCGACCAGGTTGCCGAGGCCGCCGGCCTCGCGGTCGATGATGGCGAGGACCTTCGGACGCTTCGCGGGGCGGCGGGACACGGTGGCGTCGATGGCCCGGTCGATGTCGGCGGCGATCCGGGTCGCCTCGGCGGTCTTGCCGATGCGGGCCCCGACGGTCTTCAGGGCGGACTCGACGTCGGGGAGCGTGTGCATGGCGCAGGCGACGGTCTGGATGCCGGCGTCCTCGAGCGCCTTCGCCGAGCCGGTGTGGATGTCGTCGACGATGACGAGCGTCGGCCGAAGGCGGACGATGGCCTCGAGGTTCGGGGTCAGGAACGAACCGACCTTGGGCAGCTGCTTCACCTCGGGGGGGTACTCGGAGTAGTCGTCGACGCCGACCAGCAGCGAGGTCGCGCCGAGGGCGGCCATGACCTCGGTGGCAGACGGGGTCAGCGAGATGATGCGGACCTGCGGGGCGGCGCTGCCCGGCGGGGGCGGGGGCGGCTCTTCGGTCTTCTTGCCACAGGCGACGCCGAGGACCAGCAGGAGGGCGAGCGGCCAGCGCACGGGCAGGGCGTACCACGATCGTACCGGGAAGCTCTGCTATCGTAGGGCGTGCCCGCAGGGGATCTCGCCGGCGCCGTCCTCGACGGTCGCTACAAGGTGATCGAGGCCGTCGCGCAGGGCGCGATGGGCGTCGTGTACCGCGCGGAGCGCTTGAAGCTCGGGAAGATCGTGGCGGTGAAGGTGCTGCACGACGAGCTGCCGAACGAGCTGTCGAGCCGCAAGCGGTTCGAGCTCGAGGCGATGGCGATGGCCAAGCTCGAGCACCCGCACTGCGCGGCGGTGCTCGATGTCGGGACCCACGACGGCAAGCCGTACGTGGTGATGGACTTCATCACCGGGGAAGACCTGAAGAGCCTGATCGACAAGGGGCCGGTGCCGCCTGCGCGCGCCGTCGAGATCGTGCGGCAGGTGCTGTCGGGCGTCGCGCACGCGCACGAGCACGGCATCATCCACCGCGACATCAAGCCGGCCAACGTCCTCCTGTCGCAGAAGGCCGGGCTCGGCGATCACGTGAAGATCCTCGACTTCGGGCTCGCGCGGCTCCAGCAGGAGCAGACGACGAAGCTGACGTCGGGGATCGTCGTCGGGACGCCGGCGTACATGGCGCCCGAGCAGATCCGCGGCACGCAGATCGACGGCCGCTGCGATCTGTACGCGTGCGGCGTGCTGCTGTTCGAGCTGCTCACCGGCCACAAGCCGTTTCACTCCGAGCGCGACGACCCGATGGAGGTCGTCTCGATGCACCTGAAGAACCCGCCGCCGACGCTCGCGGACAAGCTGCCGGGCGTCGACTTCGGCGAGCTCGAGGGCGTCGTCGCGAAGGCGCTCCAGAAGACGGCGGCGGATCGCTTCCAGACCGCGACCGAGTTCGTGGCCGCGCTCGATGCCGCCGAGAGCGCGAAGGTCGAGCAAGTCAGCGCGTCGATGATGATCCCGCAGGGCGGTACGCAGCTCGGCGTGCCGGTGGTGGCCGCGGCGGCAGCGCACTCGGCGCCGCACTCGGGTCCGGTGCCGGCGCCGTCGCTGTCGATCCCGCAGCAGGCGGCGAGCGTGCCGAGCGCGCCGGTGCCGCAGCCCTACGGGGCGGAGCTGCCGACGGTGCCGAGCGGTCAGCACGCGGCGCCCGAGCCGCCGAAGGCGAGCGCGCCGTTCCCCGCGTTCTCCGAGCACACCGAGGGCGGTCAGCCGATCGCGATGCGGCCGAACCGCCCGGCGAACCCCGACGGACTGCCGTTCTCCCGGAAGCAGCTCGCGATCGGCGGGGGAGCGGTCCTCCTGCTCATCATCATCATCGCCGCGGTCGCGGGCGGCGGCCGGGGCTCCTCGGCGAAGAGCACGGCATCGGACGACGCCGCGGCCGCCGGCAGCGGCGAGATCGAGATGCAGCCGACCAGCGCCGAGGGCGCGGACAAGGTCCTCGCGCGCGCAGGACCTCGTCGCCGGCGGCGAGCGCGAGGCCGCGATCGACCTGCTCCAGAAGTCGCGCGCCGCGTATCCCGACAACGCCGACATCCCCTACCTCGCCGGCAAGCTCTACTTCGGGAAGCTGTGGTGGACCGACGGGCTCAAGCACTTCCGCGACGCCGTGCGGATCGATCCGCGCTACCGGACCGACCCCGAGCTGATCAAGACCGTGCTGAAGGGCTTCATCACGACGCCCTCGTACAACGACGAGCTCGCGGCGTTCCTGCGCAACGACATCGGCCCGGCGGCCCTGGGCTACCTCGAGGAGACCGCGCGCGACCATCCGAACGCGACCATCCGGGCGCGCGCGAAGTCCGAGGCCGCCCGCTACCGCTAAGCGGCCCGGACCGGGGTGCCGCAGAACACGACACCCGGGGAAAATTGCCTAAAATTTAGGCGGGATCGGCACTCGAAAACCCGCCTTTACACACCAATCCGGATCGCGTCGCAAATTTTTTTCGGCGGGGATCTCCCCCGTAACTCATCGCGTCAATTCACGGATTTCGAGTTGCTCACAGCCTTGTCCACAGCCGGCACCAACGACTGAGAATCCCTCATCATTCAGATCGCCGTCCACCCTCAATCCACCCTCAATCCACAACTAGTCCACGTGGATATCTCACTCGGGCACACACTATGGGTAGGAGACGCTCCCGGTTGACCCACCAAATCTAGTGGCGCTTTTTCTTGCCCCCTCACTAGGGCCTCAGTACAAGGGAACTCCGCCGCGTTTGTCCCCAATGGATCACAGCAGGTGACGCGTGCCGTCACGAAGCCGCAGCCGAAATGACGTCAGAGTCCCCTGCTAAGCACCGCCGCACGAAACATCTGAGGGCACCCGCAGCACGCAGTTGCTGAACTGAGTTGTAGGTTTCGAGGTTCGAGGGGTTCAAGGCACTTGGGTCGGGTGCCAATGGGACTTCTATGGCCGGCGCTTGCCGTCGGGCTGGCCATCGACGTCCGCGATCAGACCCCGGATCCACAATTTCCACATCACTAGCCGCGCCACGAGGAGGGGTTCATGCTCGCGAAGTCTGTTGCCGTCACTGCCACCCGGGAGAAAGCCAAGGTCCAGAGCCGGGTCATCAAGGACCAGCGCCCGGGCCTCACCGTCGAGCGGTACTTCACGCGCCAGGGCGTCGATCCGTTCGAGACGGTCGAATGGGAGCTCCGCGACGCGGTGATCTCCGGCGCTGACGGCAAGGTGTTCTTCGAGCAGCGTGGCGTCGAGTTCCCCAAGACGTGGTCGCAGACAGCGACCAACGTCGTCGTGCAGAAGTACTTCCGCGGCACCCTCGGGACGCCGAAGCGCGAGTCGAGCGTGCGCGCGATGATCGCGCGCGTCGCGGACACGATCTACGGCTGGGGCAAGGCCGACAACTACTTCAAGTCGGAGCAGGACGCGTGGGCGTTCCGCGACGAGCTGGTGCACCTCCTCCTGCACCAGAAGATGGCGTTCAACTCGCCGGTCTGGTTCAACGTCGGCGTCGAGGAGCACCCGCAGTGCTCGGCGTGCTTCATCAACGCCGTCGATGACTCGATGACGTCGATCCTCACCCTCGCGAAGACCGAGGGCATGCTGTTCAAGTACGGCTCGGGCACGGGCTCGAACCTGTCGTCGCTGCGCTCCTCGCGCGAGCACCTGAACGGCGGTGGCACGGCCTCGGGCCCGGTCTCGTTCATGCGCGGCTTCGACGCGTTCGCGGGCGCCATCAAGTCGGGTGGCAAGACGCGCCGCGCGGCGAAGATGGTGATCCTCAACATCGATCACCCGGACGTCGTCGACTTCATCGACTGCAAGTCGATCGAGGAGAAGAAGGCGTGGGCGCTGATCGACGCGGGCTACGACGGCGGCTTCAACGTCGTCGGCGGCGCGTATGACTCGGTCAACTACCAGAACGCGAACCACTCGGTCCGCGTCACCGACGACTTCATGAACGCGGTCCTCCGCGACGGCGAGTTCTCGACGAAGTCCGTCACCGACGGCAAGAAGGTCGAGACCTTCAAGGCGCGCGAGCTGATGCGCAAGATGGCCGACGCCGCGTGGATCTGCGGTGACCCGGGCATCCAGTACGACACGACGATCAACGACTGGCACCCGTGCATCAACACGAGCCGGATCAACGCGTCGAACCCGTGCTCCGAGTACATGTTCCTCGACAACTCGGCGTGCAACCTCGCGTCGCTCAACCTCCGCAAGTTCCAGCGCGCGGACGGCGAGCTCGATCCCGAGGCGTTCAAGCGCGCGGTGCAGACCACGCTGACGGCGATGGAGATCATCGTCGACAGCTCGGCGTACCCGACCGAGGCGATCGGCGAGAACAGCTACAAGTTCCGTCCGCTCGGCCTCGGCTATGCGAACCTCGGCGCGCTGCTCATGTCGCGCTCGCTGCCGTACGACAGCGAGCCCGGCCGCGCGTACGCCGCCGCGATCACCTCGCTGATGTGCGGTGAGGCCTACAAGCAGTCGGCGCGGATCTCGGCCGACGCCACGGGCCCGTTCGCGGGCTACCAGGACAACGAGACGCCGTTCCTCCGCGTGATGCGCAAGCACCGCGCGGCGTGCGACCGGATCGACAACGCGCTCGTCCCGTACGAGCTCATGCAGGCCGCCCGCGACTCGTGGGACGGCGCACTCGAGCTCGGCACCAAGTACGGCTTCCGCAATGGCCAGACCACGGTGCTCGCGCCGACCGGCACCATCGCGTTCCTGATGGACTGCGACACCACCGGCGTCGAGCCCGACATCGCGATCGTCAAGTACAAGCGCCTCGTCGGCGGTGGCCTCCTCAAGATCGTCAACAACACGATCCCCGAGGCGCTGTCCAAGCTCGGCTACTCCGACAACGAAGTCGAGGCGATCGTCGGCTACATCAACGACAACGACACCATCGAGGGCGCGCCCGGCCTCAAGGACGAGCACCTGCCGATCTTCGACTGCGCGTTCCGCTCGTCGAAGGGCACCCGCTCGATCCACTACATGGGTCACCTCCGCATGATGGCGGCGGTCCAGCCGTTCCTCTCGGGCGCGATCTCGAAGACGGTCAACCTGCCGAACGACTGCACGGTCGAGGACATCGAGAACGCCTACATCGAGGCGTGGCGCATGGGCCTCAAGGCCATCGCGGTCTACCGCGACGGCTGCAAGCGCACCCAGCCGCTGTCGATGAACCTCAAGCAGGCCACGTCGAACGGCTCGGTCGCGAAGGACGGCCAGTCGCCGATCGAGGCGATCGCCGCGGCCGCCGCCCACGTCGACCCGCTCGACCTGCTCGCCCCCGAGGAGCGCCGCCTGGTCGAGGCCCTGCGCGTCCGCAAGTCGCGTCCGGCCGGTCCGCCGATGGCGAACCGCTACAAGCTGCCCGACGAGCGCGCCTCGTTCACGCACAAGTTCTCGATCGGCGGCCACGAGGGCTACATCACCGTCGGCATGTACGAGGACGGCTCGCCCGGCGAGATCTTCGTCCGCATGGCGAAGGAGGGCTCCGTGATCGCCGGCCTGATGGACTCGTTCGCGACGTCGATCTCGCTCGCCCTCCAGCACGGCGTGCCGCTCCAGGTCCTGATCGAGAAGTTCAAGGGCACCCGCTTCGAGCCCTCGGGCTTCACCGGCAACCAGGAGATCCCGATCGCCACGTCGATCATGGACTACCTGTTCCGCTGGCTCGCGATCCGGTTCCCCTCCGAGGGTCCGGGCCTCGTCGACCGCCACCCGGCCGCGCGCAACTCGCAGCTCGACCTCCCGAAGGTCCCGCTGCTCTCCCGTGACTTCATCGCCGTCGAGGTGAAGGGCGGCGAGGCGTCGCAGATCGCCGTCGAGGTCAAGGACCGCGCGTGGGTGCAGGAGACCGATGCGCCGCCGTGCCACGAGTGCGGGACGCTGATGGTGCGCAACGGCGCGTGCCACAAGTGCCCGAACTGCGGCTCGACGAGCGGCTGTTCGTAACGCCTTAGCGTTCGCTTCCGCTTCCGCTTCGCTGATGGGGTGGGCCACGTGGCCTGCCCCGTCGTGCTTTCGGCGCGCCCTTCGCGGGTTCCGCCGCGCGACCCGTCCGAGCAGATCCCGCGCCTCCGGCTCGCGCGGCGAGCGGGGTCGGGAGATCACGCCTCGTGCTCGACTTCGCGAGGACCTTCGCCGCGCGACCGCGCTCTGCTGATTCCGCGCCTCCGGTGCGCGCGGCGAGCAGGGTCGGGAGATCACGCCTCGGCGGGCGCTCTGCAGAGCGCGAGCACCCGCGGCTGCCTCGCCCTGCGGATGCCCCCGCCGTGCTCGGACAGTCCTCGCGGGTGACCGACCGTGCGGGACGAGACGCCGACGTGCCCGCTGCGGAACTGCGCGCGGCAGGGGCATCCTTCGGGCGGGCGCGCCGCGGGTTGACGTGCATATCGCGCCACGAGATGACCTGCGTGACTTCCTCGCCGATACCGCCGCTTGCTGCGCCCATCCTCCGCGCCCCGTCGGCTCGCCGGATCGACGGGCGCTCTGCAGAGCGCGGGCACCCGCGGCTGCCTCGCCTTGCGGATACCCCCGCCGTGCTCAGACATCCTCGCTCGGTGACCGTGTGG
>JAEUJX010000053.1 GCA_016794545.1 Myxococcales bacterium
CGATCGCGCCGAGCCCGTACAACACGAAGCCGCCGGCGAGAAACAGCGGTCGCCCGAGCCTGAGAAACGCGAGGAGCAAGGGTCAGCTCAGCGGCAGCCGCCGCCGTTGCACGAGCTCCTGCAGTCCGCACCTCCGGCGCACGCCAGGCTGCAACCCCCGCCGTTGCAGTCGGCCGAGCAGGTCGCGCCACCGGCGCAGGCGGTCTGGCAGGCCCCGCCGTTGCAGTCGACGTTGCAGGTCGCGCCGCCGGCGCAGGTGAGCTTGCAGCCACCACCGTTGCACGCGGCATTGCAGGTCGAGCCGCCTTCGCACGCGACGCTGCAGCCGCCGCCGTCGCAGCCGAAGTTGCAGGTCTCTCCGCCGCGGCACACGAGCTCGCAGCCGCCCTGCGGGCAGCCTTGCTCCGCGCCGGGCGCGATCACCGCGAGTGGTGCGCCTTCGCCGGGCGGCGGCGGCGGCGGGCCCTGCGGGCCGGGGCCCGTCGACGACGTCGTACACGCGACCGACCACCCGACGAAGATCAGCGCCGTCAGCTTGCCCATCCCGCGAGCGTACACCGCGGCTCCGTGATCGCGCTGCTTCGCCCCGACCCCGTCGTCCCATTCCGGCGACATCTCAGGGCGCGGGCTTTTCGCCCATCACGAAGCGGAGCGTCGAGCCGTTAGCGAGCTGCGCGTGCGTGAGCTCCGGCCCGGTGATCGCGGCGCCGTCGAGCTCGACCGACTGCACGTAGATCGCCTTCTCGGACAGGCCCTCCGCGGTGATCACGAGCTCCTTGCCGCCAATGCGCACGCGCGCCTGCGGGAAGCGCGGCGCGGTGAGGATCCAGCGATCGCTGCCGGCGATCGGATAGACGCCGAGCGCGTTCAGCACGTACCACGAGCCGAGCGTGCCGCCGTCGTCGTTGCCGGCGACGCCCTCGGGCTGGTCGCTGTACATCACGTCGGCGACCCAGTCGGCCCACAGGTTCGTGAGGTCGCGGCGGCCGAGCTGCGCGAAGATGAACGGCGCGTTGATGTCGGGCTCGTTGCCGTGCCAGTAGTACGGGCGCGGGAAGTTCGCCGCCGACTCGTCGGCGTGGTCCCAGTCGTCCTTCGCCTTGGTGAAGAACTCCTCGAGCTTGGCGACCGCGGCGTCGGTGCCGCCGAGGATCTCGGCGAGGCCGGCGGTGTCGTGGATCGCGGCCATCCACAGCGAGTGCCACGCGTTGGCCTCGGCGTACTCGTCGGTCATGTCGAGCGGATCGAAGTCCGCGGCGGGCGGGAACGAGCCATCAGCGTGCCGGCCGCGGATGAACCCGACGGCCGGATCGTAGAGCTTGCGCCAGCCGCGGCTGCGCACGAGCAGCGCGTCGCGGTCGCCGGTGTGGCCGAGCGCGCCTGCGAGCTGCGCGAGCGCGAAGTCGTCGTTCGCGTACTCGGTGGTGGTGGACGCGCTGCGCCCACCGGTCAGCGGCACGTAGCCATACTGGATGTACGAGACGATATCGCCGCGGCCGCCCCGGACGCTCGGCGGCGCTGCCGGATCCATCGCGGCCTGCCGCAGGCGCGGCCACGCGAGGTCCGCGCCCGCGTCGGCGATCGAGATGCCGCGCGCGACCGCATCCGCGATCACGATCTCGGCGGAGGCGCCGAGCATCGAGCCGCTCTCGCCGTTGGCGATCGGCCACTTCGGATACGCGCCGAGCCCCTCGCCGAACCCGACGAGCGAGCGCGCCTGGTGCTTCGCGCTCTCGGGCGCTAGCCACGCGTAGAGCGACACTGCCGTGCGGTAGGTGTCCCACAGCGAGAGATCCGACATCTGATCCCAGCCTGCCGCCTTCACGACCGGCTGGCCGGCGAGCTGGTAGTTGCCGTCGACGTCGCCGATCACGCTCGGCATCAGGAACGCGTGATAGAGCGACGTGTAGAACACGCGCCGCTCCTCCTCGGTGCCGCCGGTGAGCAGCACGCGATCGAGGAGCTTCGCCCACGCCGCCCGCGCCTGGGCCGCGACGGTGTCCACCGAGATCGCCGGCACCTCGGCGGCGAGGTTCGCGCGCGCGCCTGCGATCGACACGAGCGAGATGCCGACCGCGAGCTCGAAGCTCGCCGGCACCGTCAGCACCGCACCGACGGCCGTGCCCGACGCGGTCATCGCACCCGACGGCTCGTTCCCCATCGACCACACCTGGTGCGCGGTCCACGGCGTGGACGCGGCGGGCTTCGCGACGAAGTACAGGGTGTAGCCGCCGAACCCGCGCGACATGCCGCCCGTGGTGTGGAGCTGGCCGGTGATCTCGCGCGCGGCGTCGTCGACCGTGATCTCGGCGGCGTCGATCGTGCCGCTCTCGAGCGTCTTGCCGAGATCGATCAGCACCGCGCCCGCGTTCGTGTAGCGGTGAACACCCACGCGCTGCGTCGCCGTCAGCGCGACGTCGATCCCGCTCGCGAGCGAGACCTCGTAGAGCCCCGCGGCCGCGGTCTCGCCGTCCTTGGTGAACCGCGACTCGTAGTCGGTGACCTTCCGCTTCGCCGGGTCGAACGCCTTGATCGGCATCAGGCTCAGCACGCCGTAGTCGGTCGCGCCCGCGCCGTGGAGGTGCACGTGGGAGAAGCCGCGGATCTTGTCGTCTCCGGCCCAGTAGCCCGAGTAGTGGAGGAAGTTGACCGTGCCGAACGGTCCGCTCGTGTCGGGCCCGAGCTTGACGAGCCCGTGCGGGACCGCCGCCCCGACGAAGCAGCTGCCGTGGGCGAAGCCGAGGCCCCCCGTCCCGATCGTGGGATCCACGTAGGCGACGGTGTCCGTCACCTCCGGCAGCTCCGCGGGTGGCCCGTCATCTCCGCTACATGCGGCGGTGATCAGCAGCACGGCGACGGCGGCCCTCATCGGCCGCGAATCTATCCGAACAGCCCGGGCGATGTCCTTTGCTATCTTGGAGGGGTGCGGCGAAGGCTCGGTGACATCACCCTGACCGACGGGCGGAGAACCGTGCGCCGCGCGGTGTTCACCGGTCAGGTCGTGCTCGCCGCCCTCGCGCTCCTCGCGGTGATGGTCGAGGAGCACCACCTGCCCGGGCGGCCGTGGCACTCGACGTGGGGCGAGATGGCCGGCGCGCCGCTGCTCATCATGGTCGCCGTCGTGATCGCGTGCGCCGCCGCGCTGCGCTGGCCGCGGCTCGACACCGGCATCCTCGCGGGCGCCGTCACCGTCGTCGGCTCGATGCTCTCGCTCGGGTTCCTCGTCGGCGTGCACATCCTCGAGCAGCCCGATCACAACATCGGCTACGGCGCCGCGGTCCTCACCCTGACGTCGCTCGCGCCGCTCGCGGTTGTCGCGCAGATCGCCGAGATCGCGACGCGCGTGCGCGAGCGTCGCCACCTCGAGGACAGCGAGCCCGCGTTTCCGATGGCGATCGTCGTCCGGAGATAGCGATCGTCGTCCGGAGATAGGGACGGTCTCAACTTGCTCAACTTCGCGCGTGCAAGCGCTTGAGATCACGAGGCAGCAAGGGACGGTCTCAACTACGCACGCGGCCAACGCCGCACGTGTTTACGGACTCGTCTCCACGATGCCGCTCCTGCTCAGGTGCGCCGGGCGTAGCAACTTGAGACCGTCCCGCGTGGGTGAACAACTACGCGAGCTTGCGCATCGCAAGTTGAGCAAGTTGAGACCGTCCCTGCTTCTCAGTTGATCGTGAACGGATACGCGATCGACGCGTGGTCGCCGTCGGCGCGCGGCGGAAAGCGCCACGTGTTCGCCGCCTTGATCACGCACGCGCTGACCAGCGGGTTGCCGAGCGTCGACTGGATCTGCGCGCGCACGCGGCCCTCGGAGTCGACCTGCAGCTGCAGCGTCATCGTTCCCTTCAGGTCCGGAGACTTCTTCTTGCCGTCGGCGATGCACTTCAGCACCTCGGGGCGGTGCTGGGCGATCACCGAGGCAATCATCGCGCGATCGATCGCGGGCTTCGCGACCGTGACCTCCGCCTTCGGCGCTTCGATTGCCTTCGGCGCCTCGACAACCTTCGGCGCCTCGGCCGCGGGCGCCTCGACCGCCTTCGGCACCTCGGCCGCGGGCGCCTCGACAACCTTCGGCGTCTCGGCCACGGGCGTCTCGGCGGTGGGCGACTCCCACGCCGGCTCGGCGAGCGCGCGCCCGATCTTGCGCGGCTCGACCGCCGGCGCGGGGGCCCGGCGCTCGACGGTCTTCGACGCCGGCGCGACGGTCACGACCGCGGACGACGGCGCCGGCGCCGCGACCGCCGTGGCCGGCGGGGCCACCGCCGGCGCGATCGGCGCCACCGCGGCCGCAGGCACAGCCACCTCGGCGGGCGGTGCCACCTCGCCGAGCGCGATCAACGTCGCCTCCTCGGAGGCCTCCTCGAGCCCCGTCCCCTTCGCGAGCCTCGCGGTGAGGTGCGTCGGACGATCGAACGTCAGCCAGTAGCGCGTCGTCTTGTAGCCGGGCGCCGAGACCTCGACGAGCTCGACGATGTCGCTCGAGCCGATCTGCATCGTCGCGGGCGCGGCCGAGACGCGGCGGCGGAACGTGACGCGTGCGTTGGGGACGTTGGCCTCGAACCGCACGTCGATCTTCTTCTGCGCGACCTCGCGCGCGGTCGGGGCCTGCGTCGCGACGGCGGGCAACGACGGCGGAGCAGCCGGCGCGGGCGCCGCTTGCGTGCTCTGGCTCGAGCGCATCGCCATCGCGAAGCCGGCGCCACCGACGAGCAGGCCGGCGGCCGCGATGCCGTACATCATCCACAGCCGCTTCGGCGCCATGACCGGCGAGCCCACCGGCAGCTGGGCGAGCGAGACGGCGGTGTCGACGAGCGTCGCCGGGCGCGGGATCAGATCCGAGCGGCGCGCGATGTCATCGGTGGTCCTCGCGCGCGGCGTCGCGATCGCCAGTACGGCGAGCGCGGACTCGACCTCCTCGGCACTCGGGCGCGCCGCGGGATCCTTCGAGAGCAGCTTCCCGACCAGCTCCTCGAGCGCCTTCGGCACGTCGGGGCGCTGCATCGGCGGCGGCGCCGCGGTGACGATGCGGTGCATGAGCGCGCGCTCGTCGTCGTCGTTCGAGAACGGACGGCGCGCCGTGAGCATCTCGT
Organism: Myxococcales bacterium; assembly: GCA_016794545.1. Classification (GTDB taxonomy): domain Bacteria; phylum Myxococcota_A; class Polyangia; order Haliangiales; family Haliangiaceae; genus JABFXX01. The sequence goes on from JAEUJX010000053.1 coordinate 5,094, forward strand.
ACATCATCACGCCGAGCGCGTAGACGTCGGCCCGCTTGTCGGCGAAGCCGCGCGTCGTGATGCGCTCGGGGGCGAGGAACTCGGGCGTGCCGACGCGCGCCGCGAGCCGCGCGACGCCGAAATCGATCACCTTTACGTGGTCGATCACGTCGTCCTTGTCGACGAGGAACACCGTGTCGCTCTCGAGCGCACCGTGGACGATGCCGGCGGCGTGCGCGGCGGCGAGCGCCGACGCGATCTGCTGCGCGATGCGCACCGTGCGCCGCACCGGCAGGCCACCGACGCGGTAGATCTCGTCGGTGAGGAGCGCGCCCTCGAGGTACTCGAAGACGACGTACGGCAGGAGCCCGCTCGTCAGGCCGATGTCGAGTGACTCGACGATGTTCGCGTTGCCGAGCGTGCCCGCCTTGCGGGTCTCGGTCATGAAGCGCTCGATCACCGACGCGTCGTTCGCGAGCTCGCCGCGCAGCACCTTCAGGGCGACGCGACGCCCGAGCGTCATGTGCTCCGCCAGGTACACCGCCCCGAGCTGCCCCTCTCCCAGGGTTTGCACCACGCGGTAGCGCCCTTCCACCACGTCCCCCGTCTTCACCACGCAATCCCTCGTTGTCCCCATCAGAGAGAGCAACATGAGTCGGCCATCGGCTCGATCAAGGGATTTCTGACTGTCGTTCTGCGACGACGATGTAGGCTCGTGCGGTGACGAAACCGAAGTCCGACTCTCCGTTCGCGGCTTTTGAGAAGTTACGCGCGGAGCTACCTGTAGGTGCGGCGCCGCCGACCGCGCCACCGGCGAAGCCCGAGAAGAAGGGACCCGCGCGCGCGGTCGTTCGGATGGAGCGGAAGGGCCGCGGCGGGAAGGAAGCGACGGTGATCGAGAAGCTCGATCTGCCCGCCACGCACCTCGAGCGGTGGTGCAAGGAGCTCAAGCAGGCGCTCGGCTGCGGCGGCTCCGTCGACTATCCGAACATCGTCCTCCAGGGCGATCTTCGCCCGCGACTCCCGGCGGTGCTGACCTCCATGGGCGTCGGCAAGGTCACCGTCGGATAGTTCGCCGAGCTTGCGAGGCGGCAGGGGTGGCGACTCGACCTGCCGATCGCGGCACGCGTGGTCGGTAGGCCCGGAAGATCGAGTTGCAGTCCGCCGGGTTAGACGCACCGCGTCAGAGGGTGTCACCAGTGGATAGGCCCGGTTAGGAAACGCACGAACCCCGCTCGCGATGGCCCCGCCCTTGCTGAAGGGACCGGCCAGCCATGCGCCGGAACATCTCGCCCCTCCTCCTCGCCTCCTCGCTGTTGGTAGCTGCCGCCTGCGATCAGGCTCCGGCCGAGATGAAGGACCCGCCGGTCCTCCGCATCACCTCGCCACAGCGCTCGCTGATCCAGAAGGGCACCACCACCACCATCACGGTGAGCGGCACGGTGACCCCGAACGAGGTCTCGCAGGAGCCGGTCGAGAAGGTGCTCGTCAACGGCGTACAGGCGATCGTGCAGCCCGACGGCTCGTTCAACGCGACGATCCAGATCAAGCCGGGCGCCACGCTGATCAACACGACGGCGCGCGATCACGCGGGCCAGGTCGCCGAGGACACGCGCGCGGTGCTCGCGGGCGAGCTCCGGCCGGTCGGCTCGAACATCGAGAACGCGATCACCGCCGCGATGGCGCCGCCGGCGTTCGCGAAGCTGTCGGCCGCGGCGAGCACGATGATCGAGGGCATGGACTTCATGCCGATCCTCGCCCCGATGCAGCCCATGGTGCACTCCGGCGACGAGAGCGGCCCCGACTGCCTCTACGCGCGCGGCTACGTCGACAACGTCGACCTCTCGAACGCCGACATCGCGATCGTCCCGACCCAGGCGGGCCTCTCGTTCCGCGCGCAGATCGACGGCCTCGACGTCCCGGGCCACGCGAACTACGCGGTCGCCTGCGTCGACGGCAGCACGAGCTTCCGCGTCAAGGCGCAGCGGGTGGTCGTCACCGGCACGCTCGTCGTCACGCCGGCCGGCAACCAGGGCTTCAAGACGTCGCTCGCCAACGAGTCCGTCACCGTCACCGGCCTGAACATCCAGGCGTCGGGCATCCCCGGCACGATCATCGACATGCTGTCGCTCGACAAGCTCCTCGGCTGGGTGATCTCGAAGGCCGCGCCGATGGCGATGGAGCCGATGGTGAACAAGGCGCTCGGCGGTCTCGCCGGTCCGAAGGAGGTCGACGTGATGGGCAAGACGCTCGTCATGGAGGTCGACCCCACCGCGATCGACATCGACCAGCACGGCGCCTGGATCACGATGGACACGAAGATGCTGATCAAGGGCACCGAGGGCTCGCCCGGCTTCATCTTCACCGACAACGCGATGCCGAACATGGACCCGGGCAACGGCATGATCCTCGGCCTCGCGGATGACCTCGCGAACGAGATGCTCGCCGAGCTGCACGCGACGGGCCTCCTGAACCTCCACATGCCCGCCGAGGGCGGCACGTTCGACAACACCAACATCTCGATGAGCCTGCCGCCCGTCATCTCGGCCGACCCGGCCGACGGCAAGCTGAAGCTCGTCCTCGGCGACATGATCGCGACGTACACCAACGCCGGTCACCCGGTCGCGAAGGCCGCGATCAACGCGACCGTGGACCTCAAGATCGTCCCCGCGTCGAACGGCTACGGTGTCGCGCTCCAGCTCGGCAAGCCGACCGCGAAGGTCACCATCCTCGACGACATCGCGAACGAGACCCGCCTGCTCGACAAGGACCTCTCGCTCGCGACCGAGGCCTGCCTGGCCGCGCAGATCGAGAGCATCTCGAAGCTCCTCGTGAACATCCCGCTCCCGGCCGTGGCCGGCCTCCAGATGCGCAACATGTCGCTCGGCTCCGACGACGGTTACGTCATGCTGAAGGGCGACATCGAGTAGGCGTATCATCGAGGCATGGCCTCGAGGGTGAAGCAGGCGAAGGCGAAGCCTCGCGCCAAGCCGGCGGCGAAACGCGCACCGGTGGCGAAGAGCAAGGCGGCGAAGAAGCACGCCGCTCCGAAGCGAACGGCGAGGGCGAGAAAGGCCGCACCGGCGCGAAAACACGCGACGACGAGCCCTCCACCCCCGCGTGCCGGCGAGCCGCTCGGCTCGATCACCTGCCCCTCGGGCACGCTCGGCATCTTCGACATCGGACTCATGGGGTACCTGCCCCGCCCGGCGCTCGAGCCGGCGATCGTGAAGGCGCAGGTGCCCGCGAACCGCGAGCTGCGCGTCGTCGGCGAGCGCGTCGGACGCGGCCGGTTCGCCGACTGCTGGGATCACGTCGCGGTCGTCCTCGGCGACGGCGAGGTTCACGGGTCGAAGAAGCTCGGCGAGGCGGGCGTCGACTTCGCGCGGCTCGTCTGCATGGACCACGGCGCGCTCGATGCGTGGCAGCACGACGACAGCCTCGACGGCCTCGCCGACGTGATGTTCTGGGGCCGCGACGAGAAGAAGCTCGCCGCCGCGACGCGCGCGCCGCGCACCCGCGAGGGCTACGGCTGGACGGACCTGCCCGTCGCCGAGGCCGAGGCGAAGATCCTCGAGTGCGAGCGCCTCAAGGCCCAGAACAAGTGGCTGCTCGCCACCGACTTCCGCCCGCACTCGCACCACTTTCACGCCCTCGCCGCCGCGCGCGAGAACCCCAACGGCGCCGGCGCGCTCGAGCTCGGCGACGCGCGCATGCTGCTGTTCTTCACGAGCTGGGGCGACGGCGTGTACCCGATTTACCTCGACACCGACGGTGACGACCGGCCGCTCCAGATCCGAATCCAGCTCGCAACCGAGGCGTCCGGGGCCGCGCTGCGCGCCGTGAACCCCTGAATCCGATAAGTTTCCGCGTTCAGCGGCGCTGAGGCGTGTTTGCCCGTCGACAAGCGGAGCGCCGCCACCATGTTGGATGCAGATGCGTCCACTCCTCTTGCTGACGATCGTGCTCGCGGCCGGATGCACGGACGAATCGGGCCAGTTCGAGATCTCGTGGCACGTGCCCGGCGACGCCACCTGTGACTCGGCGGAGCTGCAGTCGGTCACGGTGGTCGCGACGGAGCTGGCATCGGGGTATGCCGAGACCTTCACGGCGAGCTGCCTCGCGGGTGGGTTGACCACGGATTCGATGCCGCTCGGAGACTACGAGCTCACCGTCACCGTGTGGGGCACCTTTGGCGATCGCGTCGACACGAGGACGCGCCACGCGACGCTCGCGTACGACGGACAGATCCACCGTCAGCCCTCGGTCGGCGTCGTCGCGCGCGCTCCGATGGTCCAGCTGCGCAGCTCCTGGACCGTGAACGATCACGGCGCCGCGTCGACGTGCGAGGCGCTCGGCAACCCGGACATCGTCGTGGTGACCCAGCCGCTCCGCGGCCCGTCCACCACCGACGTCTGGAGCTGCGACGCCGTCGATGGAACGATCGAGGTCCCGTACGGCCCGCTCGTCGTGACGGCGGCGATGTTCAGCGACCCGAGCCACCGGACCCTCCTCGGCAAACCGACGACGGTTCGAGTGCCCGCGGCCCGAGGTCTCGTCACGCTCGACTTCACGTTCGATCGATGAGCCAGGCGTAGGGCGCGCGGACCACGGTCGTCACGATCCGGCGCCACCCGAGCCACGCGAGCTCGTCGCTCGCGACCACCGAGAGGTGGCGCAGCCCGGCCACGGGATCCCCGGCGGCCAGGTAGCAGATGCCGGCGTTGTAGGTCGCCTCGTCCGCGAGAGCGGTGAGGCGGAGCTCGCTCGTGGGAGCGTGCTGTCGCGCGAGCGCGGCGCTGGCGAGGAACGCATCGCACGCGGCGTGAAGCGCGACCGCGTCCTTCGCGCGGGTGGCCTCCGCCTCGGCGATGCGCGCGCGCTGGTAGCGGCCGCGCACCTGGAGGTTCTGGAGGTGGCTGACCAGCTTCGGCCGGCCGTACAGCAGCCGCGGCATCGCGAGCATGCGATCGACCCATCCAGTGACCTCGTCGAGTGTCCCGGTCTGGTTGATCCGCGCGATGAAGAGGATCGCGTACTGCTCGGCGCGCTCCGAGCGCGGGTGGATGGTGATCTCGTCGATCATCTCCCCCTCGGTCGGGCCCGCACGTGCGACCGAGGCGGCCAGCACGATCACGAGCGGGATCCGGACCGTCACGGACGTGGGACACCACCCGACGAGCTCCGTTGCAGCGATCCTGCTGTTCTCGGCGACGCGTGACGCTCAGGGCGCGACGAGGCCCTCGTACAGCGCGGTCGCGATCATCTGCGCGCCCGCGGTCGTCGGGTGCTGGAAGTCCTTCACGACGAGGCCGCGCTTGTACCAGCCGCGCGACGCGCCCTTGCCACCCATCCACTGGTAGGTGTCCCAGAACGCGCAGCCGGCCGCGGTCGCGGCGCGGTGCTGCGCTTCGACCATCGCGGGGATCGACTCGCGCGGCGGCATGCCCTCCTCGGTGTAGGCGAGCTGGTCGAGCGGCGACACCACGAGACAGGAGCCATCGGGATTCGCGGCGCGCACCGACGTCAGGAGCTCGCCGAACAGCCGCTCGTGCTCGGCCATGCCGGCGCCGCGCGGAGCGAGCCACTCCGCCTCGTTCGTGCCGAGCATGATCACGACGAGGTCGGCGTCGCGGTGCGCGAGCTGCTTCTGCCAGTGCTCGGGCATGTTGTGGTTGGCGAGCTGCTTCGCGGTCGCGTTGACCACGCCGAGGTTGTCGACGACCGCGCCGGTCTGCGCCTCGAGCGAGGCGCCGAACAGCCGCACCTTGCCCCGCGCGCGGAGCTCGAGCTTCTTCGCTCCGTCGGTGATCGCGAGCTGCGCGAACGCGGCCTGCTTCGTCTCGGCCGCGGTCTGCACCGTCGCGAGCTCCTTGCCGTCGGCGAAGATCTCGATCGCCCCTCCGCGCGGCTGCGCGAGGTAGTGGAGATCGAGGGTCGTCACCGCCGTCTTCGCGACGTAGCGGATGGTGCCGCCGCCGTCGGACTCCGCGCTGCCGCCGAGACCGAGCAGGCGATCGGGCGCCGGGACCGTCGAGATGCCGTACGCCCGCCAGCCGCCGCTCGCGACGCGCGCGGCCGCGCGGTGCTGGCAGTACGGGTGCGGCGGGACCGCCCACAAGAACCCGGGACCGCCGCTGCCCAGGAGGTCCACGAGCTTCTCCCGCAGCGCGTGCGTGATCTGATCGTCCGCGGTCAGCGAGTCGCCGACGTACGAGACGCGCAGCGGGCGGGTCGCCTTGCCCGCCTTCGCGGCGGCCAGCGCGCGCTTCCACGCGACGAGCCCCTGCGGCTGCTCGAGCTTCGCCGCCGGGACATCGCGCGGCGCCCGCGTTCGAGGTGCCGCGATCGACTCCGCACCGCCTGCGACGGTGCTACGCGGCCCGGCGAAGCCGGGCTTTGCGATCGCGACGACCGGGAGGAGCACGAGCAGTGCGAGCCGCATGAGCGGCCCATCGTATATCAGTCCGTCGCGCGCTTGAGGATCACGAACGCGACTCGCCGGTTCTTCGCCCACGCCTGCTCGTTGTGACGCGGATCCACCGGCTGCGTCTCGCCGTAACCCTGCGAGGTCAGGCGCTTCGCCTCGACCGGCCGGTTCGGCTCGGCCTTCGTGCCGTGCGTCGTCAGGTACGTCATCACGGCCGCCGCACGGCGGTCGCTGAGCTCGAGGTTGTAGAGGTCGTCGCCGCGCTCGTCGGTGTGGCCCTGCACCTCGATCAGCGCGATGTCGGGGTTGCCGTTCATCGTCGCGATCACCGCGTCGAGGACCGGGTAGCTCGCCGGCTTGATGACGGCCTTGTTGTACTCGAACTGGATCGGCTCGAGCGTGATGATGCCGCTGCCGGTCAGCTCGGTGATGCCGCGGTCCGGACAGCCGTCGGTGTCGTCGACGTTGTTGTAGTTCTCCGGCTCGAGCGGGCACTTGTCGGACGTGTCGACGATCCGGTCCTTGTCGTTGTCGAGGTCGGGGCAGCCGTCCTCGTCCTCGAACCCGTCGTAGTCCTCCGGGTCATCGGGGCACTTGTCGACGTTGTCGAGGATCCGGTCGCCATCGCGATCGTTCCGCTGGGTCTCGGGGCAGCCGTCCTCGTCCTGGAAGCCGTCGCGGTTCTCCGGGATGTTGGGGCACTTGTCGTCCTGATCGAGGATCTGATCGCGATCGTTGTCGGGCTCGGGGCAGCCGTCCTCGTCCTCGAAGTCGTCGAAGTCCTCCGGGATCAGCGGGCAGCTGTCGACGTCGTCCTTGAGCCCGTCGCCATCCTTGTCCCCGACGCTCGGCTCGAACACGATGCCGATGAACGCGCGCGCGTCGGGGCTGCCGCCCTTCGCCGGCATGAGGCCACGCCCGGCGCCGAGAGACAGGAACGAGTTGTGCGCGAGGTACAGCTTCACGCCCGCGAGCGCCTCCGCCGGCTGGTAGTCCTGATGGTCGCCGAGCGGCACCGAGCCGATGACCTCGCCGACGACCTCGAACTTCTGCGGCGAGATCGCGTACGCGAAGCCGACGCCGACAGGCAGCTCCGCGCCCGCCGTGATCGTGCCGTTCGTCGGCGTCGCGCCGCCCTCGCCCATGTCCGTGAACGACGTCGTCGAACGCAGCCGAATGCCGCCGTTCACCGTCACGCGGAACCGGCGGCCGAATTCCTTGTCGATCACCGCCATCAGCTGCGGTGTCAGCCCGCGCTCGCCGAGGAACCGGTCCTTCGTCGCCGTCGGCAGGTAGAGGCTCGCGATCACGCCGAGCCCGATGTGCGGCTTCCGTGACGTCTTGAGGAACCGGGTCTTCAGGTGGATGCCGAGGTTCCCCATCCCCTGCCCGTCGAGCTTGTACAGCTCGTCGTCGTTCGGATCGCCGGCCACGCCGAGGTTGTCGGGCCCGCGATCACCCGACATGATCGCGAGCGGCAGCGACGCGCCGAGCTCGAGCTCCGCCGGCCCGGCCCTGAGGCCGAACGCGGCGATCAGCGTCGCGGTCACCACGTTGTCGACGGAGTACGACGCTCCACCGCCCTCGAACGCGAGCAGCCGGTGGCCCCACGACAGCGCGCCGAGTCCGAACGACACGTCCTTGTGCCCGAGCGGCTGCGACGCGTTGAGCGTCAGGTAGCCGCGCGAGTCGATCGCGGGGCGAAACGTGTCGATCGGCAGGTTGCCGGCGGGCTGTGCGTGCGCCGTCGCGGCGACCAGCGCGGACAAAGCGATCCCATGAGCCAGGCGTGGCATAGCGGTCCTCTCGCCGGCCGAAACCTCGACCGTCGAGCACACAGTGCCGCGGCGTGCGCCGCCGGTTACACGCCCGCCTTAGAACCGCTTGGCGCCGCCGACCATCTTCAAGGTCTTCGGCTTGCCAAGATCCGCGATGCGCTGGCGGAAGTCGATGATGTGCGCGCCGGTGATCCAGAAGCCCGAGAGCGCCACCACCGCGCAGATCGCGATGCCCGCGCCGCCCACGGGCGCCTTCCAGAGCAGGAGCCCGATCGAGACGACCACGCCGATCACCAGCCCCATGGCGAGGCGCCGCTGGGTGCGCCTGGTGTTCGCGATGTACCGCTCGAGCTCGGCGCGCTTCTCCTCGAGGCTCATCCGGAAAGTCTGGCCTACTTCTCGGCGCCCGGCATCACCTCCGGATCCTGCGCTACTTCTCGGCGCCCGGCATCACCTCCGGATCCTGCGCTACTTCTCGGCGCCCGGTATCACCTTCGGGTCCTTCGCCTGCTTCGGCCGCTTGTCCTTCCGGTCCTTCCGGTCCTTCTTGTCGTTCCGGTCCTTCTTGTCCTTCGGAGCGTCGCCGGGTCCCTTGTCCTTCGGAGCGTTCGCCTTCGGGACCTTCACGCCCGTCAGCCATCCTCGCAGCTCGGGCTCCATGATCGCGCGCTTCGCGATGCACGTGTCCAGACCTTCGATCGCCTGCGCGACGATCCGCTCGCCGCCGAGCATCGAGGTGAACTCCTGCTTGACGAAGGCCGCGATCGAGTCGCGGTCCCGCGCGTTACAGGCCTTGGTGAACATGAACGCGTAGTACGCGGTGGATCCGGTGGCGCTGTCCTTCGGCAGACGCGCGAGGATCTCCTTCAGATGCGTGCGGAAGAAGTCCGCCGCGATCGCGTGGCCGGTCTCTTCGGAGCTGCTCCACATCACGGTGTCGGTCTCGCGGATGTCGAGCTTCGGATCGAGCAGGAGCTGGAGCGCCTGGGCCTGGCGCTTGGGATCGCGCACGCCGCCGAGCGCGCTGTACATCTCCTCGCGGCGCGTGCGGTCCGGCTCGGCGCGCACGTCCTTCAGGATCCTGTCGAACACCTCCGGCTTCGCATCGACGGCGATCGCCAGCACGAGCCCGCGGATCGACTGCGGCAGATCGCGCCACCGCTCGGCGAGCGCGACCGCCTGCGCCACGAGCTCGGGCTCGCCCGCTGTCCAGGCGACGGCCTGCGAGAGCTGGCCGCGCGTGGACTCGACGTCGATCGTGTCGCCCTCCCTGGGCGTCAGGCCGGCCGCTCTCGCGGCGGGGCCGAACGTCGTGCGTAGCCAGTACGCGTACTTCGCCCGCAGCTCGTCCGGAACCCACTCGTTGTAGCCGATCGGCAGCGACAGCGCCTGCCCCACGGAGAACCGGTCGTTGCCGACGAGCAGCTTCGGCACGAACGACAGGGCGAGCATGAGCGGCGCCTTGCCCTGCGAGACCGCGGTCGCGACGTCGTTGAAGATCGCGCGCCGCTCGTCCCACGTCAGCTCCGGCCACGCGACGTCGCGCAGCGTCGCGAGCTGCGCGGCCGTGTACGCGACGCGGTAGTAGCCGCGCGCGTTCGCGTTCGGCATCACCCAGCGCGGGCACGCCGCCTTCGCGAGGGCGAGCGTGCCGGTCAACGCGTTCAGCTGCGTGCACGCCTCGGCGCGCTTGCCGCCCTTCTCGTAGACCACGCAGACCGGCAGCAGCCAGGGCCTGGTCGCCGCGGCCGGCGGTGCGCCGCGCGGCAGGTAGCGGGACTGCTCGATCGACAGCGACGCGCCGCCCGCGCAGCTCGGCGTCACGGTGATCTGCGGCACGCCGGGCTGGTCGAGGAAGGTCGCGAAGGCGGCGGTCACGTCCTTGCCCGCCGCCTTGCTGATCGCCGCGGCGAAGTCCGCCGAGGTCGCGTTGCCGAACGCCTTGCGCGAGATGTACTCGCGCACGCCCCGCTGGAACACGTCGGGCCCGACGTAGCCCTCGAACATGCGCAGGATCGACGCGCCCTTGTTGTAGGTGATGCCATCGAACGCATTGAGGATGTCGCCCGCGTTCGCGATCGGCTGGCGGATCTGCCGCGCGCTGACGAGGCTGTCCGCGCCCATCGCGCCGAACCGCTGGTCGAGTCCCGACATCTCGGCGTGCAGCGCCGGGTCGAACGTCGCGACGATCTTGGTCTCGAGCCAGTTCGCGAAGCCCTCGTTGAGCCAGATGTCATCCCAGAACACCATCGTCACGAGATTCCCGAACCACTGGTGCGCGATCTCGTGCGCCGCGACGAGCAGCCACGAGTACTGGCGCGCCTTCGAGCCGCTCTTCGGATCCATCAGGATCAGGCTCTCGGTGAACGTGATGAGCCCCGCGTTCTCCATCGCGCCGAAGCCGACGGTCAGCGGGATGGTGAGCATGTCCATCTTCTCGTAGGGGTACGGAATCCCGAACCAGTCCTCGGTGATCTCGAGCAACTTCGCGCTGGTCTTCGTCGCGTAGGCACCGTCGGCGGCGCGCTTCGCGAGCGTCAGCACGCGCACCGGCACGCCGGACTTCGTCTTGCCGCCGTCGAGGATCTCGAACGGCCCGATCCCGAACGCGACCAGGTAGCTCGGGAGCGGCTTCGTGCGTGCGAACTCGACGCGGCGTTTGCCGCCGGCGAGCGCCGCCTCGCTCGTGCTGGGCGTGTTCGCGACGGCGACGAGCTTCGCCGGCACGTCGAGCGTGAGCTTCCACGGCACCTTGTTGTCGGGCTCGTCGACGCACGGGAACACGCGGCGCGCGAAGATCGACTCGAGCTGCGTGTACACGTAGCTCTGCCCGTCGACGACCTGCTTGAACGCCCCCGAGGTCGACACCGTGTCGAGCTCGCCCGCGTAGTCGATCATCAGCGTCCACTCGCCGGCCTCCAGCGGCCGCTCGGCGGTGAGCTTCAGCAGATCCTCCCCGACCGGCTGAACGCTGATCGCGATCTCGGAGCTCTCCTTCGTCGCGCTCGCGCGGCGGACGTTCAGGTGATAGCCGTGCAGCCAGATCACCGACGACGTCTGGTCGACGACTCCGGCGATCTCGATCGAGCCATCGAACGCGGTCCTCGCCGGATCGATGTCGAGGCGCGCCGTGTAACCGGTCGGCACGAAGTTTCGCGGGAGCCGCAGCGTCGGCTGCGCGGGCTCGACGCCCTGCGGACCGCCGCCCGGAGCCGGGAGGCCGACAGGCGGCCGCGTTGGCTGTTCGACCGGTGGGGCGGGCGCCCGGGGGCCGCAGGAGGCGAGTGCGACGACCACGGCGAGCAGCGGGCGCGACATGCGCGCATCCTACACCCCGGGTTCGAGCAGCCGCGTGAACGCCGAGGCCAGCGCGCCGTCCTGTCCGGATGACGTGCGCGACCTCGACCTCGACCTCGTGACCGCCATGCTCGTGGCGGGGCTCGTGACGGCCCTGGTGGTGAGTGTGGTCTATCTCATCGTGATCGTGGTGTTCCGGACGCGACGATAGCGCTGATGAGGTCCGAGCACGAAGTCGGCGCCACCGTCCACTCGGACATCCCACCGCGGCTGGACGCGCTCGGTTGGTCGCGGTGGCACAGGCGCGTGGTCCTGGCGCTCGGGATCACCTGGATCCTCGACGGCCTCGAGGCGAGCCTCGTCGCGAACCTCGCGCCCACGCTGCGGGACGCGAGCACGTTCGGGCTCTCGGCGGGCGAGATCGGATTCGCGAATACGGTCTACCTCGTCGGGCAGGTCGTGGGCGCGCTCGTGTTCGGCCACCTCACGGATCGTCTCGGCCGGAAGCGGCTGTTCCTGGTGACGATCGCGCTCTACCTCGCCGCGACCGCCGCGAGCGGCGCGGCGCCGAACTACGCGACGTTCGTCGTGCTCAGGTTCTTCGCCGGCGCGGGGATCGGCGGCGAGTACTCGGCGATCAACTCGGCGATCGACGAGCTGGTGCCCGCGCGCATTCGCGGGCACATCGACCTCGCGATCAACGGGAGCTACTGGATCGGCGTAGCACTTGGCGCGGGGCTGACCCTGGTGCTGCTCGACGCCGTGCCGATCTCGATCGGATGGCGCGTCGCGTTCGGAACCGGCGCGGTGCTCGGGCTCGCCATCCTCCTCGTCCGCCGCGACATGCCAGAGAGCCCGCGCTGGCTGCTCAACCACGGCCACGTCAGCGCGGCGCAGGCGACGATGCAGGACATCGAGACGCGCGTCGGCGCTCCGGCCGGTGCCTTCGAGCCCGTCGCGATCAAGGTGTTCGGCACCGTCGGGATTCGCCACCTGCTCCGAACGCTCCTCGTGCGCTATCCGCGCCGCACCATCCTCGGCGCGACCCTGATGCTCGCCCAGGCGTTCTTCTACAACGCGATCTTCTTCAGCTACGGCCTCATTCTTCAGAAGTTCCACGCGGTGGATGCCGACGATGTCGGCCTCTACATCGTGCCGTTCGCGATCGGCAACTTCCTCGGCCCTCTCGTGCTCGGACGTGGCTTCGATCGGTGGGGCCGCCGGGTGATGATCCCCGCGACGTACGCGGTCTCCGGCGTCCTGCTGCTCGTCACCGGGGGGCTGTTCGTGCAGGGCCGGCTAGATGCGGTGACGCAGACCTTGTGCTGGTCGGCGGTGTTCTTCGTCGCGTCGGCCGCCGCGAGCTCCGCGTACCTCACCGTCAGCGAGCTGTTTCCGGTGGAGCTCCGCGGCATGTCGATCGCGGTGTTCTATGCGTTCGGTACGCTCGTCGGCGCGTTCGCCCCGACCCTGTTCGGCGCGATCGTCGACACGGGCGAGCCAGTGAACCTGTTCGCGGGATACGCGCTCGCCGCCGGGTTGATGCTCGTCGCCGCCGTCGTCGCCCGTGCGTTCTGCGTGGCCGCGGAGGGCAAGTCGCTGGAGTCGCTGACGGCGGACTAGCGGTCAGAAATCGGGTCCTTGCGCTCGCAAGCCGCATGAGATAGTTTGTCGTCAAACGAATACAGCCGACAAGGGTGCGACCTGGGTGGTCGCAGGCACGAAAGCTGGTCGGGCCGCCAGCTTCACACGAGGAGGTCGTGATGAAGCTGCCTGTGATGAGACTTGCGGATGATCGGCTGTGCGGCGAGCTCGCCGGCTGCGATCAGCTGGCCCTGCTGCTCGACCTGGACGGCACGCTGATCCCGTTCGCGCCAACGACCGAGGCGGCACAGATCGACTCCGAGGCGGTGGAGCTACTGCAAAAGCTGCTCGACGCCGGGGTGCACGTCGTCGTCGTCTCCGGCCGTCCGAAGCCACTGATCGAGCCGTTTCGACGCGCCCTCGATGGCGTGTGGTGGGTGGCGGAGCACGGCAGCTGGCGGTGCGGCGCCGACCGGTGCTGGGTGGGACCACCACCAGCACCCGAGCTCGACGAGCTCGCGGAGTCCCTGCGCACGCTTGCGCTCGCTGCCGGTGTGAGGCTCGAGCGCAAGTCGCAGGCGCTGTGCATCCACTGGAGGCTCGTCGCAGCCGAGCACAAGGAAGCGCTCGTGTCTGCCTGCGAGCTGGCGTGCGAGGAGTGGCTCGAATCTCACGACGAGTTCGAGCGCCTGGACGGCATCGAGGTCCTCGAGGTGCGGAGGCGCTCGTTTCACAAGGGGATCGCGGTGTCGTGGGTGCGCGAGCACCTCCCCGACGCGCGCATCCTCGCGATCGGCGACGATCGCACCGACGAGGATATGTTCGCTGCGCTCCGCGACAACGAGCTGGCGATCCGGGTCGGATCCGCGCACACGCGCGCGCGCTGCTGGTTGCCCAGTCACCACGCGGTGCGGGCGTTCCTCGGCTGGCTGGCCAGTGCGCGCACGAACAGCGCGGTCCCGCCGTTCCTCTCGCTCGAGTCGATTCGAGCGCAGGCGCCCGCCGAGAGCGGTCTCGTCGTCGTGTCCAATCGCATCCCGCCGGCGGCGCCCGGTCGCGAGCGCCCGGTCGGCGGGCTCGTCTCCGCGCTGGAGCCGGTCCTCCGGCACCACGGCGGCGTATGGATCGGATGGAACGGCGCCGAGGCGGAGGGCGAGCGGCCGCTGCTGGTCCACGAGATCGACGGCCCCGTGCGTGCGTCGTTCGAGCTCCCACCGGGGACGCGCGACCACTACTACGGCGGCTTCTGCAATCGCGCGCTGTGGCCGCTCTTCCACGGCTTCCCGGGACGCGTGCGGTACACCGACGATGACTGGAACGCATACGTCGCGGCCAATGCCGAGTTCGCGCGACACGCCATCGGGCTCGTCGCGCCCGGCGGGACCGTGTGGGTCCATGACTATCACCTGCTGCTCGTCGCGCGGGAGCTGCGCGAGCGCGGGTTCGGCGGACCGATCGGGCTGTTCCTCCACGTGCCGTTCCCGCACCGCGATCTGTTCGACACGATTCCCTGGGCCGACGAGCTGATCGCAGCGCTCTCCAGGTTCGATCTGATCGGGGTACACACCTCGCAGTGGGCGGAGAACTTGCGCTCGTGCGCGGCCGCTCGCCTTCCCAGCAGATCGATGCCGGAGATCGCTGTACTGCCGATCGGTGTAGATCCCGCTCCGTTTCGCGCGGTGCCGGCGACCGGATCGGCCGACGTCGAGGGGCTTCGCGTGGCCCTCGGCGATCGCCGGTTGATCCTCGGCGTCGACAGGCTCGACTACGCGAAGGGTATCCCGGAGCGCCTGCTCGGCTTCGAGCGCATGCTCGAGCGCTGGCCGGAGTGGCGTGGCAAGATCTCGTTCGTCCAGATCTCGGTGCCCTCGCGCGCGGAGGTCCCGGAGTATGCCGAGCTGCGGACGCGCGTGGAGACGCTGGTCGGGCGCATCAACGGCCGATTCGGCGAGGCGGACTGGGTGCCCGTGCGGTACCTGTACCGCTCGTACGATCACACCACGCTCGCGCAGCTGTACCGGATGGCCGATATCGGGCTCGTGACTCCGCTTCGCGATGGCTTGAACCTCGTCGCGAAGGAGTTCGTGCACGCGCAGGACCCCTCCCGCCCGGGCGTGCTCGTCCTGTCACGATTCGCGGGCGCTGCGGAGGAGCTGTGCGACGCGGTGATCACGAATCCGTTCCACACCGACGGAGTCGCCGCCGACCTCGATCGTGCGCTGCGCATGGACGGCGACGAGCGCCGCCGCCGGCACGGGCTGCTCTGCCGCGCGATGGCCGAGAAGACGCCCGAGCGCTGGGCCGCGGCGTTCCTCGACCGGCTCGTCAGCTGCCGGGGCCGCGGGACGGGCCTCACTGGCTGACGAAGCGGAACGCCGGGGCCGCCTCTCAGCGAGGTCGCAGCGAGCGGTTCTTGCGAAGAATCCCGATCACGATCATGAGGAAGGCCGCGAAGCGCACGAGGTAGGACAGGTGCGCGTGCTCGGAGCCCCGGCTGAAGGCCAGGAGCGTCCACTGCGCCCCGAGCGCCACGAACGCGCCGGCGAACCAGAGGAACAGCTCGTCGCGCGACAGCCTGTAGTACCGGAGGAAGAAGATCGCGATCACGGCGCAGCCGAGCGACAGCGCGCCGTTCATGTACGTGAGCGCGACGGAGGTCATCGGGACTCCCAGACGAGGCCGACGAGGAGCATGACGATCGCGACGAGCGCGGACGCGCTGCGCAGCGTGCTCATGTCCACGTCCGGAACGACGACGAGGTCGACGAACAACAACACGTTGTTGAGGGCCAGGCCGGTGAAGCAGGCGGAGCTCCAGAGCAACAGGCCCGTGCGCTGCCGCTTGTAGCTGCGAACCTGCAGCACCGCGCAGAACGTGCTCGTCAGCGCGCACGAGAGGTAGACGACCTCAGGCATTCGGGTCCTCCTTCTTCTTCGACCGCAACACGAACGCGTCCGCGAACGACCGCGCCGGGTTCCCGCGAATGCGCTGCATCGCGATCTCGGCGATCGCGCGAACCACCGTCACGCCGTCGGTGCGATACGCGCGGAGCAGCTCCTCCATGCCGCGCGCCGCTTCGGGGTTCGCCGGCCCGATCGCATCGCCGCGCACCGCCAGCAGGCCGGTCTGAACGAGCTCGGCCAGGCTCCGGGCGAACACGTCGGCGGGCAACGAGAGTCCCGCCGCGAGGTGGCTGCGCTCGACCTCCGCGCCCGTGCTCGCGAGCTCCACCGCGATCTCGAGCTTGTCGAAGGTATCGATCTGCGTCGCGAGGAAGCGCTGCAGCGATGCGGGGAGACTGGTGGCGGACACGATACGTACCCAAAGGCTAGTCCAGGTCTGCCCCCGACGAGCCACCGCGCTCGGTGAACCCAACGTGAGACTTCCCCGTAGAATCATTGGAGGTCAAACGATTCTCTTCCACGAACGCCGTACCCGCGTACCCGCGCCAGAAAGCGCCAGCCACGGCGGTCCGGAGAGCGCTACGCGAAGAGCTCGATCAGCCGGCCGTGCTGGCGCCGCAGCACTGCTTCCACTTGCGCATCGAGCCGCAGATGCAGAGGTCGTTGCGCCGCGCCGTGTAGCCCGGATGTCGTGCCCGATCTCGATCTGCTGACTACCGTTCTGTTCGCCGGCCTCGTCACGAGCCTGATCGTCAGCCTCGTCTACGTGGTGGTTCTGCTCGTGTTCCGCGACCGGCGCTGACACGCTCGCGTGTCTCTGCCGCCACGCGCGTGCGGACGCCATGTCATCCCGCGGGCTTGGCGCGGGTACGCGGCCTGCACCTCCGCCGTGAATGACCGAGCTCGCGCGTGCCGTGGAGCCGCCTCGTTCGCGGGGACGCTGGAAGTGGAGCCTGGGACTCGCCGCTGTCGCAGCCGCCGGGCTGGGTGTGAAGGTCGTCGCCTCGCGCGGCGAGCCCGATCCTCTCCCCGAGGCTCCGATGGTCTCGCCGATCCTGTTGCCGATCGCCGCCCCCCAGCTCGTGGTGATCCCGTCGCCCGAACCGCCGCCACCGCCGGAGCCCGAGCCCGAGCCCGAGCCCGATCTCGCGAGCACGGCGCTCGCGCTCGCCCCCGTGATCCGCGACGAGTGCGTGGCGGAGACCAACCCCGACGGACAGCCGCATTGCTCCTGGGATACAGGCTTTCCGGCGATCTCCGCCGATGGCTCCACGATCGCGACGGCGTTCGTGCCCGACGACCGAGGCCGCGGCAACCCCGGCTTGACGATCCGCCTGGTCGATGTCGCGACGAGCAAGATCGTGAAGAGCGTGCTCGTGCTGTCGCCGGACGAGTACGTCGCCACCGATGACGCGACGCGCCCGGCGCTCGACAAGAAGATCTCGCGGCGCGCCGCCCAGGCGCAGGCCCTGCTCGGCGGATACCGCGCGATGACCAAGCTTGGCGTCTGGGACACCGAGGCCAATCAGGGGCGCGAGAGCGCCGGCCTTCGCGCGCAGTTCTCGGATGACTCGATCCGCGTGATCGACACCACGACCAACGTCGCGCTGTGGCAGCGGCGGTTCGAGGTCGCGACGGAGTTCCCGAACCGCGTGCTCGACGGCAAGCGCTGCGAGCCGACCTTCACGAACGGGATGTCGGCCGCCTGGGACGCGCCGACCCGCACGCTCGTCACGAGCGTCAACTACCTCGTCGGTCCCGAGCTCTGCGGCAGCAGCGTGCAGCGCTCGTACGTCGTGACGGTGGCGCCGTGAGCGACCGCGTCGTCTCCCTCGGCGTCGGCCTGACCGCCATCGTTGCCACCGCGGTCGGCGTCAACATCGCGAGGACGCCACGCACGCCGTCCACCGACGTGCGCGTCCAGGCGGCGAGATCACGAGCCTCGATCCCCGTGGTGCTGCCGGTGCCGCAGCCGCAGCTCCTCGTCGTCCACGCCGCACCGCCCCCCGCGCCTCCACCGTCGCCGGCGCCCGTGCCACCTCCGCCACCCGAGCCGCGCGCCGCGTCCCCGCGCCTGGACGTCGCGTGCGAGCTCGCGGTGTACTCCGACGGGGAGGAGCGTCCGCCGAGCTGCGACTGGAACCGCGGATTCCCCGCGATCTCCGCCGACGGCACGACGATCGTCCAGGCGGTTCATCCCGACGACGGAGGCCGCGGCTTCCCGGCGCTCGAGGTGCAGTTCCTCGACGTCGCGACCGCACGCGTGATCGCAACGCACACGATCATCGATCCCAACGCGTTCGAGGACTACGACAAGCTGCGGCGCGGCGAGCGAGCCGCGATCGACCGCCGTGCCGCCGCCGTGCAGAAGCGCATCGCCGCCGGCAACTACCGCTCGCTCGCCCACGTCTCGATCTCGGGCGACGAAGCCCCCGCCTCGTCGGAGCTGCGCGCCGATGTCGAGGGCGATCGCATCCGCGTCGTCGATCGCGCCTCGAACGTCTCGCTCTGGGAGCACCGGTACGACGTCGCCGTCCAGTACCCGAACCGCGAGCTCGACGGAGAGCCGATGTGCGAGCCGACGGGGACGCACTCGATCGAGGCGTGGTGGGACTCCCGGACGCGCGTTCTCTTGACGTCGGTGGGCTACGGCGCCGGCAGCTGCATGTGCAGCGACGAGATCGTGAACCACGTCATCCGGCTCTAAGCCGGCTCTAGCCGGCGACCTGCGCGCCGCAGCACTGCTTCCACTTGCGCATCGAGCCGCAGATGCAGAGATCGTTGCGGCCTGGCTGCTTCGGCTTGATGCGCGCGGCCTCGCGCGGCGGCGGATAGGAGCTCGGCCGCTTCGCCTTGCCGATCGCCTCGGCCTCGCGGAAGCGCGCCTCGATCTCGTCGAGCTTCTGCGGCGTGAACCACGTGATCGCCTCGTCCTCGAGCTTGTGGGCGAGCGCGAGGTAGCGGCGCGTGTGCTGCTGATGATCGTAGTGCGGGACCCGGCGGTAGCCCGGCGGCACGTCGCACAGCGCGGTGCCGCCGGCGAAGCCGTACGTGCCGACCTCGCGCGCGGGGAGCAGCGTCCACTCGATCCCGAACAGCTTGTACGCCACCGTCGCGAGGCCGACCCACGCGCGCGCCTCGTGCTGGTTGTAGGTATGGAGGTACGCCGCCTCCTCGGCGGGCGGCACCGACTCGGGCACGCCGTACGGCAGCCCGACCGGAGTGCCGTAGTTCGGCGCGGTCGGATCGCCGCACAGCGCGTGGATGGTCTCGTGAACGCAGAACCCGAGCAGCCGGGCGTGAATGCAGGCGCCGTCGCGGACGGCGACCCACTTCACCTCGCCGAGCTGCTGCTGGAGCCGCCACAGAGTGGGCGCCGCGAGGTCCCAGATCACCGTCTGGCCCCAGCCGCGCATCGCGTCGTCGAAGCGGTACAACGCCTCGATCCCGGCCGCGCGCTCGTCGAGCGTCAGGCGTTCGTGACACGCGCACTGGCACGGGTACGGGGTCTGGACAGCATCGACCACGGTCGCCGGCATTGTCCGGGAGCGTAGCGCGAAACGTGCTATCTGACCGGGATGCTCGCTCGCCTGCTCGTCGCGATCGCTCTCCTGGGCGCCTGTTCTGGCAAGTCGGACTCGCCGGGCGCGGCGAACACCGAGGCGCTGAGCTTCCCGTTCGTCTCCGACACGATCGCCCACCAGCTCGGCGACGCGAACGTCATCATCGCCATCGATCTCGGCAAGTTCGGCCTCGAGAAGTTCTCGAGCATGGTGCCGCCGATGCTCGGCTGCGTGCGAGAGGTCCTCGGCAAGGTCGGCGTCGCCGTGATCGGCTCGAGCGAGTCGGGGACGCAGGGCTTCGTCACCGGTCTGCCGGAGGAGGCCACGAAGAAGTGCGCCGGCTCGCTCGCGCCGCTGCTCGGCGTGACGACCGCGGATGTGGCCGGTGCCTGGCAGCTGACCGCCGGCGGCGACAAGTTCCAGGTCACGTGGAAGGACGGCGTCGCCGGCGTGAAGGACGTCGCGCACCCGGTGAAGCCCGGCGCACCGAACGCGCGGATCCGCGGCCTGGTCGCGCAGGTGCCGAAGGACGCGTGGGGCTGGATCGTCTCGGGCGGCTTCCCCAAGTACAAGATCACCCAGTCGGTCGCCTACCTGACGAGCGCGCCGAAGGTGTGGAAGCTCGTCGTGACGGCGGACTCCTCGGAGCCCGGCGTCGCGAAGGACTGGTTGTCGGGCATCGTGACCGGCTTCAAGCAGGGCGCCGCGCAGAAGGGCGTCACCGTCGAGGACTCGTGGTTCAAGCTCACGGAGAACGGCACCGCCGCGCGCCTCGAGGGCGAGATCCCCGACAACTTGTTCAGCACGCCCGTCGAGGCCGACGAGTAGTCGCTACGGCTGAACCGCGAGGCCGATCGTCACGCCGTTCCGCGTGCTGTTCCCGTGGGCCGGCCCCTCGCCGAAGATGATCTTCTCCTGGTACGCGTCGGCGAACACGCCGAACGAGCCGAGCTGGAGCTGCAGACCGCCGCCGTAGCGAACGCCGCTGCCCCAGCTGTAGCTACCCGCGGCGCTGTCGACGAGCAGCGTGCGGGTCGGCGCGAGCACGATGTTCGTCGAGATGCCCTTGATGCGGACGAACGTGTAGCGGAAGTCGAGCGACGCGGCGGCCGAGAGGTACTGCGGACCGTTCGCGGCATCGAGCGTGGACGTCGCGATGTTGTTCGCGCGGATGCCGAGCCCGATCTGGAACAGCCTGTCGCCGAAGCCGATGCCCGCGTTGATCGTGCGGCCCTCGGGAGCGGCGGGCGCCGCGTCCGGATCGCCGGTGATCGCGGCGATGCGCGGGATCGACTGGAGGTTCGCGAGAGGGCCGCGCACGCTCGCGGTGGCGTCGTAACCGGCGTGAAGGCGTGCGTTGCAGCCGGTGGCGACGAGCGCGGCGAGCACGAGAGCGCGATCCATGTCCACGAGGTCGGCCGCATCGGCGGCTCGTTCAGGTGTGTGCTCCTCCTCCCTGGAGCCGGCTGTGCCTTGTGCCATGGGTGCCGGTGGGCGTACATCGGGCCATGGCGCACGCGTTCCGCATCGTCAACGTGTTCACCGTCGACGGGGACCGGTTCTCCGGGAATCCCCTGTGCGTGTTCGAGGACGCCCGCGGGCTCTCCGATGCGCAGATGCAGGCGCTCGCGCGGCAGTTCAACCTGTCGGAGACCACGTTCGTCCTGCCGCCAACCCGCGAGGGCGCCGACCATCACGTCCGGATCTTCACGCCGGGGTTCGAGATGCCGTTCGCCGGTCACCCGACGCTCGGCACGGCCAGCGTCGTCGCGGCCGGGCGCTCGCGCGTCGTGCTCGAGATGAAGGCGGGCCTGGTCCCGGTGACGACCGACGGCACCACGTGGACGCTGAAGACCGCTCGTGCGCCCGAGGTCAAGACCGTCGCCGCGTCGCGCGCGGAGCTGTGCGCGATGCTCGGCCTGCCCGACGGCAGCGTGAGCGACGAGCCGCTGTGGGTGAACACCGGCAGCGAGCAGCTCGTCATCCCGCTCGCGTCGAAAGACCTGGTCCGCGCGGCGGCGCCGAGCTACGAGCTCCTCGCGAAGCACGGCACCTCGCCGACGCGCGAGGAGGCGATGGCGTACGTCTGGGCCAAGGGCGATCCCGAACACGATCCCGAACACGTTGTCCGCTTCTTCTTCACGCTGAACGGCGGCGTGGTCGAGGATCCGGCGACCGGCAGCGCGTGCGCGAACCTCGGGGGCTGGCACCTCGCCACGAGGCAGCCCCTGCCCGTCGCGATCACGCTGTCCCAGGGCGAGGCGGTCCAGCGACCGTCGCGGCTCGGGCTGCGGGTCGACGCCGACGGAGGCGTGTTCGTGACCGGCGGCGTGATCGAGCTCGGACGCGGGACCGCCCAGGTCTAACGTCCCTGCCGGCAACGCGAGTTGCCGCCGGCCGTGTCCGCAACTATCGGACGATCCTCGCGATCGATCTGGCACGACCACTGCTCCAGACCACGGCGTGCGCCTGCGTCCTGGTCTCGCCTGTCTCCTCGGTCTGTCCGTCCTGGCCTCCGCCTGCACCGAGCAGCCCGGCAATCCCGAGACCGAGGACCCGAACGACGGCCTGCTCCGCGACTTCGTCGACGGCAAGTTCGACGACGCCGGGCACCCGCTGAACGCGAAGGTCGTCGAAGCGGACGCGATCGCCGGCGACACCTGCGGCACGGCGCGCAACGGCGCCGTCGAGCTGAAGCGGACGTGCGATGTCGTGATGCCGATGGGCGCCGAGGTCGGCGGCCTGACCGTCAACGCGCGCGTCCGCGTGCGTTCGCATCCGAGCAGGGGCCCGATCGTGGTGGTGACCGCGAAGGATCTCTCGGGCGCCGCGCTCGGCAGCGAGACGCTGACCGTGTCGCGCCTCCGGGCGCGCAACCGCTGGGTCGACGTGCCGGTGCGCATCCAGCAGGCCGCGCGCGTCGCCCGCGTCACCCTCGAGGTCTCGCCCGGCGCCGCCGTCGATCTGCAGTACGTCGAGGTGTTCCCGAAGGAGCTCGGCGTCGTGATCGCGCCCGGCTCCGGCATCTATCGCGACTCCGACGTCATCACGATCGAGCTGCCGCGCGGCAAGAAGGTCGAGCGGTTCGAGGCGAACGGCATCGATCTGCGGCCTCGCCTCGAGATGGCCGACGCTCGCCTCGTCACGAAGACCACGACCGCGTTCCGCACGCTGATCTCGTTCAAGGTCGGCGACCTGATGCCCGACCGTGCGGAGCTCGTCGAGCTCCGCGTTCACTCGAGCGGCGACACGTCGCGCGCGCAGCTCCGCAAGACGCCACCCCCGTGTGTCTTCGAGGGCGATCCGGACGGCGTGAAGGTCCTCGTCACCGGCTTCCAGCCATTCCCCGCCGACGGCTGGCACGAGAACGTGTCTGCGGTCGCCGTCGGCGAGGCCCGGCCGTCGGCGCTGCGCGGCGTCGCGCTGATGAAGCTGATCCTCCCGGTCGAGTACGACCGCGCGGCGTCGCTCGTCACCGACGTGATCGCGCGCTGCGAGCCGGCGCACGTCCTCAGCTTCGGCCAGGGCGGCGGATCGATCGCGCTCGAGCAGACCGCGTACAACCTGCAGGACACCGGCGAGCTCTCGGGCGGTGCGCCCGACAACCGCGGCATCATCCGCGCCGCGCAACCGATCTCGATGGATGCGCCGGCGACGCGCACCACGCTGCTGCCGCTCGACGCGATCGAGGCGGCGCTGGTGGATCTCGGCGAGTCGCCCCAGCCGAGCGACGATCCGGGCCGCTACATCTGCAACAACGTCATGTTCGCCAACATCGGCGCGATCGGTCCGCGCGGCGGCCGCGCCGGCTTCATCCACCTGCCGTACACGACGCGGTTCGACGACGCGACCCGCTCTCGGTTCGGTCAGGTCGTCGAGGCCGCGGTGCAGGCGACCGTCGACGCACCCTGATCAGAAGTAGAACGCGCCGCCGAGCGTGAAGCTGCCGCCGCCGATCTCCGGCATCTTCTCGCCGGTCGCGTCCTCGAGCGCCTGTTCGTCGTCGGTCTGACCGAGCTTGATCGCCTTCGCCTCGGCCTGGATCGCGAACTTCGTCCAGCGGTACTCGAGGCCGATGCCGAGCAGGCCGTGCGGCCGCTCGCTCGCCGTGCGCTGCTCCTCGCCCGCACCCTCCGGCGCGATGGTCGTCGAGCCGACGCCGGCCATCAGCCACCAGTTCCAGTGGTTCTGCACGTTGAAGCGGTACTTCGCGGCGAGCGTGACCTGCGCGATCTCGTACGCCGCGTCGAGGTCGCGGCGCTCCTCCGGCAGCTGCTGCGTGCCTCCGGCCATCGCGAGCTCGAGCTCGAGGTGCCGCCAGCCGCGGTAGCGAACCGCGAGCTGACCGAGGTCGAAGTCCGCCTTCGCGTCGGGATTGCCCTCGGGCGCGAACGAGGCGCCGCCGAGCGCGAAGCCGATCGACCAGCGGGACCGGAACTCCGGCGGCGGCGGCGGTGCGGGCTGCGGCGCCGCGACGGTCGGCGGCGTCGCCGAGGGGCCCGCGTAGTAGTCGCCGCCGTAGTCGTCGTCCGCGAGCGCGACGGTGGGGACGAGCACGATCGCGGCGGCCAGCAGGCGGGGCAGAGTCATGCCCTCCATGATTCCACGCTCCGTGCCACCGCAACGAGTGGAAACTGCAGGAGCGTGACCGGAGGCGCGGCGTCGGCAGAACCGACACCCGACACCGTGATCGTGGGCGATTCCTACACTACGATGGTGTGGTGTCGGGTCGGACCTTCGCGATCGGCGACATCCACGGGGATCTCGCGGCCTTGGAGAAGCTGTACGCGCGGCTTCCCGCGCTCACGGCCGAGGACACCATCGTGTTCCTCGGCGACTACATCGACCGCGGTCCCGACTCGGCGGGAGTCGTCGCGCGCGTCCGGGCGCTGATCGACGAGGGACCGGCGAAGATCATCGCGCTGCGCGGCAACCACGAGGACGCCTGGATCCAGGTCGTCACCAAGGGCTGGCCCGAGTTCCTGCTGCCGCGTGGCAACGGCTGCTACGAGGCCTACTGCTCGTACAAGGGCCTGCCGGTTCCCGACCCCGAGGCGCTGCCGTCCGCCGACGAGCTCGAGGCGATGTTCGCCGGTTCGTTCTTTCCACCCGAGGTCATCGAGTGGTTCAAGACGCTGCCGCACTGGTACGAGGACGAGCACGCGATCTACGTCCACGCCGGGATCAAGCGCACGCCGGGGAGCGAGTTCCCGCACCCATCGGCGGTGACCCCGCCGCGCGCGCTGCTCTGGCTGCGCGACCGTGACTTCTTCGAGAACTACCGCGGCAAGCTCGTCGTGTTCGGCCACACCACGACGCGCACGCTGCCGAACGAGCTTTCGTCGTGGACGCCCGACGACCCCACGGACATGTGGGCCGGTCCGGGGTGTGTCGGGCTCGACACCGCGTGCGGCAAGGGCGGCTTTCTGACCGCGCTCGAGCTGCCATCGAGGACCGTGTACGAGTCGCGTGACTGAGTCGGCCGGAACGCGGTTCGATGTACCTCAGCCCCGGTGGGTGCGCGTCGGCCGCGCACTCGCCTCGCCGACCGGCGTGCTGGTGACGCTGCCCGTGCTCGTCGCCGCGGTCGGAGTCACCGTGCTGCTCGTCGGGCGCGACGCCACGCGGTCCGCATCGACGTCGATGGCCCGCCGCCAGCTCACCGAGCAGGCCACGGCGATCACGGCTGATGTCGCGTTCGCGCTCGACCAGGCGTCGCCGATCCTCGAGCGGCTGCGGGTGCTCGCCGATCCGTCCCGCGCGCTCGACGACGTGCTCGTCCGGCTCCAGGATCTGATCGTCGGCCGCCCCGGCGTCGCGTACGCGAGCATCAGCTTCCCGGACGGCACGTTCCGCGGCGCGTACCTGAACGCCGGGCGCTCGCTCGAGGTGCAGGAGTCGCGGGTGACCCCGACCGGCACGCAGGTGCAGCGGTTCACCGTCGACGGCGGTGCGCTCCAGCCGCTGCGCCGCGAGGTCACCGACTACGATCCGCGCGAGCGCGGCTTCTACCGGCTCGCGCTGAAGACGCGCGCGCGCACGTGGACGGAGCCCTACACGTTCTTCAAGAGCCACGAGACGGGCATCACGTGCACCGAGCCCGTGTTCGATGCCTCCGGCGGCCTGGTCGCCGTGCTCACCGTCGACTTCGATGTCGGCGCGCTCTCGACGTTCGTCGCGCGGCCGGCACTCGACGAGGCGCGCACGCTGATGTCGACGCGAGACGGCGTGATCCTCGCCTACCCCGCCGTGGACAGGATCGTGCGTCCGGTGGCGGATCAGCTGCTCCGCTACTCGGACCTCCACGACGACCCGCTCGACGCGCTGTTCGGTCACCTGCAGACCCCCGGCACGGCGAAGACGCTCGAGCTCGTCGAGCTCGCCACCGGCGACGGCGGCTACCTCGCGTCGATCGCGCCGATCGCCGGACGGCGCGCCGGCGTGCAGGTCCCGCTCGACTGGTACGTCGCCACGATCGTCCCGACGCGCACGCTGCTCGCCCCGACGCGGGCGCTGGAGCGCTCGAGCATCGTCGCGTCGGCGAGTGCCCTCGCGATCGCGGTCGGCATCGCCCTGATCCTCGCGTGGAACCTGGTGCGCATGCGCCGCCAGGTCGCGGCGTCGCGCCAGCAGGCGAAGAACGCGGAGGCCCGGGCGAAGGAGCTCGGCGCGTATCGGCTCGTCGCGCGGCTCGGCGCCGGCGGGATGGGCGAGGTGTGGCGCGCGGAGCACCGGCTGCTCGCGCGCTCGGCCGCGATCAAGCTGATCCGCTCGGAGGCGCTCACCGACGAGGCGTCGGCTCCGGAGATCCGCGAGCGGTTCCGCCGCGAGGCGCAGGTGCTCGCCTCGATGCGGTCGCGTCACACGATCGCCCTCTACGACTACGGCGTCACCGACGAGGGCGTCTTCTACTATGCGATGGAGCTGCTCGACGGCCTCGACCTCGAGTCGCTCGTCGTGCGCGACGGCGCGCAGCCCGCGGCGCGCGTGATCCAGATCCTGATCCAGGCGTGCTCGTCGCTCGCCGAGGCGCACGAGGCGGGTCTGCTCCACCGCGACATCAAGCCGCCGAACCTGATGCTGTGCCGCGCGGCCGACGAGCTCGACATCCTCAAGCTCCTCGACTTCGGCATCGTGCAGACCGCGAACGAAGTGCCTGGCTCGAGCGCCGCACGGCTGCCCGCCGAGATCCCCGAGACGCCGAAGCTGACGCAGCTCGGCGCCATGCTCGGCACGCCCGGCTTCATGGCACCCGAGCAGATCCTCGGCATGCCGCTCGACGGCCGCGCCGACGTGTACGCGCTGGGCTGCGTCGCGTGGTGGCTGCTCGCCGGTCGCGAGGTGTTCCCGCGCGAGGGCGCGGACGCGAAGATCCTCCACAAGCACATCTACGATCCGGTGCCCGCGCTCGACGCGAGGGTGAAGGGCTGGCTGCCCGAGGAGCTCGAGGCGGCGATCCGGTCGTGTCTCGCCAAGGAGCCCGAGGATCGGCCGCGCGATGCGCGGCACCTCGCCGCGATGTTGAAGGCGATCGTGATCCCGCCCGAGCACGCCTGGACCGGGGCGAAGGCGCTCGCGTGGTGGACCGCCTACAAGCCGAAGGAGGTCGCGGCGGTCTCGCCGAGCGGGCAGCAGCTCATCATGCCCGGACGCTCGGAGGCCCGCCCGCAGGAGGCGACGAGCGACGTCGCGATCTCTCAGACCCTCATGACGCCGACGAGCAAGCCGTAGCTCGGCTGGGACTCACTCGCCGCCTTCTTCGCGCCGCCGCTTCTCGGCGTCGGCCTCGCAGGTGGCGCCGCGCTCGGTGATCGCCTGGACCCACAGCGGGTCGCTGGCCGAGCGCGGCTCCTCGGCGAGGTACTGCTTGTACGCGGTGCGCGCGATGTCGCACTTGCCGAGCCGGCGCGCGTAGTCGCCGATCCGCAGCATGTAGCGCGCGG
>JAEUJX010000056.1 GCA_016794545.1 Myxococcales bacterium
TGCCCGAGGGCCTGAAGGCGATGCTGGGACCCGTCCTCGCCGACGCGGGCCTCAGCCTCGCGAACCCGCTCGCGACGTCGATCGACAGGTTCCGCGAGGCGGTGCGTCTCGAGCCGAACGAGTACTGGCACTCGTTCATGCTCGCGAACGCGCTGTCCGCGGCGGGGGATCATCGCGCGGCGGGTCTCGTGCTCGAGCACTGCGTCGCGCTCCGCCCGGCGTATCCGCGCGGGCTCGAGGCGCGCGGGCTGAACCTGGTCCTGCAGGGCCTGTCCGAGCGGCGGCAGGAGCTCGTCGCGCTCGGCACCGCGGACTACGACCGCGCGCTCCAGCTCGCGCCGCACGATCCGTGGACGCACTGGTCGCGAGCTCACCTCATGCGGCTGCTCGGCAAGCCCGCCGACGAGCTGAGCGAGTACGCGCTCGCGCTCGCGGCGGATCCCGATGCGCTGTGGCGCGCGCTGCCGGCGGTCGACGTCGCCGGCGGGCTGTCGAGCGTCGCCGAGATCGAGAGCGCGCGCGAGGCGGCGGCCGCGCGCGTGGTGGCGAACCCGGGCGACGCGGTCGCGTGGACGGTGCAGGCGGCGGCGGCCCTCGCGCTCGGCGAGGAGGGTGCGGCGCGGAGCTCGAGCGAGCGCGCGCTCGCGCTGCGGGACGCGCCGCCGCTCGCGCGGATCGTCCACGGCATCGTGCTGCTGCGCGCCGGCGATGCGGCGGCGGCGCTGCCGGAGCTCGAAGCCGGCGAGCCGCTCGCGATCGCGGCGCGCGCGCTCGCGCTCGAGAAGGCCGGCCGCGTGGCCGAGGGCCGCGCGCTCCTGGAAGCGCTCGCGGCGAACGCGCGCACCGACGCGCAGCGGGCCTGGGCCCGCGCACGGCTGGCGACGAAGTAGGACATCCGCGCCTCGCGCAAGTGGGCGCCGCGGCTCGCAAAAAAAAGCGATGTCCGGAGATCTGGGGCGCCGGCAATGAAGGGTTCGAAGGGAAATCCGGCGAGTTGCCGGGCCCCTTCGAGAGCCCCCACGAAAGAGATCGCCATGCGCACCGTCCTCACCGTCTTCGCCGTCCTGCTCGCCCTGGTCGTCACCGCCGCCCCCGCCGCCGCGCAGTCCGCGCCGACGCCCGTGGTCAGCGGCACGCTCAAGGCGCCGAGCACGAACGCCGCGTGGGGCAGCTGGGAGGGCTTCTCCACCACGACCAACACGTTCGGCTTCTGGCTGCGCTTCAAGACCCCGAACGGTCACGTGTACACCGTCGTGCCGTTCGAGATGCAGGCCGATGGTCAGCTCGCGTGCTGGTACATCGAGTACGCGGTCGTCGGCGCCGCCGACGTGAACCGCACCGAGGGCTGGCAGTGGCAGGAGGTCGCCGGTGGCCGCGTGCTGCTGAACCCCGCGACCGCGACGAGCTCGACGATCGACGGCTCGATGTTCGCGACGTACACCATGATCGGCTACTCGCGCGTCGCCGAGCAGAACCCGCGCGTCAACCCGATCCGCCTCTCGGTCCCCTGATCACGCGGGCTCCGGCGCGTGACATACGTCGAGCACCATGACCCGCCCGTCGGTCAGCTCGCAGAAGAACGAGATGCAGAACCCCTCCGGGACGTACTGGTCGAGCAGTGCGTCCCGGTCGCACGCGAGCGAGCACGGCCCGTCGCACGGGAGCACGTCGCAGACGCTGGGCTCCGGTCCCTGAGCCACGGCGGTGTCGGCGTGGAGCGCGCCGAAGCTCGGCTGCTCGCCGGTGCTGGTCCCACCCGCATCGGGAGCGTTCGGATCCGCGTCCAGACACCCCGCAACCAGCAGCAGTCCGACGAGGGTGGCGCGCATGACGACACGCACAGCGAACCGCGTGCCAGCATGGTAAGACGCTCGGAACCATGAAGATCGTCCTCCTGTGCGCCCTCGCTCTCGCCGGAACCGCCTCCGCCGACACGGCGAAGGCCAAGGACCCGTCCCGCATCGAGATCGTGGTGACCAAGCGCGGGTTCGAGCCCGAAACGATTTCGGTCGCCGCGAACAAGCCGCTGATCCTCGTGTTCACGCGCAAGACCGAGGCGACCTGCGCGAAGAGGGTGGTGGTGAAGCTCGGCGGCGACAAGAAGGTCGAGGCGGTGCTGCCGCTCGACAAGGCGGTCGAGGTGCCGGTGACGTTCGCGAAGGGCGGGACGCTGACCTACGCGTGCACGATGGACATGATCAAGGGCACCATCCAGGTCCAGTAGCCCGCTCGGCTCAACGCAGATTCAGGTCGATCACGGCCGCGGCGCGCTCGGGCGTGAGGAAGTCCATTACGAGCACGCCGTGCCGTCCCGTCGCAGTGGGGAGGTAGGCATCGAGCCGGGCGTTGATGTCGCCCGCGACGATCGGGATGTTCGGCAGCCCGTTCATCATCTGGTAGCCGCTCGTGTAGTCCAGGTACAGGGTGGCCGGCGGTCCGGCCTTCGCCTCCTGGAACAGGGCGGTGATCGCGGCCCACTTCGCGTCGTTGCTCGTGACCACGTACGCATCCTGGATGTGCATGGCCGCACCGTTCGAGACCGCGAACGTGGTGTTGTCGAGCCAGGGCGAGGCGTCGAGTCCGAGCGGTGCGCGCGGCGCGTCGAACCGGCGGAGCAGCACGAGCTTGCCGCGCACCTCGCCGAGGTCGGGGATCCGGTCGCCGAGGTACCAGAGGTCGGGGGCCCTGGCGAGGTAGTCGTCGAACGTCTGCGCGAACGTGCGCGTGTTGTCCTGCGGCAGCGACTCTTCCTTGACGCTGACGATCACCGTCTCCGTCGGGTGCGTCTCGAGATAGTCCGCGAGGGTGGCGAGCACCTCGTCGTAGCCGAGGTTCTGGTCGACGGGCCCGTGGTAGATCAGGAACGCGTCCTCGAAGTGCCGGCAGCGGATGTCGAGGTAGCGCACGCCGGCGTCGAGCTGCTGGGCGAGCGTCAGCTCCTGGGTCTTCGCGAGGCCGGGCGCGGGCTCGAAGCGCGCCCCGGTGTCGTGCGTGCCGGGGATCGAGAGCGCCGCGAGGCTGACCGTGTCGTCCTGCGCGGCCATCCAGCCCGGGTCGGCGGAGTCACTGCACGCGGCGAGCATGACGAACAGCGACCATCTCACGCGGGCCGCCGGATCGACTCGAGCGCGGAGCGCAACGTGTCGGGGATCGGGGTGGGCGTGCGCGTCTGGCGATCGACGAACACGTGCACGAAGTGACCGTGGGCGGCGGCGCGGTCGTCGCGGATCGAGAAGATCCCGATGCCGTACGTGACGGCGCGGTTGCCGAGGTGATCGATGCGCACGCCCGCGCGCAGCCGCTCCGGGTACGCGAGCGGAGCGTGGTACGCGCACTTCGACTCGACGACGAGGCCGATCACCGGGCCGGCGGCGATGTCGAGCCCGCCACGCTCGATCAGGAACTGGTTCGCCGCGGTGTCGAAGAAGCTGTAGTACGCGACGTTGTTGACGTGGCCGTAGATGTCGTTGTCCATCCACCGCGTGGTGATGGAGGTGACGTAGGGATAGTCGGTGAGGACGGGGCGTTCGGTGGGCATGTCAGCGGTAGGTGAGGGCGCCCGCGAACAGCTCGCGGAGGCAGTCCGAGTCCACGTCGCACGGCGCGTTCGCGAGCAGCCGCTGCTGCGGCAGCGTGCCCGCGATCAGATCGTCGACGTCGGCGGTCGTGTAGCCGACGCCGGCCAGGCCGTCGGGGAACGCGATCGCGCGCGACAGCTCGACCACGGCGCGGGCGAGCAGCGCACCGCCGTCGGCCGCGGAGGCGCCGCGGGTGTCGGCGCCGAGCAGCGCGGCGGCCTCGAGGTGCTGGTCGGGACAGAACGCGCCGAGCCTCGCGAACACGGCAGGCGCGCCGAGACCGACGGCCATCCCGTGCGGGACGAGCGGCGCCGCCGGATAGCCCGCGGGGACATAGTCGCGCACGCGCCCGGCGATCGCGTAGGCCATCGCGTGCGGTACGTGCACGCCGGCGTTGCCGAACGCGATGCCCGCGAGCGTCGCGGCCCACATCACCTGCTCGCGCGCCTCGGCATCCGACGCGTCGCGCACCGCACGCACGAGGTACGTGCCGGCGAGCCGCATCGCCTCGCGGCAGCCGAGGTCGCTCCAGGGGTTCTTGCCCTGGCTCATCGGCCGCGCGCTCGGCGCGGCGGGCGCCGGGCGGCTCGTGTACGGGCGCGCGGTGAACGACTCGAGCGCGTGGCACAGCACGTCCATGCCGCTCGCCGCGACGACCTCGGCCGGCAACGTCGCGGTGGTGCGCGGATCGACGATCGCCTCGCTCGGGCGCAGGCGCGGCGAGGCGATGCCGGTCTTCGCGTGGTGCGCGACCCAGTCGAAGATCGCGATGCCGGTGACCTCGCTGCCGGTGCCCGAGGTCGTCGGGCAGGCGAGGTGGGGCGCGAGCGGTCCGGGCACCGGGCGCGCCTCGCCGAGCGGCGCGTTGACGTACGCCGCGAGCGGCGCGGGGTGGGTGGCGAGGAGGTTCGCGACCTTCGCGGTATCGATCACCGAACCGCCGCCGAGAGACACGTAGCCATCCGGCCGCGCGCTCCGCGCGAACCGGACCGCGTCCTCGAGAGACGTGTCGGTCGGCTCGATCGCGACCGCGTCGAACACGGCGGCATCGATCCCGACGGCGGCCAGCGCGCGCGCGACGTCGTCGAACCACGGCAGCGCGCGCAGCCGCGGATCCGTGAACAGCGCGACGCGCCGCATGCCGAGCGCCCGGGCCCGATCGCCGACCTCCGCGAG
>JAEUJX010000068.1 GCA_016794545.1 Myxococcales bacterium
CGCTGGCGTCTTGGCCGGCGGTGCTCCGGCGCCAACGTCGATCGCCACGGGGTCTGCGGCCGGCACCGCGGCGTCGATGACGATCGGCTCGACGATCGGCGACGGCGACTCCGCGACCTCGGCGTGCGCATCCGGCGGCGCCGCCGGTGCGGCGTGGCCTCCCGAGAGCGCGATCGCCGCCGCGACGCCGCCGCCGATCGCGATCACGCCGAGCGCGGCGAGCGGCCACCAGCGCCGCGACGACGCGGAGCGCGGGCGCGACCGCACCGCGCCGCCGGGGGCGCTGCCGAGGTCGAGCGTGGTCTGCATCGCGGGGCGGCCCGCCGGCGCGACGAGCGCGTTCTCGAGGGCCACGCGGGCGGCCGCGGCGCTCGGATAGCGGCGCGCGGGATCCTTCTCCATCAGCTTCCGGACGACGTGCGCGAGCGCGCGCGGCACCGTGGGCGGCAGCGGCGGCACGGGCTCGTGGACGTGCATGCGCACGATCTCGGGCAACGCGTCGGCGTCGAACGGCAGCCTTCCGGTGAGCGCGTAGAACAGCATGCAGCCGAGCGAGTACAGATCGGCGGCGGTCGTGAGCTCGCGGCCCTGCGCGAGCTCGGGGGGCATGTACGCGGGCGTTCCGATCACCGCGCCGGCGCGGGTCATCGTCGCCGACAGCGTGTCTGGCGCGAGCGACTTCGCGATGCCGAAGTCGAGCACCTTCACGAGCCCACGCGCATCGATCAGGACGTTCGCGGGCTTGAGGTCGCGGTGGACCATCGGGACGGCGTGCGCGGCCTCGAGGGCGGCACAGATCTGGACCGCGATCTCGATCGTGCGCGCCGGATCGAGCGCGACCTCCTCGTCGAGGATCGCCTCGAGCGTCTTGCCCGGCACCAGCTCCATCACGAGATAGAACACGCCGTCGGGCGTCTGGCCGAAATCGAAGATCTGGACGACGTTCGGGTGATCGAGGCGGCTCGCGAGCCGCGCCTCGCGGAGAAACCGCTTGATGATCGCCGGCTCGGACATCATCGACGGCGTGACGACCTTGATCGCGACCTGGCGGTCGACGGAGCGCTGCACCCCGCGATAGACCGCGCCCATCCCGCCCTGACCGATCCGCTCGACGATCGCGTAGCGCCCGTCGAGATCGCGGCCGACGAACGGATCGGCATGCGTGACGAGGCGGATCAGCCGCGTGCCGTCTCGCGGGCACGCCTCGCCCTCGTCGTACGTGCGCTCGCACGACGAGCAGTAGAGCTCGGCCTTCGCGCGCGGCTCGCTGTTCACAGCGCCCACCCCACCGCGACCACGGCACCGCCGCGCGTCGGCTGCGCGGAGACCCTCAGGTGGAGGGCGAGCCCGACGATCGCGGTCACCGCGCCGAGGCCGTAGAGCCCGACGGTGACGTTGCGCGCGTTCGTGTAGTCATCGACGTGCGCGTCGTACCGGAACACGTCGCCGGTGTCGCTCGCCTCCTGCAGCTCGTCGCGCTCGGACCGGTACCAGGTCGCGTGCACCGCGACGCCGACCGCCGCGATGCCGAGCCCGACGAACGCGAGGTTGCGGCCGAGCTTGCTCGGGCCCGTGCGCTCCGGCTCGGGCTCGCCGCCCTGCTCGCCGCCGAGCTCGATCACCACGGTCTGCGGCTCGCCGCCCTCGACGACGATCGCGCGCTCGGCGGTGTCGCCTTCCGCGTCGGTCACCGTGATCGTGTGGCGGCCGGCCGGGAGGTGGATCGCGCGCGGAGAGAACGTCTCGTCGGGAGCCCACGCGGAGACCACGACCTTCGGCGCGCGCCCCTGCTTCACCTTGATCGTGATCCGCGCGAGCTTCGACCCGTCGAGCCGCTCGCGGAACTGCGCCTCCACCTTGTTCGCCCACGAGGGCACCGGATCGCCGGACTCCGCACGCTCGTGGCACAGATCGAAGAACAGCTCGGCCTGGCCGTAGAGGTTGCGCCGGCCGTATGCGAGCCCGATCAGGCACGCCAGCTCGGTGGTCGGGCGCTCCGCGTCCGCGGCCTTGAACGCCTCGATCGCCTCGGCGAACTGGCCGTCCTTCGCGAGCTGCTCGCCCTGCGTTCGCAGCGACGCGGCGCTCGTGCGATCCGCGCTCGCAGGTGCCGCGACCAGGCACGCTCCGACGACGAGCAGACGCTTCACGACCGCTGATCGTCTCACGGATTGCACGACAGCGGCACCGTCATCGGCGTCGCCACGTCGTCGCGCAGACCGCTGCCGAGCTGGCCACCCTCGGCGTTCCCCCAGCATGCGAGCCGGCCATCGGTCAGACCTGCGCAGACGCCGTTGCTGCTGCGTGCCACGATCGCCGCGGTGGACAGGCCCGCCGCGAGCATCGGCGTGGTGCTCGCGCCCCCGCCACCGCTGCCGACCTCGCCGACCGAGTTGACGCCCCAGCACGACACCCGGCCATCGGTCAGCACGGCACAGGCGCCCCGCGCGCCCACCCCGAGGGACACCGCGGCCGCCGGCAAGGCCACCCTCACCGGCGCGAGCTGGTCGGCCTGGTTCGCGACGCCGACCTCGTTGCCGTCGTTGCGGCCCCAGCAGTACACGTCGCCGCCCTGGAGGATCGCGCACGTGTGCTCGCGGCCCGCACCGACCTCGACCGCGATGCCCGGCACCAGGATCAGCATGGGCGCCGTGCGCTGCATCGTCGAGCCGTCGCCGAGCTGGCCGTGGACATTCGCCCCCCAGCAGTAGAGCGCGCCCCCGGCGATGATCGCGCAGGTGTGCGCGTACCCGGCGGAGACCCGCTGCACCGCGCCGACGCCGCCGACGAGGCCCGGCGAGCGGCGGTCCGCGGACACCGGTGCGCCGAGCTGACCGTTGCCGTTGCTGCCCCAGCAGTACAGGGCGCCGCCGTTCCCGATCGCGCACACGTGACTGCCGCCGACGGACATCGCGGAGACGTTCGCGAGCGTCTGCCGCGTCCCGCTCAGCACCGGCTGCGGATGCGGAGCGCCGTCGCCGATCTGGCCGCTCGCGCCGAGGCCCCAGCACGCGAAGCCAGCGCTGTCCCACGCGCACGTCAGCTGGTTACCGGCGGCCACGCCGATCGGCGTGAACGACAGTGGAACGGGGACCGGCGCGCGGCGGCTCGTGCGCGTGCCGTCGCCGAGCTGGCCGTTCAGGTTGAGGCCCCAGCACGCGAGCGACGTGCCGCGCAGCTGACAGGTGTGCTGCGAGCCCATCGTCAGCGACGTCTGCGGCGCGCCCGCCGTGCCCCACGTCTGCGGCGTCCGCGCGACCGCGCGCGTGCCGCGCCCGAGCTGCCCCTCCGTGTCGCGGCCCCAGCACAGGATCTGCGTGCCCGCGAGGCCGCACGCGTGGTGATATCCGACGGAGAGCGCCGACAGCGCGACGGCCGCGTCGCCCGGCGTCGAGCGGGTATCGTACGAGCCATCGCCGAGCAGGCCGTCGCCGCCGGCGCCCCAGCACGGCACGCTGCCGTCGGCGCGGCGCCCGCACATCGCCTTGCCGCCGCCGCCGAGCTCGACGAGCCCGGTCGCGAGCGCGGTGACCGGTGAGGCGCTCGCGGCGAACGCACCGTGACCGAGCTCGCCGAACGTGCCGTCGCCGATGCAGCGCGCGGTGCCCGCGTCGTCGAGCGCGCACGTGAACTTGCCGCCCGCGGCGAGCGAGGCCGGCTGGCCGAGGATCGACACCATCGTGGGCGTGCTGCGATCGGCCAGCGGCGGCCCGATCTCGCCGCCGCGCCCGCGGCCCCAGCACCACACGTTGTTCGCGGGATCGAGCGCGCACGCGTGGCGGTGCGCGAGCACGAGGCCGTGCACTTGCACGAGCACGGGCACCGTCACCGGGGTCGGCGACGGCGCGGCCAGCACGTTGTCGCCACCGCCGCCCCAGCACATGACGCCGCCGTCGCTCGCGCGCACGATGCACGCGTCGATGCCGCCGGCCGCGAGCTCGGTCGCGCGCTCGCCGGCGAGCGCGACGAGGAACGGGCCCCCGTCCGCGCCGCCGCCGTCGCCGAGCTGGCCGTCGCCGTTGTCGCCCCAGCAGGCGACGCGACCGTCCTCGAGCCGCGCGCACGCGAACTGCGATCCGGCGGCGATCTGCGCGGCGGGCGCGGGCAGCACGATCTTCGCCGGCACGAGCGTGTAGCCGCCGATCGCGGCCGGGTTCGACTCGCCCTGCCCGTTGTCTCCCCAGCACCACACGTCGCCCCGCGCGTCGATCGCGCAGCTCGTCATCCGACCCGCGGACAGGCCGCGGAAGCACGACGCCGGCGGCGCGTCGCCCGGCGCGTCGTCGCCCGCGCCATCGACCGATCGTGCGTCGAAGCCGACCCGCCCGCAGCCCGCCACCACCACCACCACCACCACCACCGCCCGCATGGTCACGTCGCGAGCTTGGCGATGATGATCGTGATGATGAGCGCGGCGGTGATCGCACCAACGAACACGAGCGCGAGCTTCCACTTCGGGAGCGCGCGCGCCGGCATCGCGGCCGCGTCGGCCCAGTTCACGTGCTGCGCGTACTGGTGCCCGACGGGCGACATCAGGTGCGCCGCGTCCTGCGGCTGGAGCGTCGGCGGCGACGCGTGCGGGGAGTGCGGCGCGTGCGCCGGCAGCTGCGGCTGCGGCTGCGGCTGCGGGAGGTGCGGCGCGGGCTGCGGTCCGGCGCCCGGCGGCCGGCTCGGGAACAGATCCGCGCCGCGCGCGATCTGCTCGCTCATCTCGGCGCTCATCACCGGATACCCCGCCAGCGAGCTCTGCGGCGGCATCGTCGGGCGCTGCTGCTGCGGCGGCGGCATGGTCGGCGAGGTCGTGTGGGGCGGGTCGTGAGGAGCGCCCGTGCGGGGATCGACGAGGGGACCGCCGAGCGCGGTCTTCGCCTGCGCGCCGTCGGGCTCGGGCTCCGGATCGGCGATCATCGTCGGCAAGTTCGAGAAGTTCGGAAAGCCGCTGCCGGTCGGGGGGCGCACGCCGGCGACCGGCCCCGTCGGCGGCGCCGGCAGCGGCAGCGGGCCCGACGGCGGCATCACCGTCGGCTTCGGCGTCCCGCCGCTGACGCTCTGCGCGCGGTCGGCCTTGAGCGCGACCGTGGGGCTGGTCTGCGGCGACGCCGCGTGTGCCGGCACGGCCTGCTGCCGCGCGGCCATCAGCTTCGGCGGCAGCGGCGTGACGCGCTCGCGCTGGCGCTCGAGCTCGCGCTCGCGCTCGAGCTCGTTGATCTGCTCGAGCGGGTTGGTCTCGATCCGCGTCTTGTCGGCGGGGATCTCGTCGTCGTCGCCGGTCGAATCGCCGAGCCCGCCGATGACGTCGGAGAGCGCGCCCTGACTCGGGCGATCGGGGATCATGTCCGCCGCGGACAGCGAGATCGACTGCGTGTCGGGCCCCTTCCGCCCGCCCATGTCGACGGTCGCGCCGCGCTTCTTCTCCTCTTCCTCGCCGTCCCAGTTGACGCCGGTATCGACGGAGAAGTCGCGGCCCGAGATCAGCTCGCGCATGCGCGCGCCGTGCTCCTCGATCTCCTGCGCGAAGGCCCCGTCGAAGAACCGGCTCACGTCGCCCGGCCCCGAGCCCTTGCCGCGGTGGTGCAGGTACGACAGCAGCGCGTCGCCGAACGCCTCCGCCGTCTGGTAGCGGTCCTCCTTGTCCTTCGCGAGGGCCTTCATGACCACGGCGTCGAGGGCGGGGTCGAGCTCGTGGTTGATCTTCGATGGCGGATCGACCGCGCAGTCGATCACCGCCTGATACGTCTCGTACG